>NZ_FYEW01000001.1:926293-1235057 GCF_900187375.1 Hymenobacter gelipurpurascens | reverse complement strand
ACAACAATACCTGTCATGAGGGAAGTGGTGAAATGGTGAAGTGGTGAGATGGGGCGCTAGTGAATGGGTGAGATTTAGGTTCTACTGGCCTAGACTGCGCAAGTGGCACAGATGGAAAATTCATCTCGTTATTTCACTAGCTCACCACTTCACCTTCAAGCCAGCGCATGATGCGGGCCGTGGCTCCGCTGCTGTGGTGAACATATTCGAGGCTGTCGTCGAGAATCCGCAGCCTGGCCGATTCGTCATTGTAAAGAAACCCGAAGCTACGGAGTAGGTCGCCGGGCTTTTCGATGGGAAAAGCACAGTTGAGCTCTACCAGGTCTTTGGCTTCCTGAAATTTATCGAAGGTAGGTCCGAAGAAGAGGGGCAAGCCGAAGGCCGCCGCCTCAAGCGTATTGTGCAGGCCTTTGCCGAAGGCACCGCCAATGTACGCGTACTCGCCAAAGCGGTAGAGCTGGCTAAGCAGGCCTACGTTGTCCATCAGCAGCACCCGAAACTGGCCTACGGTAGCCAGATCGGCCTGGGAGTAGCGCACCACCTGGTTGGGCAACGCTTGCTCTACAAGGCGCAGGTTAGTTTCGCTGATTTCGTGGGGCGCCACAATAAAGCGGAGCTGCTGCTGGTATTGCTCCAGCAATGGCGTGAGCGTGGGCAGGTCTTCGGGCCAGCTGCTGCCGATAATGAACACGGGCGCAAAATCCAGCACGAATGCTTCTACTACGGGCAGGGAGCGGGGCTGCGCCTCAGCCGTCCGTACTACCGTATCAAAGCGCGTATCGCCGGCGCGGCTGGCTTGTTTCAGGCCCACCGCACGCAGCAGCTGTACCGATTCTTCATTTTGGGTGAAGATGTGGGTGAAATTGCCCAGAATCCGGCGGAAGAAGCCGCCCCAGGGCTTGAAGAAGTTCTGCTCGGGCCGGAAAATAGCCGATACGCTGATGGTCGGGATCTGGCGGCGTTTTAGCTCACTCAGGAAGTAATACCAGAATTCATACTTCACGAATACCGCCAGCCTGGGCTGCACTGCATCCAGAAAGGTGCGCGCATTGTAAGCGGTATCCAAAGGCAAATAGAACACGTAAGCCGCACCTGCCCAGTTTTTGCGCACCTCGTAGCCGGAAGGCGAGAAGAACGTGAGCACAATTTTGTGCTGCGGATATTGGGCGGCGTATGCCTCCATGAGGGGGCGGCCCTGTTCAAACTCGCCCAGAGAAGCGCAATGAAACCAGGCCAGCGGCGCCGTTTCGTGGCGCAGCGCTTCCCGGATGTAGCCTAGGAGCCCACGCCGGCCTTCCACCCAACGTGCTGCTTTCGGCACAAAGGGAGCTACTAGCTGCAGCAGCAAGGCATAGGCGCGCACACCAACTGAATAAAGGAAAAGCAACGGTTATAGAGGCGTAGAAAGTGGAGGGACGGCCAATGGCTTGACCATACGGAAATTGGTTAAGGCAACGCCCCGAATGATGGGCTGCTGCTCTTGCACCTGCTGGAAGCCGCAGTGCGCAAAAAAGGGCCGTGCAGTAAGGCTGGCCTCGGTGTGCACGGCCGTAAGGCCGAGCGCGGTAGCGTGGCCTAGCAATGCCTGCACAAGCTGCCGGGCAATGCCTTGGCCCTGGCAGTGGGCACTCACAAACAGAAAGTCGAGCAGGCCAGTGGTGGGGCAGAGGGAGCCAAAGCCCGACAAGCTTCCATCAGGTGCTTCGGCCACCAGAAAATGCTGCGCCGCTACTTTCTCTTCCCATCCGGCCGTATTCTGCCAGCCTCCACGCCACGCCTCTACCTGGGCCAGCGAGTAGTCGCGGGAGTTTACCTGCGTGATGGTATCGTAAAAGAGCTGCCCAATCTGCGGAACGTCCGCAGCTGTGGCTTGGCGAAGAATCATGGTGCAAAAGTAAGCGGTTCTGCTTCCTTCCCGGTATACCCATCAAAAAAGCCCCAACCGCTTAGGCTGAGGCTTTTTTCTGGAGCAACAAGTGGCCTAGAAGACCGAGGGCGCTTAGTGAGCGGCCTGTTTGCCGAGGTAGTTGGCTACGCCCTCGCGGGTTGCGGCCATGGCCTCTTTGCCTTCTTCCCAGTTTGCGGGGCATACTTCGCCGTTTTTCTCGAAGTACTGCAGCGCGTCTACCATGCGCATGGCTTCATCGATGCTGCGGCCCAGCGGACCGTCGTTTACTACCTGGTGGCGCACAATGCCGTCTTTGTCGATCAGGAACAGACCACGGTAGGCCATGGGAGAACCCACGAAGGTCATTTCGCCGGCCTCGTTGTAGTCGTAGTGGCCGCCCAATACGTCGTAGTTAGCCGCAATGGTCTTGGTAGCATCAGCCACCAGCGGGTACGTTACGCCTTCAATACCGCCATTGTCGCGGGCGGTTTGCAGCCAGGCGAAGTGCGAGAAGTGCGTGTCAGTGGAGCAGCCAACAATAGCAACCCCTTTTGCCTCGAAATCGGCCAGACGATCCTGGAACGCGATGATTTCAGTTGGGCACACAAACGTGAAGTCGGCGGGATAGAAGTAGAAAATGACGTGCTTCTTGCCCAGGTAACGGTCGAGAGAAAATTCCTCCTCAAACTCGCTGTCGATAACAGCGGTGGCTTTGAAAGAAGGAGCGCGTTTGCCAACAAGAACTGCCATGAGTCTCAGATTTTAAGTAAAAAAGGTAAAGTAAGTCAGTTGAAAAGGAGAGGAGCCGCGGCTGCATCAAGGAGAAAGATGCTGGATGCTGAAGCTCAGCCTTGGTTTTTCACGCCCGTGATGTGGAGAGAAAAGGAGTGGGGCTGGAAGTTCTGTAGGCCTCTCTCGGCGAAAAATTCCCGGATGAGCTGGTCCAGCTGCGGGTCGCAGTAGTCGATTATCTCCTGCGTAGCGGTGCAAAACAAATGATGGTGTTCCGAGCAGTCAGCATCGTAGCGCCTAGAAGAGCCTTCGGCCGAAGCCACTCGCCGCGTGAGCCCGGCGGCCACAAAGGAATCCAGCGCCTTGTACACCGTGCCCAGCGAAATAGTCGGCGACTGGGCCGCAACCCGCCGATGAACCTGCTCGGCTGTAGGATGCCCCGGCAGTACCAGCAGGCTTTCCAGAATCACGAGGCGCTGACGGGTGGCGCGAAGGCCTGCCTGTGTCAAACGGCCACGCAACTGCCCATGCGTGGGCAGAGCAGACGAGAAAACAGGATCAGAAGAAAGGCTCACCAGATAAGAATGATTCTCCGCAAAGATACGCAGATACGCTTCAAGCGGGCAAGTAATGTTTGCAGAAGCGTCAGAAAAGCGCTTTTCAGCCTAAAGTCGGCTGCTCAGTAAAAGGCCCTTTGGCCCTAGACCTATCAGCGCAGGTGCTCGTGGGTATCGGTGCGACATACGAACTGAAACGTCTGACGTGTACGTTGTTCCAGCAGAAGCTCCCGGTCTTCGGTAAGCCGACGAATGCTGGCGGCGTTGTAGTTTTTGATGGTGTACAGATCGAGGCCCGTGTTGTAATGAATGGAAAATTGCTCCCGCAACAGGCCTAGCAATTTCTCCAGTCGGTAGGCCGAGAAGTCGGTGCACACGGAGAAACTGATGGCGGAGTTCTGCATCAGATGAATCTTGAGGCGTACTTGCGCTAGGGCGCCGAAAATCACCTCCAGATTTTCCTCCGAGATAAAAGTCAGGTCTTTCGACTCAAAAGACACCAGACACTGCCCGGTTTTGCGGATGTAGGCCGGTACCAGCAGGCTATGGCGGCAATTATGAATCTTGGTGCCCTCGGCCGTGGGGTCCAGAAACGACTTTACCAACAGCGGAATCTGGCGTACGGCCAGCGGCTTAATGGTTTTGGGGTGAATAACCGAAGCCCCGTAATAAGCCATTTCAATGGTTTCCTGGTAGCTGACCTCAGGGTAGCGCACAGTATCGCGGAACACTTTAGGGTCGGCATTGAGCAACCCGGCCACGTCTTTCCAGATCGTAACCGCCGCGGCATCGAGACAATAGGCCAGTATGGCGGCAGTGTAGTCAGATCCTTCCCGGCCGAGTGTGGTAGTATGGCCGCTGGGTGTACCGCCCAGGAAACCCTGCGTCACGACGGAGCCCTGCTGCAACAAGGAGGGCAGCGCCGCGCGGAGGTTGCGTTCCGTCGTAGGCCAGTCGAGGCGGCCTTCCCGCCAAGTATGGTCGGTGCGCAGCAGCGGACGGCAATCAAGCCACTTCGCATCCAGGGCCCGCGCCACAATGCGCGTAGCCAGCAATTCCCCGAAGCTGACTATCTGGTCGTACTGTTTGTCGTAGTCATCATGGGGCGTAAGCGTTGCGAGCCGGTCCTGGAGTTGCACAAGCAGTTCCTGTACCTGCGGGTCATCAGCTCCGGCAAACAGCTCACGGGCTACTCCCTGGTGAAAAGCCGTAAGCTGGGCTAGTTTCTCACCATATTCCTGCCCGCTGTAGGCCAGTTGAAAAAGATCTTCCAGCGCATTGGTCGTTTTGCCCATCGCCGAAACCACAATGAGCAACTGCCGGCCAACTCCCGTCGTTTGCACAATGTGGCGCAGGTTACGAATAGCGGCGGCATCTTTCACCGAGGCACCGCCAAACTTATATACGTGTAGAGGATGCGAGTTTTGCATGGCCTCAAATGTAGGGCGAAGACCAACAAGGGCCCATATACGCGCGACTTTTTGCACGCGGAGTGGCCTGTTTCAGAACTTCGTTTTCCTGGTGACCGAAACCTCCCTAGGCCACTTTTCTTCGGTGTGAAATAGCCCACCAGATCAGGAGCTGCCTTATTCAGCTTATTCAAAGCCCGGAAGAAAGATGTAATTTTGGACACCCACCACCCGCACATCCCACTTTCTTATGAATCACCACGACAAATTGGCGCTACCCGTTGGCACCACCCTGGACCGTTTCATCATGCGCAAGCAGGAGGACTTTCCTTATGCCACCGGCGAGCTTTCCCAGCTGCTGCGCGATATTGCGCTGGCCGCTAAAATCGTGAACCGCGAAATCAACCGTTCAGGCCTCATTGATATTGCCGGCGCCTACGGCAACCGGAACGTACAGGGCGAAGACCAGCAGAAGCTCGATGTTATTGCTAACATTCGCTTCATCAGGGCGTTGCGCAATGGCGGTGAAGTCTGCACCATCATCTCCGAAGAGGATGAGGACGTTATCCAGACCGGCAACACCCAAGGCAAGTATGTAGTGGCCATTGACCCCCTAGATGGCTCCTCCAACATTGATGTTAACGTAAGCATCGGGACAATCTTCAGCATTTACCGCCGCGTATCACCCACCGGCAGTGAGGGCAACAGCCAGGATTTCCTGCAGCCCGGCACGCACCAGGTGGCTGCCGGCTACGTTATTTATGGCTCCAGCACCATGATGGTGTACACCACCGGCAATGGCGTAAACGGCTTCACGTATGAGCCTTCCCTGGGTGAGTTTTTCCTTTCGCACCCGAATATCCTGACTCCCAAAACGGGTGCTGTTTATTCCGTAAATGAAGGCAGCTCAGAGTCTTTCTCACAAGGCGTAACGGAGTTTGTGGCCTACTGCAAGGACAACAGCTTCTCGGCGCGCTATATTGGCTCCCTTGTAGCCGATTTCCACCGGAACCTGCTGAAAGGCGGCATCTATATTTATCCGCCCACGGCAAAAGCTCCCAACGGCAAGCTGCGCCTGATGTATGAGTGCAATCCATTGGCGTTTATTGTAGAACAGGCCGGCGGAAAAGCCAGCAACGGGCGCCAGCGCACCATGGAAATTGAACCCCGCGATATGCACGAGCGGTGCCCGCTTTTCATTGGCTCGCCCGAGCTGGTAGACAAAGCCGAAGAGCTGCTGGCCAAGGAACACTCCCACGATGCGGTAGCCAACAGCTAGGCCACTATCCAACCACCCCAAGAAATAAAAAGCCTCCCGAAATGCTTCGGGAGGCTTTTTATTTCTTTCTGGGAAGAAGAAAGCGTTACTCCGCTTTTTTCTTGCTGCTTTTCTTAGCGGAAGTCGCTGCTTCCGGGTTGCCTTCGGCGTTGGTTTCCTCGGTGGCAGGAATGATGCCGGCCGTGCTCATGGCCTCGTCCTTGGCAGGCTCATCATCCTTCTTGCCGGCCTTTTTCTTTGCCTTGGCAGGAGCCGAAGCGGTATCAGCAGAAGCTTCCTCAGTCGTTTCCTCCGCAGTTGGAGCCTGATACTCCAGGCGGGTGCTTACGGCGCGGTACCAGGTCACGAGCTTCTTGATATCGGACATGTACACCCGGTCGCGGTCATAATCCGGAATAATGTCGCCCATGAAAGCCGTCAGGTCCCGGTCGTCCGATTTGTTGGACAACGGCAGATCGGTGCCGTACTTCTGGTAAATACGGTCAAACACTTCCGTCAGCGGAACCGTCTGGTCGTAATCCTGGGTGTAGATAGAGATTTCGTGCAGCAGTGATACCTTGTTGCGGGCCGAGGCCACAGAGCGGGTGCCCCGCTCGTCAAGCGCTTCAATGATAACACCCGCACGGGTAGGCTTCAGAAGACGGTACAGACCGGGCATTCCGCTAATAGCGGCAACTTCCTTCAGGTCGTAGGGCATAGGAAAAACAGTTGTTGAAAGTGCAAAGTTACTCAGTAGCGGCTGCTTGGCCCGGAGCCGGCAGTTTAAATACAATAGGCAAGCTGGTTAGCACGGCATAGTCAGGCTTGTTGAATTTCAGCAAACGCACCACCCGCAGGGCCTCTTCGCCACAACCACCGCCAATTTGCTTCACCAGCTTGATACCCGACATGGTACCATCGGTATTGAGCGTGAAGCTCACAATGCATTGGCCCTGAATGCGGTTACGACGAGCCAGAATCGGATACTTCAGTTCTTTTTCGATGAAGGCATACATGGCCTCTTGGCCGCCAGGATAGTACTCGGCCACCGGAATAACTTTGGCCGCATGTGCCGGAGCTTCCTGTGCGGGAGCGGGGGCTTTGGTTTGAGCCATGGCCGGAGCTGTGAGAGCGGCTAGGCCTATACCCAGTAGAAGGGGAAGCTTTTTCATGAAGAGCTAAAAGAGAGGAAAATACAAGAAAGAATGACCTGGCCTAGGTAAGGCAATTACAGGGCCAATTTAGGCATTCTGTGCCTCTTCGGCCAGTTGGCGATTCACCTCCTCAATGAAATTGAGTACTTCGTCTCGCCCTGTTTTTTCTTCAGCTGAAGTCACAAAATGACGCGGCAGCTCGTCCCATGTTTCCTCCATCTTACGCAGGTAGTCCACTACGTTTTGGTGCGCGCGGGAGCCAGAAAGTTTGTCGGCTTTTGTGAAAACCATAACAAAAGGAATTCCCCCAGCGCCCAATGATTCCATAAATTCCAGGTCCACCGCTTGTGGCGTATGGCGCGAATCAAGCAGTACAAATACGCATGTTAAATTCTCTCTTTTATGTAAATAATAATTAATCATACGGCCCCATTGAACCCGCGCATCCTTACTGACTTTTGCATACCCATAACCTGGTAAATCCACTAGAAACCATTCGTTATTAATTACGAAGTGGTTGATAAGCTGAGTTTTACCAGGAAGAGAAGAGGTTTTGGCTAATCCCTTCTGACCAGTAAGCATATTTATAAGAGACGACTTTCCCACGTTGGAGCGGCCAATAAAGGCATACTCAGGCATGGTAGGGTCGGGGCACTGCTCCACTCGGGAGTTACTCATCAGAAATTTCGCTTCCCGGATAATCATAAGCGTCGGCGTAAGAAAAAGCAAAGGTAGCCAATTACCCGGCTATAGGCCAGGCATCATTTTTTAAGAAAAATATTGTGATTTAAGAAGCAGGCCTATATTTGCGCAGTTGCTAAGACAAAAACAGTAAATGCACAACTGTCTAAATATTTCAATTTTATCGATTGATTTGACTGCATTAATAGGATACGGCAAAGGTCGTATTATAAAATTTCTATCTTTGCCCGCAAATTGGCTTACTCCGTGGCTATGTAACTCTTGTCAGTGAAGGCTTCAAGCATAAGAATTCTTGGTTTGCCGACATAAAATTGCAGTAGAGTGCTTAACCCTGGAACCTATTTTCAGTATAAGAGGCAACTCACGAAAATCGCTGCTACGAATTAGTGGCCGATATTCTTACATTTCTCCCTTGCAACTCCTTATTTCCCTAACCCCTCCTCCAATGGACAACTTAGTCAGAAGGTTATTGAAAGCCTCGTGCGCCCTCGCGCTGACGGTGGCTGTGGCCCAACCTGCCCTGGCCCAAAGCACGCGCAAACAGCTCAAGACTGCCAATAAGTACTTTGATCAGGAGAACTATAGGGCTTCTATCCCTTTCTACGAGCAAGTTTTAGCCAGTGACCCCAACAACGCTTTGGCTTTGTTCCGGGCCGGTATTGCTTACATGTCTTTTGACAAGGAGAAAGCAAGTGACTATATCTATAAGGCCCAAAAGCTGAAGCCAAAGGTTTCGAAGGACGTAGAGTACTGGTTGGGCCGTGTGGACCACCTGAACTACAACTTCGACGAGGCCATCACGCACTTCCAGGCGTACAACACTACCCTGAAGAGCAAGGATACCCGCAAGAAGGAATTGGCGCAATTGATTCAGCACAGCAAAAATGCTAAAGTGCAGTTCAACAGCCCCAAGGATATCTTCGTGAAAAACCTGGGCCCGACGATTAACACGCCGTACTCCGAGCACAGTCCTGTTATCTCCAACGACGACAAACTCCTGCTGTTCACTTCGCGTGGCGAAAACGTAACGGGTGCTGGCAGCACGGGCTCTAAGGACAAAGGCAACGTTGCTTCTGACGGCGAGTACTACGAGGACATCTTTGAAGCCAAGCGTATCAATGATGAAGAGTGGGAGAAGCCACGCTCACTGAGCGGCGCCCTGAACGGCAAAGGCCACGATGCTTCCATCCAGGTGTTCGATAACGACACTAAGATGTTGATGTATCGTCAGGACGAGAACGGTGACATCTTCTATTCTGAGCGCTCAGGTGGCGACTGGACCGAGCCGAAGAAGTTGAATGGCAACATCAACTCCAAAGCGTTTGAGTCAGACGCCTTCATCACGCCAGATGGTAAGACTATTTACTTCTCAACTGGTAAATATTCTGAAGATGGTACGCTGGATATCTACTATGCTACCCGCCAGCCGGGTGGAGACTGGGGCCCTGCCAAATCAATTGGCAGCGCTATCAATACTCTGTATGATGACGATAGTCCTTTCCTGAGCCGCGATGGTAAAAGCCTTTACTTTGCTTCGCGTGGCCACAACACCATGGGTGGCTACGATATCTTCAAGTCTGACTGGGATTCAGTAGGTAATAAGTGGGGCCGTGCCGAAAACATGGGCTACCCCGTGAATACGCCCGACGATGACACCTATTATCGTTTGAGCCCTGATGGTAGCTATGCTTACTTGTCGTCGTACCGCATTGGTGGCTATGGTGAGAAAGATATTTACACCATTAACTACATCAAGAACGCCATCATTCGTGGTAAGGTGTTCAGCAAGCGCGACAGCAGCACGGTAATTCCGGGTGTGGAGCTGGTGTTCAGTGGTACCCAGGCCGATAAAACGGCTTTGAGCTACCGCGATGTAACCAAACCCGAAACCGGCGATTACTCGGTAAACGTGCTTTCGGGCCGTACTTACCAGGTAGCTGTATCGAAAGATGGTAAGAACATCGAGACGCAGGAATTTGCTGTGCCGATTTCAACCAACGACTCGACGATTGTAGAGAAGAACTTCTACGTGGACTACATCGACACCACGTCGATGATGGCTGCGCAATTCAAGAAGATCTACTTCGATACCGATAAGTACAAGCTGCGCCCCGAGTCGATTCAGGAGCTGAACAACATCAGCAACATCCTGAAAGCGAATCCTGGTGTTAACATCTCCATCGAAGGCCATTGCGACTCGCGCAATACCGACGAGTACAACATTGTACTGGGCCAGAACCGTGCAGATGCTGCTTACAACTACCTGAAGAAGTCGGGTGTTGCTGAGACGCGCATGGTAACGGTAAGCTACGGCGAGCGTCGTCCGGCTGCTGCCAACGATTCTCCAGATAACATGCAACTCAACCGTCGTGTAGAGTTCCGTGTTATCGTGAAAGAAGGTGAGACCATGCCGCAGCTCAACAACGGAGCAACTTTAGGCACTCCTTCAACGGGTACCTCAACTACCGGCACTAGCAGCGACGCTACCCGTACTACGGTTCCGCTGGTTCCCGGTAAGAGCAAGGCTAAGTTGCCCGATGGCACCAAGGTGAAAACCAAGGTAGACGAGGACAGCGACAAAGTAAAAGTGAAAACCAAAGGCGCTAACGACGAGAAGAGCAAGACCGTAACCAAGGACGGTACAATCGACTCGAAGGTGAAAGAAGCCGATGGTTCGAAGACTAAAGTGAAGACCGACAACGACTAATTGTCTTCCAATCAAGCTGAAAGCGGGCCGGGCACTTTGCCCGGCCCGCTTTTTTTTAACATAATGCTGCAGTTGGCGTTATGAAGAGGCAATTTTGCCCTTGTTTTGCCGTTCTTCGCATCAAGCACCATGGCCGTAGTACCCTACAAAGACGACACCGCCGGCAAGAAGTCGCAGGTGGCGCACATGTTTAACAGCATTGCTGGTAAGTACGATTTCCTCAACCACTTCCTGAGTGCGGGCACGGACATCTACTGGCGGCGAAAAGCCGTAAACGAACTCAAGCAGTTGCGGCCCGCCCGCATTCTGGACATTGCTACCGGCACCGCCGATTTCGCCATCGAAACACTACGCGCCGCTACACCCGATGCTAAAGTGACTGGGGTAGATATTTCGGAAGGTATGCTGGAGGTAGGCCGCCGCAAACTGGTGGAAAAAGGCCTCACCAACCGCATTCAGCTGGAACTGGGCGACTCGGAGAACCTCCCGTTCCCCGACGATCACTTCGATGCCGTGACGGCCTCGTTTGGGGTGCGCAACTTCGAGAACCTGGAAAAAGGCCTCTCGGAAATGCGGCGGGTGCTGCGGCCAGGTGGTAAGCTGGTAGTGCTGGAATTCTCCAAGCCTACGGCCTTCCCCCTAAAACAGGCCTACAACTTCTATTTCCGGCAAATTCTGCCGGTGTTCGGCAAACTGATTTCCAAAGACAACTCCGCCTATACCTACCTGCCCGAGTCGGTGCAGGCGTTTCCGGATGGCCCCGATTTCTTGGCTATTCTACGTAAGGTCGGCTTTACTACTCCTGCATGGCAACCCCTCACGTTCGGCATCAGCTCCATTTACACCGCACAAAAGTAGGCCGTCTGGCCGTGTTGGCTCTGGCTGCCGCCACGCTTCCCTTTGCTGCTCAAGCGCAGAAAAGAAGCCGAAGCAGTGCCAATCGGAGCAACGACGGACAAGTCAAATCCATAACCGTTGATAACCTGCGCGGCTACGATAGCCGGCCGTTGCACCTAGGCCTGTATGTAGCACCGCTTATTTCGCGTTACAAAATTGAGCGGGCCCCTATGTCGGGTTCAAACCTGCCAGACCCGTCGATATCGGCCAATTCACTGGTGAGCCCCGGTTTGTCGGTTGGATTTCTGGCTGATGTGCGCTTCACGGATTATCTGAGCCTGAATTTTTCGCCTGGCGTGAGCTTTATCACGCGCCGCATAGAGTTTACCGGAAACGGGAATCTGCCCGGCAAAGTAGATGGCAACACAGGCTTGGTATCGGAGCAAACACAGGAAATTGGCTCAACGCACGTAGATCTGCCGGTACTGCTGAAGCTCAAATCGGAGCGGCGGCGCAACACCCGCGTGTACATCGTAGGAGGCGTAAAACCGAACTTTACTATTGGCAAACGGAAAACCGATGCTGAAGTAGACCTTCTGGAAGCTCAGAGCAAAGACATTGCCCTGGAATATGGGGTAGGCCTCGATCTGTTCTATCCATTTTTCAAGTTCTCTCCAGAACTCCGCTTTTCTCATGGCTTAACGAACCTGCACAAGCCAGGAAACGATGTATACAGCCAGAGCTTGCAGAGCATGAAAAGCAACACAGTGACCCTATACCTCAATATCTGGTCGGGGCGCTAACCTTCTTCAAATGACTAAAACTGCATTTATAACCGGCGCTTCCTCCGGAATAGGGAGAGCTACGGCGCTGGCGCTAGGCCAGTATGGTTTCCGATTGGTACTGACCGGGCGCCGTCGGGAGCGGTTAGAGGAACTGGCGCAGGAGCTAGGCCAGGTAAAAACCCACTTGCTCACGTTTGATGTACGCGACCGGCAAGCGGTGGAAGCCGCTGTGCAAAGCCTGCCGGCTGATTTCCAGGATATTGATGTGCTCATCAATAATGCCGGCAACGCCCACGGTTTGGCCTCTATTCAGGATGGCGACCCACAAGACTGGGATGATATGCTGGATAGCAATGTCAAAGGCTTGCTGTACGTAAGCCGGGCAGTGCTACCCAGCATGACCCGCCGAAACGTAGGCCACATCGTCAATATTGGCTCTATTGCGGGCCATGAGACTTATGCGAATGGCAATGTGTACTGCGCTTCTAAAGCCGCAGTGGCTGCTTTGAGCAAAGGCATGCGCCTGGATCTATTGCCTCATAATATTCGGGTGGCTGAGGTAAACCCCGGCGCAGTGGAAACAGAATTCTCGCAGGTACGCTTCAAGGGCGATACTGCTCGCGCTGCTTCGGTGTATCAGGGGTTTGAACCGTTGCAAGCCGAAGACATTGCCGATGTGATTCAGTTCATGGTTACCCGTCCGGCTCGTGTAAACATTGCGGAGGTCCTGATTTTGCCGGCTGCCCAAGGGGCGGCTACTGTCATCAAAAAAGATCCGAAATAGCCTGTGTAATTTTGGGTATTCAACTTACAAGCAACAAAGCCCAGCCATTAGGCTGGGCTTTGTTGCGTTAGAAGACAGCTGATACGGAACAGCGCAGGTTGTTTAGTGGCCTAGGCCGTGTAGCTGGCGCAGCACAGCAGCATTAAGGGAGTGTTTACCGGCAAAGCTGATAACCTCGGGCTCTGCACCCATTTGCTGTAGCAAGGTGCGCTGGTAGGCCAGGTCAGTGGGCTTGATAAACTCGTCCTCATCGCCGCAGACCAGCGTAATGGGTAGGTGCTGCAATAGGTTATTGGCCACCGTCAGGTCCATATCCGGCGGGAATACGCCTGCCCACAGAATCAGGTGTGCCGGCCGAAAAGGAGAGTGAGCCAACCACCGGCTGACAGTAGCCGCTCCCTGCGAAAAGCCGAGCACCGTCAGCCTAACATCAGACGGCACATGGGCTAGAATCGACTCAGCCAGTTGGTTGAGGTAGGCCACGTAATCCTCAATCTCAGCTAGGCGGTCTTCGCGCGTCATCCAGGTAGCGCCAATGCGGCCATTGGTGCCCTGCAGATAGAACCGGGAAAGGCCCTCGGGCGCAATAACCACAAGGGTAGGATCAGCGTCGGTGAGGTGCGCGAAGTGGCGGATGAAGTAGGCCGCCAGCTGTCCGTAGCCATGGCAGACAATCCACACCTGGGTAGTATGCGCAGAGAGGGTACCCAACTGGAAATAACGCGCCGTGCGCGTCACGGGCAAATGATGTTCCTGCGCGGGCATTCGCAATTGTCTAAAGTAAAGCACTGCGTCAGCCGATGCAGGCATACACCACCACGGTATTTACTGGCCTAGAGCAGCAGAAGTGCCAGCTCTAGGCCAGTGCAAGGAGGCATTTCACTGATTTAGGCTTTGCTACTGTGCCGCCGGCAGATCATCGGCGCTGAAGCCGAACGGAAGCAGGTCGGAGAGGGAGCGGAAGCGGTAGATGCTGCCATCGGGACCGGGCAGAAGCAGTGGAATGGCTTGTTTCTGCCGATGCTCATACTCGGCCATTACCTGCCGGCAGGCACCGCACGACGACACGGCCACAAAATCACCATTCGCCGGACGGGCCGCTACCGCCATTCCGATAATCCTACGCTCGGGCTGGGAAGAAGCTAGACCGAACAAAGCAGTTCGCTCAGCGCAAAGACCCGACGGGAATGCGGCATTTTCCTGATTAGTGCCCCGGAAAATGGTGCCATCATCCAGCAACAACGCTGCTCCTACATGAAAGTGAGAATAGGGGGCGTAGGCATGGTCAGTAGCAGCGCGGGCAGCCTGCCAGGTAGCCGTTTCGGCAGGGGTGAGGTCGGCTTCAGAAGCCACTTCTAAGGTGATGGTCAGGTGCAAGGGATGGGCCATCGATAGGCTGAAAGCTTTCCGGTACCGAATAGCGGCCCCGGAGTGTGGAAAGGGGCGGTGAATGTACCACAAATTCTTCGGGTTTCAGTAGTTAAATGCAAGGTGAGACAGTGTCCGGGACTTGCATCGGGGTTTTTAAGATTGGTTACGGGGTTTTTCCGATTATTGGGGGCCATTTTACCTTCACTCTGGCTCCTTGTCCACCTGCCACCCACCCATTCTTTACCATGTCTCATCGTCTGTTATTGCTTGGCGCCGGCCGTTCGGCATCTTCCCTGATTCAGTATTTACTGCGATATGCGCCTCAGGAGGGCTGGCAGCTAACCATAGCTGATGTAAACCCGGCCCATCTGGCTCCCGTGCTGGCTGCTCACACCGAGTATGCCCGGGCCATCGCTTTTGATATCCAGAACGAGGAGCAACTGGAGGAACTGGTGGCACAGGCCGACACGGTGATATCTATGCTGCCCGCCCTATTTCATGCGGTGGTAGCGCGTGCGTGCGTGCGAAATGGCTGCCATCTGGCCACGGCCAGCTACGTGAATGATGCCATTAGGGAGCTGGATGCCGAGGCCCAGCAGGCAGGCATTACACTCCTCATGGAATGTGGCCTAGACCCCGGCCTGGATCATATGTCGGCCATGCAGGTTATCGACGAAGTGCGGGAGCGGGGCGGCAAGCTCAGCAGCTTCAAATCGTACTGTGGGGGCCTGATGGCTCCCGACTCGGAGGGCGAAAATCCGTGGAAATACAAGTTCACCTGGAACCCACGCAATGTGGTGCTGGCTGGCCAGGGAACGGCCAAATACCTCGAAGAGGGAAATCTGCGCTTTATTCCCTATCAGCAGCTGTTTGCTCGTGCCGAGGAGTTGCGGGTGCCCGGATATGGCCTGTTCGAGGGCTATGCCAACCGGGACTCCCTGAGTTACCGCGTACCCTACGGCCTCGAGAATATTCCGACTATTCTGCGGGGTACCTTGCGCCGCCCCGGCTACTGCGCCGCCTGGCAGGCGCTGGTGCGCCTGGGCCTAACCGACGATTCCGGACCGCTCGGAAACCCAGCCACCATGACCTGGAAAGAGCTGATTTGCTCTTATCTGCCAGCTGTGCCCGAACCCGGCTCGTCAGTTGCAGAGCTCACCGCCCGGCACCTGGAGCTGGCCTACAACTCGCCGGAAATGCAGCGGCTGGTGTGGCTGGGCCTGTTCTCCGATAAGCCTGTAGGACTGCCCAATGCTACCCCGGCCCAGCTGCTGGAGCGGTTACTCACCGAGAAGTGGCAGCTAGAACCCACCGACCACGACATGATTGTGATGCAGCATCTGTTTGAATACGAGCTAAACGGAACCCACTATCAGCGAACGTCTTCGTTAGTGGTACTCGGCGATGATTCTACGCACACAGCTATGGCCAAAACGGTAGGCCTGCCCCTGGGCATGGCCGTACGCCGACTGATTAGCGGACAGCTCGTCCAACGTGGCGTCGTCATTCCAACGCACCAGAGCCTGTACGAGCCTATTTTGGCGGAGCTGGCGTCTGACTACGGCATCCGGTTCGAGGAGCAGGAAATGGTGGCTACTCGCAGCATGCTAGCAGGTTAGCAAATCTCACTTCCGGACGTGCTGGCGCATTGCAGTCTATATAATATGAAAATCAGGGAGGTTTTGCGCTCTTAGCCAAGGAAAACTAGCTTATTTGGAGCCACTGTGCCACTGTAGCTACACTGGTTTCCCATTATGGAATTTTAATAGGGTGTTTATTCTCAATATGAGTTGTGTTCTCGGATAATGTTTTTACTTTCATAACAGAAACCCGGGTTTGCTGAATGATTTCTCTGTTTGCATCACGCTTACTGCAGATACATTCTGAGCACCACTTTTCTGTTTTTTAGGAATTCTGCCCTCACCATCTATTGCATAAGAGCCGCACCATTTGGCGCGGCTCTTTCTTGTTAGCTCCTGCTAAGTCCACCGCGCTTCGCAACGGAGAAGGACCTTGATAACAGGGTTAGACATTAAAACGGGGTTTTTCTGGCACAGAGTAATACCGGAAGTCCTTATAAGGCTAGATAGAAAGGCCTCAATAGTTCTCTGAACTCAGTTGAATAGGCTTCCGACGTAGCTTCATGCAGGGGCAAATCTGTTGTGGTAGGGGCCTGAGGCTGGCGGGAGAAAGTAGTGATATGCCGCAAGGGCTTACTGCCGGGACGGTGGCGCATTATCAGGCGGGCGCAGGGATACAGGCCTACGCGGGCGGCTTCACGCTCCAAGTGCTGCATTTCGGGGGGCGGCAGCAGCACCGTGAGCTGGCCTAGGCCAGTCAGGAACTGAGCGGAGAACTCGGTGAGCTCCGCGAAAGTGAGCGAGTCTTCAGCCGTATGCCGGGCGGTAGTACGCTGTGCATCGGGCGAGCGAAGCGAATGCCGGAAAAAGGGCGGATTGCAGATAATATGGTCGAAAGCTTCAGGCTGCGTGGAGGCGTACTGGCCTAGCGACTGTGCGTGCACCCGCAGCCGCGTAGGCCAGGGGCTGGTGCTAAAGTTGGCTGTTGCCTGCTGGGCCGCGGCCTCATCCAGCTCTACGGCTTCAATCTGAGCCTTGGGGTTGCGCTGTGCCGCCATGAGCGCCAGTAGGCCAGTGCCTGTGCCTATATCGAGTATGCGCTGTGCCTGGGCAATGTCGGCTACAGCACCCAACACACAGGCATCGGTGCACACCTTCATGGCGCACTGCCCTTGCTCTATGCGGAACTGTTTGAACTGGAAGTAGGTGTTTGCCAATGGAAGCGTAGGAGGAAGACGATGTCAGCAGAAGAGAGTAATGCTCAGCGCCCGGAAAGAGGGAACAGATGCAGTAGCCACAGTCTCATGGGTTTTTCCACGAGGTAATAGAGGCCTAGGGAGGCTCCCATCGTCAGCAGGAATAGAACAGGTGTTGGCGGCCACGACGGTGCATGCCTATGCAAGCGGGCCAGCACAAACTCGGAGAAGAAGCTTAGGTGAAGCAAATAAAAAGCATAAGAGCAGTAGCCCGCAACCAGCAGGGGCTTGCTACTCAAAAAAGTGCGTAGGCCACTTTGGTGCGCTGCCAGTCCGTGCAGGAAGAGCCCCGTTGCAAGTGGCAGCACCCAGTTGTTCACGAGCAGGCCTGGCAGAATATGAATGCTGACGGACAGATTAAACCCGGCATGTATTCCGACGAGGGCGGCGAGGGCCAGCAGCATTCCACCCAGCCCCAGGCTAGTGGCATGCGGGAAGCGAGTGGCCGACATCTGCGCGAAGGCAGCTCCAATCAGAAATTCACCAGCCCTTCCGAAAAAAGTGGCCTGCAGCACAAATAAGTAGGATTCCATCCAGCCTGTATCTCGTAGAACCAGACTTAACAGGAGGCCACTGGCCAGCAGAATTACGGGCACTGCAAGCCATACTTTCAGCGAAAAACGACGAGCCAGCAGCACCAGAACAGGCAACAGCAAGTAAAAGCTTTCCTCCACCACCAGCGACCAGGCAGGGGGGATGCCAGTAAGATACCAGCGCTGCGAAAACCCTTTCAGCAGCGTGATATTAAGTAAGTACTCTGGCCACCAGTTGGAGGCAGGGAAGCCCGGCCGCCCATATACCCGCAGAAAGCTGATGGAGCACAGCAGAAAATATAGCGGATAGATGCGGGCGAACCGCCGCCACAGAAATGCCCCAACGTTGTGGCGCCCTAAGGTGCTGAAATAACGTCGGCTGAGCAGATAACCACTCAGTGTAAAAAATATAGATACGCCAATGTGCAGCTCTGCCGTCACTACATCAATTGCTCGTTCCAGTAACGGATTGGGGGCCGATAATACAGGAGGATAATGAGCAATAAAGATTAATAAGGCTGCTAAGGCACGCATGCCTGTCAGGGCAGGCAAAAAAGTAGATGAATGATCCTTAGCTACATAAGCTTTCATAACCTTCATCAATCAGCAGGGGGCCGTTTAGGGCGCTGCGTACAGCGAGTTGGTCGCAACGCTCATTTTCCGGGTGGCCGTTGTGGCCGCGCACCCAGCGGAACTGCACCGTACGCTGTTTGTACACTTTCACGAAGCGGCGCCACAAGTCCTCATTGGCTTTTTTGCCGAAGTCGGGCTTGTTGAGCCAGCCGAAAACCCACTTCTTTTCTACGGAGTCCACCACGTATTTAGAGTCGGTGACGACGGTGATGGGCAACTCTGGGCGGTTGATAGCTTCCAGGCCTACGATGATGGCCAGCAGCTCCATACGGTTATTAGTGGTCAGGCGGAAGCCCTGGGTTAGCTCTTTTTCGTGCTGGCCGAAGCGCAAAATAGCGCCGTAGCCGCCAGGACCCGGGTTGCCCCGCGAGGAGCCATCGGTAAATAAGTAAATCAAGGAAAGAAAGAGAATACCTAAAGCGTCATGTTGGTTGGCCTCTTACGCCAACATTCCATTGCGCAAGAGGCTCCAGCAAGACGTTTAGCGAAGTCAGAAATTCGATTTAAACAGCTTGATGGCAATGGCCAGCAGAATTACGCCGAACACGCGGCGCAAAATGTCTTCGCCGGCTTTGCCCAGCTTGCGCTCAATCCAGGCGCTGCTTTTCAGGACCAGATACACAAATACCAGGTTTACCAGGATACCCGCCAGAATATTGGGCAGCTGGTAGGCCGCCCGCAATGAGAGCAGCGTCGTCATGGTGCCGGCGCCCACAATGATGGGAAACGCCAGCGGCACAATAGAGCCGGTAGAAGCCAGTGGATTGTGCCGAAATAGCTCCACACCCAGAATCATTTCCATCCCAATCAGGAAAATGATTACGGCGCCAGCTAAAGCAAACGACTGAAAATCAACCCCAAACAACGACAGAATGCTCTGGCCTAGAAACAGGAAGGTTATCATCAGAACACCCGCTACCAGCGTAGCCTGCTCCGATTTAATCTTGCCTTCGCGCTGCCGAATCTGAATGATTATGGGGATAGAGCCCAGAATATCAATGATGGCAAACAGGGTGAGCGTAACGGACGCTATTTCCTTGAGGCTGAACATAGGCAAATAGTGAAATAGTGAGATGGTGAACTGGTGAGTTGCCTGTTCGATTGGCCTACACGGCGCGGTCTAGGCCAGTGGAACAGGCAACCCACCAGTTCACTATTTCACCGCTTAGGCGAATTCTTTGGCGAAGAACTGGACTAACTGCTCGAAAGCGGCGTCCGGAATAGCAGGGAAGTTGGCAATGCGGAGCGTGGTGGGTTTCCAATTGCCGTAGCCGCTGCCGAGCTGCAGGCCCTGAGCAAGAGCCCGGCGCTTCACCTCATCGATAAGCGGGGCAGGGCCTTGTAGGCCTATTACGGTGGTCGAGCGGGTTTCGGGATTCTGGACCAGCGGCTTGAGCTGCGTGGCCTGGTCGAAGTAGTCGTAGAGCTTGGTGGCGCGGTCCTGCAAATGCTGGTGCGTCACCTTGATGTGCGGCCGGTCGTGGATGGTGCGGCTCAAGAGATAAATTCCCAGCACGTTGGGCGTGTGCGTGGTCTGGAAATTGAGCATCTTCTCGTACTGCGCCGTGAGCGAATTGTAGTGGCTGCGCTCATTGATTTTGCGGAAGCGCTCCACGGCCCTCGGCGAAAGCAGCATCACGGAGAGGCCCGCTGGCAACCCGAAGCACTTCTGCACAGAGGCGTACCAGATGTCGGCTTTGATGTACTTCATCTGCACACCGGCCAAGGAGGAAGTAGCATCCACCGCGAGCAGCGTGTTGCCGGGCAGGCGGTTATAAATGTTCAGAATCACGCCATCGCGCAACTGTGTAGCGTTGCTGGTTTCGTTTTGCGTGATGCAAACCAGGTCCGTTGTCTCGTCTAGGCCAGTGAGCTTGCTGGCGTCAGGCACTTCATCAAGGCCAAACTTGATGCCTGTGCTGGCGGGGCGCAGGGCCTTGGCATACTCAAACCACTTTTCGCCAAACGCCCCGTTGTAGAGGTGCAGGCTCTTGTTGGGCGTGAGGCTTTGGGCCAGCACCTCCCAGCACTCGGTGGCCGAGCTCATGAAGAAAATGGTATAGTCCTGCGGAATGTTGAGCTTATTTTTCATCTCGACGATGGTCTGGCGCATGAGCTGCACAAACCGCTCGCCGCGGTGCTGGGCCGAAAGCCACCCTTCATCAAACGCATCCTGAAGGTATTGGCGCACCATTGGGTACACCTGCGAAGGGCCGGGATTGAATGTATACATAGGTAAGGAAAGGCTAGAGGAAGGCGGAAGGACAAAGGTAGGCAGCGCGGTGCTGGGGAGATAACAGGAGAAAAGAGTAGTTAACGGCCGTCAGTCCGAATTTTGTGCGGGCTAGGCCACTTTTACGCTCAATTTTCCACTCTCTCCCAACGCCGCTACGATACCTTAAAGCCTACGCGTTTGGGCCGAAGTCCGTCGAAATAATGGAGTGCCAGGCGGTAGCTATCTAGTTTGAAGCCGCTGATGCTGCCAACACAATTCTTGCCAATCAGGCTTTTCTGACGGAATTCTTCGCGGGCGTGCAGATTGCTCAGGTGAACTTCCACCACGGGCGTGCCAATGGCGGCAATGGCATCGGCGAGGGCCACGCTGGTGTGCGTGTAGCCGCCGGCATTGAACACGATGCCGTGATACGTGAAGCCCACTTCGTGCAGCTTATCCAGGAGTTCGCCCTCGTGGTTGCTCTGGAAATAAACCAAATCAAACTGCGGAAAAGCTTCCTTCAGCTCCGGCAAAAAGTCCTCGAATGAGCGGGTGCCGTAAACGCCGGGCTCGCGCCGGCCTAGAAGGTTTAAGTTAGGACCGTTGAGCAGCAGGATTTGCATATAGAAGGGGAGGCGCTAAGGCAGCGGGTGTCAGGGAAGTTGGAAAGGTAAAGATTGAGGCCGGCATATATAGTATGCAAAGCCAGCAAAGGAGCTTTGTACGGAAGAGACTGGCCTAGAAACCAGAAAAAGCGGGGCAGCACACCAGTAGCGGGCTGGCCGAAGCGAGAATAGAGTGTGCCGACTACTACCTTTACCGGGCTACCTATTCTGCGCGCTCATGTCTACCTGGTCCGTTGCCATCAAACAGTTTGAGGGATACCTCCAACTCGAAAAATCACTTTCCGGCAACTCCGTAGAGGCATACGTGCGCGATATTGGCAAGCTGCGGCAGTACCTGGAGCTGGAAAAGCTGCCGGCCTCACCGCAGCAGGTGACTACCCGCATTTTGCGCGACTTCCTGACGTGGCTGGGTGGCCTGGGTATGTCGGCTACCTCGCAGGCGCGCACGCTTTCCGGCATAAAGGCTTTCTATAACTTCCTGATTATGGAAGATATGCTGACGCTGGACCCCACCGACACGTTGGAAGCGCCCAAAACCGGCCGCAAGCTCCCCGATACGCTCAGCTACCCCGAAATAGAACAGCTCCTCAGCGCCATTGACCTAAGTACGCCCGAAGGCACCCGCAACCGCGCCATTCTGGAGGTGCTCTACAGCTCCGGGTTGCGCGTGAGCGAGCTGACGGAACTGCGCCTCTCCAACCTCTACGCCGACCAGGGTTTCGTGCGCGTGACGGGCAAGGGCAACAAGGAGCGCCTCGTGCCCATCGGCCGCGACGCGCTGAAGCACCTGGGCTTCTACCTGCAGGGCATCCGGGCCCACCTCGATATCAAGCCCGGCAACGAGGACGTAGTATTCCTGAACAAACGCGGCACCAAGCTTTCCCGCATCACGGTGTTTACGGTCATCAAAGCCGCTGCCGAGCTGGCCGGCATTCGAAAGAGCATTAGCCCCCACACTTTCCGGCACAGCTTTGCTACCCATCTCATTGAGGGCGGCGCCGACTTACGCGCCGTGCAGGAAATGCTGGGCCATGAGAGCATCACGACCACCGAAATCTACACCCACCTCGACAGGGACTACCTGCGCCAGGTTATCACGGAGTTCCATCCGCGCAGCTAGCCCAGTCAGGCAGATAGGGGAGGAGCGGAGCGTCAGGTAAAATGCCCTTTTGTGCCCAGCTGACAATACGTTGCCCGTGAGTTTAGGCGTTAGGCGGAGCATAGTGGCCTAGAGAGTACGGGTAAGCACAGCAGTACAGCTCTTCGCAAAGCATTGCCCGGCAGATGGGCCGCGGAAGAACTACATAATTCATAGCCATAAACCTATTTTAGGCTTATTCCTCAGTTACTCAGTTAGTCAGCCTCGGCACTAACTATAACTCATGGCAATTGCCTAGATTTGGTGCTTTGGTGCATTAGAATGGCTAAAAATACCTACAAGCAACAACCCAGCGCGGCCCCTGGCCGCACCAACGAGCCCCGGCCTACTGAAGCACGTGCTCCACGTAATCAGTCGCGGCCGGCGCCTGCTCCCGAGCCTGTGCGCGAAGCGCGCCGGAACGAGCCAAAAGGAGCTCCGGCCCCGAAACCGCCGCGCAAGCCTATTAAGCTCCCTAGCTTTCAGCTGGGCGGCCTGTTTGGCTTCGTGCGCGACCGGCGTTTTCAGCTTTTCCTAGGCTTCTTTTTCCTGCTTTCGTCTATCTATCTGACCATTGCGTTCCTGTCGTTCCTGTTTACGGGGCACGCCGATCAGAGCGTAGTGGAAACGGTGAGCACGACGCCCGTGAAGGAGGCAGGGCAGGAAACCGGCAATTGGCTAGGCCTCATCGGGGCCCTGTTTGCGCAGGCCCTGATTTATAAAGGCTTTGGTATTGCGGCGTTTGCCGTAGTGCCTATCGTCTTTTTCCTCGGCTACAAGATTGTATTCCGACGGGCCGGCGTATCGTTTAGCTATGTGCTGAGCCTGAGCTTGTTCACGATGCTGTGGCTGAGCGTGCTGCTGGGCTACGTGGTCCTGACCATCCAAAGTCCCGACGCCGACCCCACGCTGGCCCACCGCCTCGACTTCCTGTGCGGCGGCATCGGCTATGAAACGGGCCTGTGGCTGGATAGCCTCATTGGCTGGGGCACGGTGCTGCTGCTGGCGTTCATCCTGATTTCCTTCGTGGTATTCTTCTTCAATGTCACCACGCTCAACCTCAATCTGCGCCGTAGTGAGGAGGAAGATGACGACGAACTAGCTACCGAAACTTCCCAAAACGCGTTTGGCCGCAACGGCCAAAACGGCAACTATGCTGCTACTACTGCAGCCGGTGTGCTGGATGATGAGCCAGAAGTAGAAGACGAAAACCCGCTGGGAATCACGCTCAAGCGAGTAGGTCCTCTGGCGCCCAAGCCTGTTCAGCCAGTAATGGAAGAAGAGGAGGAGGAGGCCTACGAACCGGAGCCAGTACGCACCGGGCCAGTGGTCGCGGGCGGGCCCGCTTTCCCCGTGGCTGCTCCGCTGGCCGCGGCTTCCGCTACAGTTGCCGCAGGTGGCCTAGGCGCTGCTGGCGCAGCCGTTTCGACCGTAACTATGCCCCTGACGGTAGCTGCCGCGGCTACTGCTGCCCCCAGTGCTCCGGCAGCGTCAGGCCCCAGCTTCTCCTTCGAGACGCCAGCTGCCGAAGCTGCTCCTGCTCCACCAGCACTGGTTTCGAGCGTGCCCACGCCACTTTCTCTTTCTGATCTGGTGGATGACGGCACACCGCTGCCGCCGCCTACACCTGTGGTGGCCGCTCCGGCTCCTTCAGCCGCTTTATCGGGCCTGTCGTTTGAGGTGGAAGACACCACTTCTCATGAACTGGACCCCTCCGCCGGCCCCGACATGGCCGTAATTGCGGAAGAGGAGGAAGAAGCGGAAGTAATGCCCACCGGCGAATACGACCCAACCCTGGATTTGCCTCGTTATCAGTATCCAACGCTGGAGCTGCTCAACGATTATGGCGTAGCGAAAGCCCAGGTTTCCAAGGAAGAACTAGAGGCCAACAAAGACCGCATCGTCGAGACGCTAGGCCACTACGGTATCAATATCGCCAGCATCAAGGCCACCATTGGCCCCACGGTTACGCTCTATGAGATTGTGCCCGATGCCGGTGTCCGTATCTCCAAAATCAAGAGTCTGGAAGATGATATTGCTCTGAGCCTCGCGGCCTTGGGTATCCGTATTATCGCCCCAATTCCGGGTAAAGGCACCATTGGTATTGAGGTCCCAAACACCAAGAAGGAGATGGTAAGCATCCGCTCGGTGTTCAATACGGATAAGTTCATCAACACCGAAATGGACTTGCCCATTGCCTTCGGCCGTACTATTACCAATGAGGTATTTGTGGTCGATCTGGCCAAAATGCCTCACTTGCTGATGGCCGGTGCCACGGGCCAGGGTAAATCGGTGGGCCTGAACGTCATTCTGGCTTCCCTGATTTATAAGCGTCACCCGTCGCAGCTCAAGTTTGTGCTTGTTGACCCCAAAAAGGTAGAACTCAGCATCTTCAACAAGATTGAGCGCCACTTCCTGGCCAAGCTGCCCGATACCGAGGAGCCCATCATCACGGATACCAAGAAAGTAGTAAACACGCTTAACTCGCTCTGTATGGAGATGGATAAGCGCTACGATCTGCTGAAAGATGCCGGCTGCCGCAACCTGAAAGAGTACAACCGCAAGTTTGTGGAGCGCCGCCTCAACCCCAAGAAAGGCCACCGCTACATGCCCTTCATCGTGCTGGTAATTGACGAGCTCGCCGACCTCATGATGACCGCGGGCAAAGAGGTGGAAACGCCCATTGCACGTCTGGCTCAGCTGGCTCGCGCCATCGGTATTCACCTGATTGTAGCCACCCAGCGCCCCTCGGTAAACGTGATTACGGGTATTATCAAGGCCAACTTCCCCTGCCGCATCTCCTTTAAGGTGACCTCGAAAATTGACTCGCGCACGATTCTGGATGCGGGCGGTGCCGACCAGCTCGTAGGCCAGGGCGACATGCTTATTTCTCAGGGTTCCGACATGATTCGGGTGCAGTGTGCCTTCATCGATACGCCTGAGGTTGACCGCCTCTGCGACTTCGTAGGGGAGCAGCAGGGCTACCCCGATGCATATCATCTGCCGGAAGTGGTGGGCGAAAGCGGCGGCGGCAACGGCGACCTGGAAGACATGGACCCCGGCAACCGCGACGCTATGTTCGAGGAAGCCGCCCGCGTAATTGTCACCCATCAGCAGGGCAGCACTTCACTGTTGCAGCGCCGCCTGAAACTGGGGTACAACCGCGCCGGGCGCCTTATTGACCAGTTGGAACACGCCGGAATCGTTGGGCCGTTTGAGGGCAGCAAAGCCCGGGAAGTATTAATTCCGGACGAGTACAGTTTGGAACAGTTGTTGAATAGCCTGCCCAAATAGCCGGTAGTAGCACGAAAAATGAGACATTATTCGGGTTCCGGTTGTTTAAACCTCATATCCCGACGTACGTCTGACCACGTACTACTCCATCACACCTCTCCCAACGATGAAAAATTATCTCGCTCTGCTCGCATTATCGGTTTCGGTCTCGACGGCTGCCTCGGCACAACAAGACCCGAAAGCTGGTAAGATTCTCGATCAGATGAGTGCCAAATACCAGACCATGAAGGCCTTCAAGGCTTCTTTCACGCAAACGCTGGAGAATGACGCTGCCAAGGTGAAGGAAAACCTGAGCGGCGACATCACGGTGAGCGGCCAGAAGTTCCGGCTGAAAATGAGCGGACAGGAGGTCATCAACAATGGCCAGACCATGTGGACATACATGAAGGCCGAGAACGAGGTGAACATCTCTGACTACGACCCCGAGGACCAGGAAATATCGCCTTCGCAGATTTATACGCTTTACAAGAAAGGCTATAAGTACTCCTACGTGCAGGAGGCTAAGGAAGGTGGCGAGGCCGTGGACATCATTGAGCTCTCGCCCGAAGACCGCTCGAATCCGGTTTTCAAGGTGCGTTTGAAGGTGAGCAAAGCCGATAAGTCGGTTAAAAGCTGGCAGATGTTCAAGAAAAACGGCAACCGCTACACCTACAAAATCAGCAAGTTCCAGCCCAATGTACCGGTTGATGCTACCACCTTCACCTTCGATAAGGCAAAATACAAAGGTGTAAAGGTGATTGACCTGCGCTAGGCCACTCAATAAGGCTCTTTTTACCGGCCCGCTTCTGCTATCTGCAGGGGCGGGCCGGTCTAGGTTTAGACCGCTTTGGTCGGCTATATTTACCGGCAAATTGATTCTATACGAGTGGCTTATCTGCTATGAAAGAGGATTTTCTGCACTATGTCTGGCAGCATCAGTATTTCGATAAGACGAATCTCCAAACCGAAGACGGCCAAGCTGTAACCGTGCTGCGGCCGGGCTTCCGCCATTCTGATGCCGGCCCGGATTTTCCGAATGCCCGTCTGCAGCTTGGCGAGGTAGAGTGGAATGGGGCCGTAGAAATTCACCTGAAGGCCTCCGACTGGTACCGCCATCAGCACCAGCATGATTTAAAATACGACCAGGTGATTCTGCACGTAGTGCACACCGCCGACGAGCCCGTGTACCGTACAGACGGCTCCCTAGTGCCTGTGTTAGCGTTGGCGGCACGGCTGCCGGCGGGGCTGCTAGTGGCCTACGAACAGCTAATGGAGCAGACAGCGGATAAGTCAGTTCCCTGCGCCCCACTGCTAGGCCAGGTGCCCGAGTTGTTGCCTACCCTCATGACCGGGCGGGCGCTGCTGGAACGGGTAGAGCAAAAAGCCGATGTCCTGGCTGCGCTTTACGAAAACCTGGGACAGGATTGGGAGGCCACGGCCTGGCATGCCTTGGCCGCTGCGTATGGCTTCCAGAAAAACAGTGAGCCGCTAAGCCGGCTGGCGAAGTGTCTGCCGCTTACCATACTGCGTCGGCACCGCCATGACACCCGGCAATTGGAAGCCCTGGTATTTGGCCAAGCAGGATTTTTGGCCGAGCACGAGGATACGGCTCACGACCTCTATGTGCAAAGCCTGCAGCAGGAGTTCAGCTTCCTGCGCCATAAGTATAACCTGGGCGGTACTGGCCTAGCAGCGCACGACTGGAACTTCCTGCGGCTGCGACCCGCCAATTTCCCGACGGTGCGCTTAGCCCAGCTCGTAGGCCTCCTGCATGCGCGCCCGGCCCTCTTCGATGCCTTACTGACCGCCGCCGATGTGCCTGCGCTGGAGCAGTTCTTTGCGGCTCCCGTGCCCGAGTATTGGCGCAGCCATTATCGGCCTGGCAAGCCTAGCAAGGTGCCCGCCCTGGGGCGCGGTAGCATGCATGTGCTCATTACGAATGTGGTGGTGCCCTTGCGGGTGGCCTATGCCCGCCACCTGGGCAATCCGGAATTGGTGGAAGCTGCCGTAGCTTTGCTGGACCACCTGCCTGCTGAACATAACCACGTGACTGACCTCTACGAAACCCTTGGTTTTCGCCACCGCTCCGCCGCCGACTCGCAGGGGCTGCTGGCGCTGAGCAAGGGCTACTGCACGCCGCGCCGCTGCCTGCACTGCAGCATTGGGAGCCGCTTGGTGCATCCTAACGGGGTAGCCCGTTGAAGCTGCTAGTAGCAATTCTGCTGAATGCCGCTCTGCTAGGGCTACTGATTCCGTGGCTGCAACGGCTACGGCAGGAGCCGCACGTAGGCCGCTGGCTGTTACCCACTTTCGGGCTGAAGCTCATTTCCACGCTGCTTTCGGTGCTGCTACTCAGCGGCGACTCAAAGCTTTTTCTGCTGTGGTCACAGCGCATGACGGCGCAATTGTGGCAGGCCCCCGGTAGCTGGCTGCATATGCTAGGTCAGGATAGCTTCCAGTTCGGGCAATGGGAAATGGTGTATCATGGCTTCTCAAATACATTCTTTGTCATGAAGGTGCTCTCGGTCCTGAATCTGGCTTCGGGAGGCTCGGTTTGGCTGGATTCGCTGTATTTCTCGTTGTTCAGCTTTTGGGGTAGCTGGCAGTTGGTACTGGCGTTACGGCGCTTGTGGTCGGAACAGGCGGGCATGGGAGCCATTGGGGCCTTTTTGCTGTGGCCTACCGTTGTGTATTGGACCTCGGGACTGACCAAGGAAAGCCTGCTGGTTGGCAGTGGCGCGACCGTGGTAGCCACGGTATTAGAGCTCTGCTATGGGCAGCGCCGAAGAGTTGCACCACAGCTCCTGTTGCTGTTGCCCATGGCGGTTCTGCATTTCAAAATGCGCTTCTTCTCAGCGGCCCTGTTGTTGGGGGTGATGAGTGGCCTAGGCCTGATTCGGGTTATACAACACTTGGGAGGCGCCAAACGCTGGCTGCCGCAGGTGCTGCTGTTGCTAGGCCTGCTGGCCGGCGGCGCCTGGGCGGCAAGTGAGGTGAGTCCGGCATTCCGGCTAAACAAGTTCACCAGCCAGCTCCAACGCAATTACTCCGACTTACTTCGTTCCTCCCTCAACAGGCCCCATCTGGAATATCCTACGCTGGCGCCCACTACCGAAAGTGTGCTGCAAAATGCTCCCGGGGCCGTTGTGAATGTGCTCACCTACCCACGGGTGTGGGAGGGTGGAGGGTTCCTGTATATAGTAGCCGGCCTGGAAAATGTGGTATTGTTTGTACTTCTGGTTTCAGCCTTGCTGAGTGCCATGCAGCAGCGAAACGGTCCGTTACCGTTTGCGGTGGTGCTCTGCGTACTGGTGTATTGCCTGCTGCTGGCCGCTTTACTAGGCCTCACTACGCCCAATCTGGGAACTCTGAGCCGCTACCGGGTGTCCTTTCTGCCGTTTCTGGTGTTGCTACTGTTGCAAAATCATTACGTGGCCCGGCTGCAGCAGCGCTTGTCGCCCGACAAACCCTGGCCAACCCGCCACTAACAAGCGGGCAACGCGTATCTTTGCTTTTTGAAATAACCTGCCGGCCTGCTTGGGGCCGTTTTTCGATTCTAATGGAAAACCCCGTAATCATTCTGGGTGCGCAAGCCGTTGGCACGGCCGCACTAGATGCCTTTCAAAGCAACGACGTCGTTATTTACTGCCTGCTCGACGATGACGCCAAGCTGCAGAATACCGAGCTGAACGATGTACCCGTGATGGGCAACACCGACGATAAAGAACTGCTCAAGCTCCTGGGCAAAAAGTGCGAAGTGTTTGTGGCCACCGAGGATACGGCTAGCCGCCGCAGCCTAACCAACATGCTGCGCGAGGAATATGAAGTAGCCCCGGTTAATTCCATTCATCAGCGTGCCAGCGTATCGCCTCACGCGTGGTTGGGGCACGGCATCCTGGTGGGCCCAAACGCGGTGGTAGCCAGCACGGCCAAACTAGGCGACGGCTGCATCATTGGGGCTAATGCCGTAGTAGATGGGAAGGTAGAAGTAGGCGACTACGCGCAGTTGGGTGCGGGGGCCATTCTCAATGCCGAAGTATCGGTAGGTGAGCTAGCTTTCATTGGTGCCGGTGCCGTAGTGGTAGCTGGCGTCAAGATTGGCGCTAAGGCCCGTGTTGGCGCTGGCTCTGTGGTAGTAGCCGATGTGCCTGCCAACCAAACAGTGTTCGGTAATCCCGCTCAGAAAGTTTAACTCAAAGAACTCAGGGAAGATAGCAACAGAGCATAATTTGCTCCAGCGGCCTCGGCCGCTTTGCTCTCCGACTTCACTTCTACCATATCATGGAGTACCTCGTTCTGCTGTACTACTGCTACACGCCCATCGAGAATCCCGAGCAATTTCGGGAGGAGCATCACCGCCTGTGCCTGCGCCTGAATCTGCTGGGCCGTATCATTGTGGCTTCTGAAGGCCTGAACGGCACCGTTTCGGGCCGCCGGGCTGATTGTGATGAGTACATGCGCCTCATCAAGGCCGATCCGCGTTTTGCGGCTTTGGAGTTCAAGATAGAAGAAGCCCCGGCGCATACTTTCCAAAAGCTGCACGTGCGCGTGAAGTCGGAGATTGTGCACGTAGGCCTGCCGCACATCAAGCCCTACGAGCGGACCGGCATCCACCTCTCGCCTGAAGAATTCCGGGACCTGAAAGACCAGGACGATGTGGTGGTGCTGGATGTGCGCTCCGATTATGAGCACCAGCTAGGGCGCTTCAAGAATGCCGTAACGCTCGATATCGAGAACTTTCGCGAGTTTCCGGAGAAAGTAGAGGAGTTGGAGCAGTACAAAGGCAAAAAGATTCTGACCTACTGCACTGGCGGTATCAAGTGTGAGAAGGCCAGTGCTTTTCTGCTGGAGCAGGGGTTCGAGGATGTTTACCAGCTCCACGGCGGCATCATCAAGTATGGCCTAGAGGCGGGCGGCGAGGATTTTGAGGGCAAGTGCTACGTGTTTGATGGCCGCGTGGCCGTGGACGTGAACAGCGTCAACCCCAGCATCATCAGCCATTGCCACCATTGCCACACGCCCTCTGATAGGATGGTGAACTGCGCCAATCCGCACTGCAACGCCCACATTCCGCTCTGCGAAGCGTGCGGCCAGCAGTTGGAAGGTGCCTGCTCCACCACGTGCCAGGAGCACCCCGACAAGCGCCCCTACGACGGCACCGGCACCTATCCTAAAATCAGCAACAACTACAACCCCGAGCAGGGCTTGCTGTCGTATCGCGCCCCGGCACGCTAAAGACACTGCCCCTGCAACAATTCGTAATCCTGACCACCAACGGATCTGTTTAGGGAAAGCAAGCGCCACGGCTAGGCCACTTGCTTTCGTGAGCAGCTCCGTTGCTGGTCAGGATGATGTGTTTTCACGTAGTGCTGTTGAGTGCTTCTAGGCCACCCAGATTGCGTTTTTTCCCGTACCATTGCACCTTCCTTTCCAAAAAATCCCATCCTCCCATGGCTATTCCCGAATCTGAGCTGATCCTGAATAAAGACGGTAGCATTTATCACCTGAACCTGCTGCCCGATCATATTTCCGATACTATTATCACCGTAGGCGACCCCGACCGGGTACCGTCTGTGAGTCAGCATTTCGATTCTATTGAAACCGTAATTCAGAAGCGGGAATTCGTGACACACGTGGGCTACTACCGCGGCAAGCGCATTACCGTTATCAGCACCGGTATGGGCACCGATAACATTGATATTCTGCTCAATGAGCTGGATGCCTTGGTAAATATTGACTTCGTGACGCGGGAGCCCCGGCCGCTGGAAGAGCGCATTGCGCTGCGCATTATCCGGGTAGGAACCAGCGGCTCCTTGCAGGCCGATATTCCGGTAGGCTCGCACCTGGTATCGGAGCACGCCGTCGGACTCGATTCGCTGATGCAGTTCTATCCGCTGGTGGAGACTGGCCTGGAGGTGGAAGTTGCGCGCGGCATTCAACAAAGCCTGCAGCTCGACTACCGCCCGTACTGCGTGCGGGGCTCCGATCTGTTGCGCGAGCAGCTGGGCGTAGGTATGGTGACGGGTAACACCCTTACGTGCCCCGGTTTCTACGGCCCCCAGGGCCGCGTGCTGCGCCTGGATCTGCGCCTGCCCAACCTGATTGAGCAGTTCCAGCAATTCCGCCACCAGAGCGCCGAAGGCGAGTTTCGCCTCACCAACTTTGAGATGGAAACCGCTGGTTATTATGCCCTGGGCCGCATGCTAGGCCACGAGGTAGTATCCCTGAACGCCATTGTGGCCAACCGCGCTTCCGGCGAATTCGCCACCAACTCCGAAGCCATCATCAACGACCTGATCATCAAAACCCTAGACCGCGTTTAATCACGGATTCAGCCGGATTTTTCGGATTACACGGATTTTATAATCGCGATTTCTGATTTCTGGATAAACAAAAAGGTCCTTGCCACTAGTGGCAAGGACCTTTTTGTTCTTTATCAGCTTTCGCCGGGAGCAAAAATCCGTGAAATCGTGAGAAGCTGGCTGAATCCGTGATTAGTAGAAGTCGAAACTCAGGATGGCGCGCAGTGGCAACGAGATGCCCGACTTCAGGGTCAGGTATTCCTCGTGGGTGGCCCACACAGTGGTATAAACACGTTTAATAGCACCGTCTTCCGTCTGGAAATAAATATCAAGCTTGCCATGATAGGCGTTGCCGAGAGTGGCAGCGCGATCGGCGTCGTGGCGCCTGCGGTGTATCAGCGTTGGATCGGTCAGGACGTCATCGGGGCCAAACCGTAATTGCGGAATGGTTTCCTTCTCGATGGTTTCTATGGCCGGGTCGGTGGTCTTCAGTTCAGGTAGCATGGTGGTACGTAGTAAGGTCAGGGAAACAGGCCTAGGCAAGTAAGGTGCCGAACACTAAGTGAAGAACGAATGAGTGATGGTTCCTGATGTAAGCTGGCGGACTGTTCTGCTACCAGTTTACGCCAGTTCAGCTAAAAAGGCCATCGTATCTACGCCATCGGCGTAATCTGAGACCCCAGGCTCCTGAGCCCGCCCGAATGGGAAGCTGCCGGGGTATAAGCCACCGGCCGACACAAGGCACTGAGTTTGAGCGGCTACATCCGTGAGTTGGTCTACCAGATCTACCTCACTGGCATACGTGCTGTAGTGCAGCACCGAAATAGGAGAAACTAGCTGCGTATTTTCGGTGAGCAGCAAAAAGCCCGAATCGAGGTGGGGCACGCGGTTTACCAGCAGAATACTCTTGTTGTAGTCGTAGTTGTTTTGGTAGCGGTTGTGGTTGAGTACGTGGTGCCAAGGCGCCAGCGAATCGAGCAGTTCCGTGAAACTGTAGCCTTCGGGCACGTAGAGCTTGCTCACGTTGCGGCAGCCCAGACCATAGTAGCGGAAGATATCGGCGCCCAACAGGCCTAGGTCGTGGCCCGTCTCGCGGCCGGTGAGGGTGGCCAGGCTGGTACGGTTGCGGCGGATGATGTTGGGCTTCTTGCCGAAGTAAAACTCGAAGTAGCGCGCCGTGTTGTCGGAGCCGGTGGCAATAAAGGCATCGGCGGCGTTGAGGCGCTCCACAAACTGCAGGCGCTCGGCAAAGCGGGGCTCCAGGCGCAGGAGCGCATCCGTAATCCAGCGCATCAGCAGGGTATCATCTTTGCTGAGCTTGGCCAGTAGCGTGTGGCCCGAGAGCAGCACGCACAACAGATCATGAAAGCCTACCAGCGGAATGTTACCGGCCATCACTACGCCAATCTGGCGCGGGGTGGTGGGCTCGGGGCGGTAGCGGCCGGCCCAGTGGCGCAGGGGCTCCTCCTGCAATAAATGCGCAATTCCTTTGATGGCCGCTTCCACATTGGGGCGGTCGAACCAGGGGTTTTGATTACGGGTACGGTAGGCCAGTTCGGTCACTTCTTCCTCGGGAAGCTGAGCGAGATAGTGGCCTAGGGCTACAAAGGCAGCCAGGCGGTCAGAATGATTCATTGGGCGGAAAACAAAATCAATGCGCCAAAAGTAGTCAACTGTGTACGGCTAATTCCTAATTTTGCCCGTTCGCGCGCTTTCTTCGTGCGTATAGCACAAACGGACTCTCTTCTACTCACTCCCAAACGAACTATAGGCTATGGCCATCATGATAACCGACGAGTGCATCAATTGTGGTGCCTGCGAACCGGAATGCCCCAATACCGCGATTTATGAGGGTGGTGCTCAGTGGCGCTGGGCCGATGGTACCAGCCTCAAAGAAGTAGAAATTGATGGTGGCTCGGTCGTTTCCGGCGTTGCGCCCCAGACGCCCATTTCCGATGAGTACTACTACATCGTGTCGGATAAGTGTACCGAGTGCGTGGGTTTCCATGAGGAGCCCCAGTGCGCTGCCGTGTGCCCCGTTGACTGCTGCGTAGACGACCCCGACTACCGCGAGGCCCAGCAGGACCTTCTCAAGAAAAAGCAGTGGCTGCACCAGGAGGCCTAGGCCAGTAGGCAGCAGCGCAGGCAGAAAAACAAAACACCACGTCAGCACCGCGTCCGGCAGGCATTGCCCATCGGATGTGGTACTGACGTGGTGTTTTTGCGCTAGGCCTGTCCGGAGCCGTTTTGCTCGTGGCATTCCTTCACGCGAGGTAGGATAGGGGAGAAGAGGAAGCGTGGCTACATGGGGAGCTTCTCGCGCAGGGCACTATACGCCCAGGTGCCGGCCAAGGCTGCCAGAATCAGGACCGCCGCCGAGGCTGCTCCGCTGCCGAGCTGCGCAAACAAGGGGCCGGGGCACGCGCCCGTGAGGGCCCAGCCCAGCCCGAAGATGATGCCGCCAATCCAGGTGCCGTGGGTGTACTTTTTATCAGGAATGCTGATGGGCTCACCCGTCAGGGTTTTGAGGTGGTTGCGCTTGATGATCTGAATAGAAAGCATGCCTACCAGAATAGCCGAGCCGATAATGCCATACATGTGGAACGATTGAAACCGGAACATTTCCTGAATCCGAAACCAGCTGATGACTTCACTTTTGGTGAGGATAATGCCGAATAAGGTGCCTAGCACTAGGTATTTGAAGTTTTTCATCTAAAGCAGTGCTTAAAATAGGAGCGGATACACAAACCAGGTCATGAGAAGCCCGCCGATGAAGAAGCCGATAACCGCCACCAAGGATACCCACTGCAGGTTAGACAACCCCGAAATGGCGTGGCCCGAGGTGCAGCCGCCCGCGTAGCGCGTACCGAAGCCCACCAGGAAGCCCCCCAGCACCAGAAATACCCAGCCTCTCCAGTTGGCCAGGTTCTCCAATGAAAACAACTCCTTGGGTAGTAGACCCGAGAAATCAGTCAGGTGCATCTGCGCTTTAAGGTCGCGTACCGTCTCAGGCGATATGGCAATGGTATCGGGGTGGCCTAGCACCTGGTAGCCCAGGAAGCCTCCCAGCCCAATGCCAAGCACAAACCAGAGGTTCCAGCTTTCAGCACGCCAGTTGTAGGTCAGGAAGGGGATGCCAGCCGGCACACAGGCGGCGCACATATGGCGCAAAGAGCTGCTGATGCCCAGCGCTTTGTTGCCAATGAGCAGCAGCACCGGCACCGTCAGGCCAATGAGAGGGCCAGCCACGTACCAGGGCCAAGGCTGGCGAAGTAAGTCAAGCATGAAGGGAAGTAGTCAGGGAAAAATGGTGGTTAGGCAGCCCGGCGAAACGCACAAAACAGAAAAGATTGGGTGGTTTGGAAAGGAGTGTAATGCTCCTGCTGAATGCAGCGCATTTTGGTAAACCCCTCGGGCATCCGGGCCGACAGCGTGGGCTCACTATACTGCTGCACGGGCAGCCCGCTGCACCGGTCCGGGCCTTCCAGAGAAAATGTGCTTAGCACCAGAAACCCCTCGGGCTGCAAGGCCTGCCGCGTCACATCCAGATAGCGGGAGGTATCCGGCGTTGTGGTCAGGAAGTGAAAAGCGGCGCGGTCGTGCCAGAGGGCATATGAGGTGTCGGGCACAAACTCCCGGATGTCGGCCTCAATCCAGCGAACCCGCTGGCTGAGTTTCCCCAGCCGCTGTTGGGCTTTGGCCAGCGCCTTGCCGGAAATGTCCAGCACTGTCAGGTTTTGATAACCTTCGGCGAGCAAGTGGTCCACCAAGAGGCTGTCACCACCCCCAATGTCGATGATGGGTGCCTCCTTGGGAAGCGCAAAGGAATGGATGAAGTTCAGGGAAGCTGTGGGCACTGGCTGCGTCCAACTGACCTCGTGGGGCTGTTTGGCCGCATATAGGTTATCCCAGTGCGTCTTAGAATCAGGTGTGGAGCGCATGATTACAGAAAAAATACGTGGAAGGAAGCCTTACCGAACCAACGGCTCAGGCCAGTCCATCACTCCTCCGATGAGGTTAAAGACGTGCTCGAAGCCAGCTAAGCCAAGCTGCTTAGCAGCAGCGGCAGAACGAGCTCCACTGCGGCAGTACAGGTAGGTTGGTTGTGTTTTATCCAGGGCCGCCACGCGCTGGGTAAAATCGGGGTGGGTCACCTCAATGTTAGTGGCGCCGGGCAGGTGGCCTAGGGCAAACTCATCGGGGCGACGCACATCCAGCAGAACGGCGCCGGGCTTCCTGACGCCCTGAGCAAACTTGGCAGGCTGCAGGTTTTGGAAGGTGGGAGAAGGCGAAGAATTAAATTGGCCAAACATGAGCAACGGATTCAGTAAGGAGAGAAACGGAAAAGCAATTAGCTAGTGAGTTGCGGCAGCCGTCTGAAAAGACTTCACCGCCTCGCCCAAATCCAACACCTGTGTACCTGGCAAGGCAGGAGCTATAATGCTGCTGCCGGCCGCTGAGCGGTAGCCGCCGGCGCAATGCACCACCACAGGCTTGCCCGCCGGAATTTCCTTGGCTCGCTCGCGCAGCTCAGGCAGCGGGATGTTTAGGGCCCCCTCGAAAATGGGCGCTGCCTGAGCTTCCGAGCTGCTTCGGATGTCTACAATAGTGTAGGCCTCCGGATGAGCTCGGAACTGCGCCAGATCCAGTTGCGGCAACGTCGCTTCTGAGGAAGGCGAGCCTGCCAAGGCTCCTGTAATCAGGGATTCGTAGCCGATTTTGGCGGCTTTCTGAACCAGGACTTCCCGCGCGGCCTCGTCGGCAGCCACCAAGTAGAACTTCTCCTCCGGGCCTACGATGGAGCCCAGCCAGGTTTCAAACTTGCCGCCCTGCTGAATATTAAGGGCGCCAGCCGCGTGGCTTTGTTTGAATTCCGCTTCGGGGCGCGTATCCACCACCAGTGCGCCGGCTGGTAGCGCGGCGCCAGCTGCCAAATGTGCTACCTGCTGCACACTGAGCAGATAATTGGGGGCGCCGGCTTTGTTGAGGGCTACGTCGTAGCCGAAGTATTTCGGAATGAAGGGCTGATCGGCGAGCAATTCCTGCACAAAAGCCTCCTCGCTCATGGGGCGCAGGGCGTAGTTGCTGGCCTTTTCAGCCCCGATGGTGCTGCTGTTGGCACCGCTGAGGGCTTTCCCGCAGAGGCTGCCCGCGCCGTGGGCCGGGTACACCAGCACGTCATCCGCTAGCGTCATCAGCTTCTCACGCAGGGAGTGGTACATCTGCCGGGCCAGCTCCTCGCATTTGGCAGTCAGGTTGCCGGCCTTCTCGCGGAGGTCAGGGCGGCCTACATCCCCGATAAAGAGCGTGTCTCCGGTAAAGACAGCGACGTCCTTTCCTTCGCGATTCAGCACGATGCTGATGGAATCGGGGGAGTGGCCGGGCGTGTTGAGGGCCCGGAAGGTGAGCTTGCCGCTAGTGAAGGAGTCGCCTGCATCGAAGGCTAGGTGGGCATAATCGGCGCCGAGCAGCTTGCTCACACGGATGGTGGCGCCGGTGTGGCGGGATATTTCCAGGTGGCTGCTCACGAAGTCAGCGTGGGGGTGCGTCTCGATGACGCTGACGATTCGGGCGTTGTGAGCCTGGGCGTAGTCGTAATACGGCTGAGGGTCGCGGGCAGGGTCGATGAGGACCACTTCGCGTGCGCACTCGCTCAGAATGGCATATGAGAAATGGGCCAGGCCCTTGTCTTCAAACTGTTCGATTTTCATGATGGCGACAGGATGGAGTGAGTGAAAGTAGAAGGTGAGGTGGTAGTAAGTAGCTCTAATTGAAACAGGTCCTTATTCAAGGGATAAATACCAGTTCTCGCAGCAGAATGAACGTGCCCATGGCCAGCGTAAACCACCCAAAGGCCGGCTTCAGCTTTGTGCCCGGAATGAAACGAGCCAGGTAAGTGCCCAGCACAATGCCCACCAGCGCGAAGGACAAAAAGCCGAGCAGAAAAGGCCAGGCAATGGGCGTTCCGGCGCTCAAATCGCCAGTGAAGCCAATGAGGGAGTTCAGGGCGATAATGGCCAGCGAAGTACCCACGGCCAGCTTCATGGGCAGGCGAGCGCCCAGCACCAAAGCCGGAATAATCAGGAAGCCCCCACCGGCCCCCACAAAACCCGTGAGGGCACCAACCACTAGGCCTATGCCCAGTATCAGTGGGTAGTTGAAGGAGTGTTGGTAGTGTAGTTCTTCGCCCAGGACTTCCTCTGCCTGCTTGCCCCGGATCATGGCGAGGGCGGCCACAACCATCAGCAGGGCGAAAGCCACCAGTACCAGCAGGTCTTTCGTAAAGACGAGGCTACCGATGGTAAACAGCTCCTGCGGAATAGCGGGCATCAGCACCTTGCGCACCACAAATACGGCCAGTAGAGAGGGCAGCAGAAACACAACGGCCGTTTTCAGCGACACCAGCCCCTTGCGGAAATAGCCCGAAGCCCCCACGACCGAGGTAGAGCCCACCACAAACAACGAGTAGGCCGTGCTCAGCACCGGGCTTACACCCAGCAGATACACCAGCACCGGCACCGTCAGGATGGAGCCCCCGCCTCCCATTATGCCCAGGGAGAGCCCAATAAATATGGCCGCGAAGTAGCCGATGTAGTGAAGCATACCTTAACAGGTGAACGTATGTAAGTATGAATAAGTGTTCATGTATTGCGGCAAAAAAACGTTTCTCTTAGAGAAAGGTGCACGCCGCCAGGCATTGAATAACATCCACCACCTCGCGCATTTTCAGCGAGTAGAAGACGTTTTTACCGTCGCGGTGGCTGCTGAGAATGCCCTTCAGCTTCATGCCGGAAAGGTGATGCGACGCCAGGCTCTGCTCTACCTGGAGCCGCTCACTGATTTCGCTCACCGACAGGCTTTCCTGGGCCGCTAGCAACTGCACAATGGCAATGCGGGTAGGGTGGGCTGTGGTCTTGAGAATAAACGCCACCTTCTCCATCTTCTCAATAGAGAGGTTCATGTCAACAGAAGAAGAGGCCGAGGCTGGTGTCATATGATGATGCAAATGTATGATCATTTGTTCATGTATACAAATGATCCCTGATGATTGGTTCCATTGGAGTGTTTCACCGCTATGAAACAGAAGCACCATTCCACTGCCTTATGCCCCAAAAAGCGCCTAGGCCACTTTGCAACAGTGCAAAGTGGCCTAGGTGTTTAAAGCTGACTCGACGCTATGGCATGGTAAACGATAAGTCGGCGCTGATTAGGCTGGCGGTGAGACCAGTGCTCTGGCGGTAGTAGGCGTAGCGTAGGTCCAGGGCTTTGAACTTGGCCACGCGGCCCCCGAAGGGCGTTTTGAAGCGCCCGATACCGTACACGGGCGAGTAGCGCAGACCTAGGCCTATCTTGTTGGAGGAGAAGGCCGCTAGGTCGTAGTCGGAGGTATAAAACTCGTCCTGAATGGAGTGCTCCAGATAGGGCGCGAAGTACTTGGCGGCCGTTTGGGTATGGTAGCGGTAGAACGGATAGAGCACAAAAAAGGGCGTCACCTTCAAGGGAGTCTCCAGCTCAATTGTATTGGCCCTGATGCCGAAGTTATCGTTATAGAAACGGTAGAAACTGCGCACCTGTACCAGATCTGTGGCATAGTAGGTGGCGCGTAGGCCTACCGGGTATTTGTAGCGCTGGCGCGGCAGCAGTTCCGTCCGGGCCGTGCCAAATGAGCCGCCGGTCTCGCGGAAATACACCCGATGGAAGGGCGTGCTCAGCAGCCCACGCTGAGCCACTAGCTCGGTGCTCACGGCCAGCTGCAGGCGCTGGCTGATCACTTGCGAGTAGACGATGTTGAGGTTGTAGCTCTGGCGCGTATCGAAACCCGAGCCGTGTTCTCCGCCGCCACCGCGGCGCAGTTCTACCGGCAGAATAAGGGTAGCCCTATCGAAAAAAGCCTGCGCGCCAACGCTCAGCTCCCGGTTTCCGTCAACGGAAGCATGGGCCCACGAAGCCGTGACGTTTCCCGAGATATAATCGTATTCCTTAGAAAAACCGGCGCCCACGCCCACAATGGTGCGCTTATCGGCGAGCTGGCGCGAGAGTCCCAGGTCGAGGTGGTAGCGCGAGTCGTGGGAAGACGGCGAGGACAGCACCTGGTCAATCCGGTCGGTGGAGGCGGAGGCGTAGTAGTCCATGCCCAGGTTGGCTGATACGCGCGTCACCGAGTCGAGGGGCACGTTCAGGATGATGGTCGGCGTGAGGTCGGTGAGCTGCTGGGTGCCTTGGCCGCCTTCCACGGCGCTGTGGTTGCCATCCTGTGAGTAGTAGCTCGTGAGAATGTTCACCTCGGTTTCGCCGTGGTTGCTGGGGTCGGGCGGACTCGGAACGGTAGTAGAGGGGGCGCCGTAGCCATCTACGCGGTTCGGCGTGGGCGTGGCCTGCGACCAGGCCAGCACGGGCAGCAGCACCAGCGCGGCGGTGAGGGAAGGGTAGAAGCGGGGCATGAGGGGAGAGGTCAGGGAGGTAGAAGATTAATTGCAGCCGCAGCCGCCGCCTACTTTGCCGCCGTTGGCGCCGCCAGCGCCTTCGCGGTAGCTTTCAAAGTTGGTTTCGTACACCTCAATGCGCTTATTGGCCAGCTTCATGTCCTCGTCGTTGAGGTACACTTTCTGGTAGGCCGCTACCGATACGCAGCCAGTAAGGCCACTGCCACTGAGTAGCACTAGGCCACTCAGGGCCAGTCGGGTCAGGGTAGAATAGGTCATGGTTTGGGAGCAGATGTAGCGGCCGAAGTAGGCGCGCCAGCGTTATGGTAATAATTGACCTGCATGCCTTTAGAAGCTAGCGTGCGGCCATCGTTGGTGATGAGCGTACAGTCCACGCCTTTGAGACGGTTGATAAACGCCAGGCCTTCTTCGGGACCCAGCACAAATACCACTTCATCGAGGCCATCGGCCAGCTCGACATCGGGGCAGATGATAGTGACGGAGCGTAGGCCAATAGCAGGGTAGCCGGTGTGGGGGTTGATGATGTGGCCGTAGTACTGGCCCTTCACCGTGAAATACTGCTCGTAGTTGCCGGCCGTGACGACAGCCATGTCCGACACCGTCAGCCACGACGACACCGACTGCGGAAAAGCCGGGTCGCCGATGGCGATGCGCCAGCCGGAGCCATCCGCCTGCTTACCCCAGCACGATACGTCGCCGGAACCGTTGATGAGGCCGCCCCGGATGCCCATCTGCTTCATCAGGGCCTGGGCGCGCCGCACGCCGTAGCCCTGCAGAATGCCGGCCAGGTTCATGCGCATGCCTTTGTCCTGGAGCATCACAGAGTGTTGGGCAGGGTCGAGGAGTACCTTTTTGTAGCTGATGCGCGCCACCGAGGCTTTCACCACTTCCGGTGCCGGTAAAGCGGCATGCTCCTGACGGTCGAACTTATAGATCTTCTCGCCCCCGGCGAAGGTGATGTCAAAGGCGCCGCCGCTGAGCTCGGAGAGTTTGAGCGTGCGTGCAATCAGGTCGTACACTTCCTGATCTACCACCACGGGGCGTAGGCCAGCCGCGCGGTTTACCTGCGTAATTTGCGAAGTAGAGTCCCAGTAGGAGCACAGCCGGTCGATGCGGCTGGCCTCCCGGATGCCCGCCCGAATAGCGCGCCACGCCAGCGAATCATCACTGGAAACGGCCGTGAAGGTAAAATGGGAGCCCATCAGGTGGGCCGAACGGGTGAAGTTGCGCGGCTTGGCCGGAGCGGGTTTGGTTTGGGCTGCGGCCACAGTGCTACCTGCTAGTAGGCCAGTAGTAAGCAACAGAAGGGCCTTTGAGCGCAGCGCGCAAGGCCAGTTCAGCAGGTAAGGCACAAGGCTTATTTTTTAGCCAGCAATTGCGTGAGGTGGGCGTCGTAGGCAGCTACGCCGCCGGGGCGGTAGCCGGTTTTGGCCAGCACTTTGCCCTCTGGCGAAATCAGGACAACCAGTGGGAAAGAGCCTTCCTTATTGAACTGAGCGGCGGCCTGCTCATTGATTTTGGTTTGGTTGGCCGGCAGCTTGTTCTTTTTGCTGCGCGGAAAGTCGAAGCGCGTCAGCACAAACTTATCCTTGGCAAACTGCTCAAACTCGGACTTGTCAAATACTTCCTGCTTGAGCATGATGCAGGGCTTGCACCAATCGGAGCCCGAAAAAACGGCCAGTATGGGCTTGTTGGTGGCTTTGGCCTGCTGCAGCGCGGCGGTCAGGTCGGAGTTCCAGGTAGCTGCCGTTGATTGGGCATGGGCTCCGGCCGCTGTCAGCAGCGCAAAAAGAAAGAGAACAATACGTAAACGCATGAGGAAATCCGATTGGGGTGTAGATTAAAACTACATTAAAGCAAATGCTGTGCTACTCATACGGTAAACGGGAAATTCTAGCGTTGTGCTTTACTGTTTTTTTCGCGGCCCCGCTTCACCGGGCTCTATGCCACTAACGCATCATGCCGGACGGAGCTGCAATACCTCGGGTGCTGGCGCCGGGCTATTGCCCAAACGCTGCACACCGGCTACTGCAACTCTGCCCGGCATAATGTGGGATTCAGGCCGCTCAGTGCTGGCCTAGACTTTCGGCTCGGCTTTCATCTCGCGGCTCCAGAAGCGGTGTTGGGCCATGGCTTTCAGAAAGGAATCGATAGGGGCAGCTTCACCGTCTTTGCTTAGTAGTACTCCGTCGCCGGTCAGGATGTCTTCGGCGCCGGCATACGCAGCGGCTTTCAGCAGCTCAACGCCCGCTCCTGAGGCGGCAATAGGTTTGCAGTGCTTGTAGGCCTCATTGATGAAATGCACCGCGTCGGGCTGTTGGCGTAGGGTTTGCACGCTCTTCTCGCCACCGGGCACAAATACCGCATCGAACATCACAGAAGCCGTGGTTTGCAGGCTGAAATCGATGGTCAGGGTGTCACCGTTGGCTGGCCGCAACTGGCCTAGGCGCGGGGCCACCAGCTTCGCTTTGGCACCTGCCGCTTCCAGCGCTTTTTTCAGGCTGGCAATGGCGGCACCGTCTACACCATCGGCCGCCAGAATAGCTACCTGGCGGGTGGCAATGCTGGTTTTGCCGGCATTAATGGGGCTATCGACGGCGATGCTCAGAGCAGGCGAAGACGCTTGTTTGTCCTTCACCGGTACCGATTGGTACGTGGCCGGATCGGCATCGGCGGGAACGGCCAGATTCAGCTGAACGCCTTTCGCTGAGGGCACCGACAGGCCTAGGCCTTCGGCCACGCGGGAAGCCAGCGAATCATCTACCTGGCTTAGCTGCACCAGCATCCGCTCCCGGATAGATTCCAGCTCCACTTTGCCCAGCTCAAAGCGCAGGGCTTTCACAATGTGGGCCTTCTCCGGGGCGCTCTGGCTGTTCCAGAACAAGCGGGCCTGGCTGTAGTGGTCTTTGAAGCTCTGGCTGCGGGCGCGCACCTTGTTGCCATCCACGCGCTCCTGGTAGCTGGCAAACCCGCCTTCTGATTGCTTGGCCTGGCGGGGCGAATTATCGTTGACCAGATTAGGGCTGTAGCTGGTCTGGCCTACGTTGATCTGCTGGCGCATGTGGCCATCGCGCTGCCCGTTGTGGATGGGAGAGAGGGAGCGGTTAATCGGAATTTCGTGGAAATTCGGGCCGCCCAGGCGCTTGAGCTGCGTATCGGTATAGGAAAACAGCCGGCCCTGGAGCAGCGGGTCGTTGCTGAAGTCGATGCCCGGTACCACGTGGCCCAGGTGGAAGGCGACCTGCTCGGTTTCGGCGAAGTAGTTATCGGGGTTGCGGTCGAGCACCATTTTACCGAGTATGGTTACGGGCACCAGTTCCTCCGGAATCAGCTTGGTAGCGTCCAGCAGGTCGAAATCGAACTTCATTTCATCTTCCTCCTCCACAATCTGTACGCCCAATTCCCACTCGGGGTAGGCGCCGTCCTCAATGGCATTCCACAGGTCGCGGCGATGGAAGTCGGGGTCTTTGCCGGAAATCTGCAGGGCCTCATCCCACACCACGGAGTGGGTGCCGAGCTTCGGTTTCCAATGGAATTTTACGAAACGGGCTTTCCCGGCCGCATCAATCAGCCGGAAGGTGTGCACCCCAAAGCCCTCCATCATGCGCAAGCTGCGCGGAATAGCCCTATCCGACATAGCCCACAGCACCATGTGCGTAGCCTCTGGATTGATGGAAACGAAGTCCCAAAAGGTATTGTGGGCCGAGGCCGCCTGCGGAATCTCGTTGTGCGGCTCCGGCTTCACGGCATGCACGAAATCCGGGAACTTGATGGCATCCTGAATAAAGAATACCGGCATGTTATTGCCCACCAGATCAAATACCCCCTGTTGGGTATAGAATTTCACGGCAAAGCCGCGCACGTCGCGGGCCAGGTCGCTGGAGCCGCGCGAACCCGCCACGGTAGAAAAGCGCGTGAATACCGGTGTGCGGGTACCGGCCTTCAGGAAATCGGCTTTGGAATACTGGGAGCCGGTATCGTAGGCCTCGAAATAGCCGTGGGCCGCCACGCCGCGGGCATGCACCACGCGCTCCGGAATCCGCTCATGGTCGAAGTGGGTGATTTTTTCGCGGAGAATAAAGTCTTCTAGTAGCGTTGGCCCCCGCTCGCCGGCTTTCAGGGAATTCTGGTCGTCGTTGACGCGTAGGCCCTGATTGGTGGTTAGCAGCTGGCCGGTGCTGTCTTCGCGGTTCTGCGCCAACTCGTCGAGCTTAGCGTTGGTTGGGGTGGAGGGTGTTTTAGACTTGCTCATCTAGGAAAGGATATAGAGCTTGAAATGGGTAAATACAAAATTGATGCTCCTGTAGGTGGCCTAGCGGCTTGCGTAGGGCCTTGCTGAGTCTGCGGCCTTATACGGTTTAGTTTTCGTGTCAGCTAAGTACCACGGGAAATATGATGCATCAATGAAGAAGTTGGGTTGGCAAGGAGCTGCCATACAGGTTGTCAGGTGCTCCAGAATCATTTTAAGGCCCGTATTGATAGCAGCGTGCCGCCTATCCGGCCCAGGCTGACCCGCAGGCCGCAAACCTCTCAGGAGGCGTTCAGCTAGGCCACTTCCCTGGCCGAAAGCCGCAGCATTTCCCGCCCCGCCCGAAATGCCTACTTTTGCCCCTATTCTGAACTGATTCCCTCCGACGATGTCTATCGCCAAAACCTATACCCCCGCCGACGTTGAAGCCAAATGGTATCAGCGCTGGCAGGAGCAGGGCTTCTTCAAAGCCAAAGCAAACCCCCGCAAGCAGCCGTATTCGGTCGTGATTCCGCCGCCCAACGTGACGGGCGTGCTGCACATGGGCCACATGCTGAACAATACCATTCAGGATGTGCTGGTGCGCCGGGCGCGCATGCAGGGCAAGGAAGCGTGCTGGGTGCCCGGCACCGACCACGCCTCCATTGCCACCGAAGCTAAGGTTGTGGCCTTGCTGAAGGAGCAGGGAATCGAGAAGAAGGACCTCACCCGCGAGGAGTTCCTAGGCCACGCCTTTGCCTGGAAAGAGAAGTACGGCGGCATCATTCTGGAGCAGCTTAAGCAACTAGGCGCCTCCTGCGACTGGGACCGGACGCGCTTCACGATGGAGCCCGAACTCACCGAGGCGGTACTGCGCGTATTCGTGGATCTGCATCAGAAAGGCCTGATTTACCGCGGCATCCGGATGGTGAACTGGGACCCATTGGGCCAGACAGCTGTAAGCGACGAGGAAGTAATTCCGAAGGACGTGATGGCCAAGATGTACTACTTACGTTATGAAGTAGTAGGCCAGGACGGTCAGTTCCTGACCGTGGCTACCTCGCGCCCGGAAACCATTATGGCCGACGTGGCCGTGGCCGTGAACCCCAACGACCCGCGCTATACCCACCTGCACGGCGCGAAAGTGCGCATTCCGCTGTTGGGCCGCGAGATTCCGGTGATTCTGGACGAGTACGTGAGCATCGACTTCGGTACGGGTGCCCTGAAAGTGACGCCCGCCCACGACCTGAACGACTACGAGCTGGGTGTAAAGCACAGCCTGCCGGTTATAGACATCCTGAACAACGATGGCTCGCTGAATGAAAAGGCGGTGCTTTACGTAGGCCAGGACCGCTTTGCCGCGCGCCGCAACATTGTAAAGGATCTGGAAGAAGCCGGCCACCTGGTGAAGGTGGAGGAGTACGCCAGCATCGTTCAGACCTCGGAGCGTACCAAGGCCGTTATTGAGCCGCGCCTCAGCATGCAGTGGTTCCTGAAAATGGAGCACCTCGCCAAGCCGGCGCTGGAAGTAGTAGAAAACGATACCATCAAGCTGCACCCGGCCAAGTTCAAGAACACCTACCGCGTGTGGATGGAGAACGTGCACGACTGGTGCATCTCGCGGCAGCTCTGGTGGGGCCAGCAGATTCCGGCCTACTACCTGCCTGATGGCACTTACGTGGTGGCCCTCACGCCCGCTGAGGCGCTGGAGCGGGCCCGCGAGCAGAGCGGCAATGCCGAGCTGCAGCTCTCTGATCTACGCCAGGATGAGGACGTACTAGATACGTGGTTCTCGTCGTGGCTGTGGCCGATTTCAGTGTTCGATGGGTTTAAGGACCCCGATAACGCCGACATCAACTATTTCTATCCTACCAACGACTTGGTAACGGGTCCGGATATCCTGTTCTTCTGGGTGGCGCGCATGATTATGGCCGGCCTGGAGTTCCGAAAGGAGATTCCGTTCCGCAACGTGTACCTCACCGGCATTGTGCGCGATGCCCAGGGCCGCAAGATGAGCAAGCAGCTCGGCAACTCGCCCGACCCGCTGGACCTCATCAAGCAGTTCGGGGCCGATGGCGTCCGGACGGGTATGCTGTTCTCGGCACCGGCTGGCAACGACTTGCTGTATGATGAAAAGTTGGTGGAGCAGGGCCGTAACTTCTGCAATAAGCTCTGGAATGCCTTCCGTCTCACGCAGGGCTGGGAAGTAGATGCCGCGCTGCCCTTCGCCAATGAAAAAGCGGTGGAGTGGTTCTCGGCCAAGCTGCAAGCCTCGCTGGCTGAGATGGATGAGCACTTCGAGAAGTTCCGGATGAGCGACGCCCTGATGACGGTGTACAAGCTGGTGTGGGACGACTTCTGCTCGGTGTATCTGGAGATGATCAAGCCCGCGTATCAGGCTCCCATCGACCCCGAAACACTGCGCCTTACCACCGGCTTCCTGGAAACGCTCCTGAAGCTGCTGCACCCGTTCATGCCCTTCATCACGGAGGAAATCTGGCATGAGCTGGCGGAGCGCGGCCCCAAGGACTACGTGTGCGTGGCCGCCTGGCCTAAGCAGCAGCCCGTAGCTGGTGCCCCCGAGCTGCTGGCTCGCATGGAAAAGGCGCTGGATATTGTGGCCGGCGTACGGAACATCCGCAACCAGAAAGGCCTAGGTCCCAACAAACCCCTGACGCTGGCCGCCAAAACCGACGACGCGGAGTTGCTATTGGCCAACGACGCCATCATCCGCAAGCTGGCTTCCCTCACGGAAATCAGTGTGGTGGAAGCGGCTCCGGCTGCCTCCGTCGGCTTCGTCTCGGGTGGTGCGGAGTTCTTCGTGCCGCTGGAAGGTCAGATCGACCTGGGCGCCGAGAAGGAGCGTCTCTCTAAGGAGCTGGAATACGCCCAAGGTTTCCGCGACTCCGTGCTGAAGAAGCTGGCCAACGAGAAGTTCGTGGCCAATGCCAAAGCCGACCTCGTAGAGCGTGAGCGGCAGAAGCTGGCTGATGCTGAGTCGAAAATTACGGCGCTGGAGCAAAGCCTAGCGGCTCTCTAGGCCACTCCGTAGTACAATCATCGTCATCCTGAGTTTTCCGTCGCTTCATGCGCGGAATGCTCAGGATGACGGCTTTAAAACCATTCGGGCTTGCTTAGCCTTTTGAAGCTTCTAGGCCAGTCCACACTTGTTATACATCATGTCTCAACCTCCTGTAGCGGCCATCAAGCCCAAAGCGCTTACCTCGCCATTCGGTACGCGCACCGATAATTACTACTGGCTCAATGAGCCTGAAAACCAGGAAGTACTCGATTACCTCAACGCTGAAAATGCCTACTTTGAGGAACAGATGGCCCAGGCCAAAGGCTTGCAGGAAAAGCTGTTTCAGGAGATAAAGGGTCGCATCAAGGAGCAGGACGAGTCGGTGCCGTACCGCGACAACGGCTACTACTATTACACGCGCTACGAGGAAGGCGGTGAGTACCCGATTTATTGCCGTAAGCAAGGCAGCCTGAGCGCCCCCGAAGAAGTGCTGCTCAACGCCAACGAGATGGGCAAGGACGAGTCGTACTTCGATATCGGTGACTTTGAGGTCAGCGACGACAACCGGCTACTGGCCTACAGCACCGATACCGTGAGCCGCCGCCTCTACACGCTGCGCTTCCGCAACCTGCAAACCGGCCAGCTCTACCCCGAAGCAATAGAAAACACCAGCGGCGAGGCCGTTTGGGCTGCCGACAACCAGACGGTGTTCTACACCAAAAAGGATGTGGAAACGCTCCTCCCGTTTCAGGTGTACCGCCACACGCTCGGCACCGATCCGGCCCAGGACGTGCTGGTGTACGAGGAGCAGGACAACACCTTCTACAGCGGCGTAGGCCGCACCAAGTCGCGCCAATACATTGTGTTGCAGATGAGCAGCACCATGTCGTTGGAAACTCGGTTTCTGGACGCGGACAGGCCTACGGAGGAGCCCCAGGTGTTTTCGCCCCGCGAAGACGACCACCTCTATGAAATTGAGCACTTTGAGGACCACTTCTACATCCTCTCCAATGCCGGCGCGCCTAACTTCCAGCTGCTGAAAACGCCCGTGACCAACACGGCTCGCGCCGCGTGGCAAACGGTAATTGCGCACCGCGAAAACGTGTTTCTGGAGAACATGGAGCTGTTCCGGGAGTACCTAGTGCTAGGCGAGCGGAAGGAAGGCCTGCTGCAGCTGCGCGTGATTCGGTGGCAGGATAGCCAAGAGCACTACCTCAACTTCGGCGAGCCAACCTACACCGCCGCCATCAGCATCAACCCCGAGTTTGAAACCACGGTGCTGCGCTATGGCTACTCCTCGCTCACCACGCCCACGTCCACTTTCGACTACGATATGGTGGCTCGGACCAAGGAGTTACTGAAGGAACAAGCGGTGTTGGGCGGCTTCCGGAAGGAGGAGTACGTGACGGAGCGGCTCTACGCCCCGGCCCTCGATGGCACCCAGATTCCCATGTCCATCGTCTACAAAAAAGGCTTCCGGAAAGATGGCAGCGCGCCGCTGCTGCAATACGCCTACGGCTCGTATGGCTACTCCATAGATGCAACATTCAGCTCGGCCCGCCTGAGCTTGCTGGATCGGGGTTTCGCCTACGTTATCTGCCACATTCGGGGCGGGCAGGAGCTGGGCCGGCAGTGGTACGAGGACGGCAAGAAGCTCAAAAAGCTAAACACCTTCACCGACTTCACCGACTGCTCCCGCTTCCTGATTGAGCAGCAGTACACCTCTCCCGACAAGCTGTTTGCGCTGGGCGGCTCAGCAGGTGGCCTATTGATGGGTGCTGTGGTGAATCTGCACCCCGAGTACTACAAAGGCGTGCTGGCGGCCGTGCCTTTCGTGGACGTGGTTACTACCATGCTCGACGACACCATTCCGCTGACAACCGGCGAGTACGACGAGTGGGGCAACCCCAACCAGCAGGAGTACTACGAGTACATGCTCTCGTACTCGCCCTACGACCAGGTGAAGGCCCAGGCCTACCCCAACATGCTCGTCACCACTGGCCTACACGACTCGCAGGTGCAATATTTCGAGCCGGCCAAGTGGGTCGCCAAGTTGCGCACCCTCAAAACCGACCACAATCTGCTGCTCCTGCACACCGATATGGAAGCGGGCCACGGTGGTGCCTCGGGTCGGTTTAAGTCTATCGCCGATACCGCGCGGCAGTTTGCATTCATGCTGATGCTGCTAGGTATAAAGGCTTAGAGTATAGTGCAATAAACAACTGACGGCCACTCCGGTTACGGAGTGGCCGTTTGCATAGTGCTCACAGTATTTCCAGAAATATTCGGGCCCGCGTGCCACCCCAGCCACAAAGTTGCGTCTGTGGCTCCGGTTGCCCGGCATTCGCGCGGACATTATCGGGCTTCTGCCGCAGGAATCGGCCGGTTGGTCGGGTTCATTTTTCGGGCGGAAGTCGGGTAGGTAGTTTCGTGAAGCAAGCCAAAACAATAATTGATAACCGGCTTACCGGATGCTGGTATTCCCCTCTTACTACATGAAAAAGCTTTTCCTTCTTATTCTTCTCACAAGCGGCGGGCATGCCGTTTTGGCCCAAATGCCCACGGGCGAGCGGCCCGCCGGGGCTGGTAGGCCAGGTGGCGGTGCGCCACAAGGCCAGGCGCCCGCGCCGCAATCGGGTAGTGGCCGCGTAACAGGCACCATCGTGGATGCCGGTACGAAACAACCGGTGCCCTACGCCACCATTGCCCTGCTCAACCCCACCACCGGCAAGCCCGTGGATGGCACCGCCGCCGACGATAACGGTAAATTCAGCATTCCGCGCGTGCCCGCCGGTACTTATACCGTGCAGGTAACCTTCATTGGCTACAAGCTGGTGGAGAAGCCGGGCGTGGTCATCACGGAAGATGGCAACACGGTAGCGCTCGGGGCTATTTCGCTGGAATCGACGGCGCAGGCGCTGGGCGAAGTGAAGGTAGAAGGCCAGCGCAGCCTGATTGAGGAGAAGGTGGACCGCACCGTCTATAACGCCGAGAAGGACGAAACCACCCGCGGCGGCGACGCTACTGACGTGCTCAAGCGTGTTCCCTCGCTCTCCGTTGACCTGGATGGCAACGTGAGCCTGCGCGGTAGCTCCAATATTCGGGTACTCATCAACAACCGGCCTAGCACCATCTCGGCGGGTAGCATTGCCGATGCGCTAAAGCAGATTCCGGCGGATCAGATTAAGTCCGTGGAAGTTATTACCTCGCCCTCGGCGAAGTACGACGCGGAAGGCTCGGGCGGTATCATCAACATTGTCACCAAGCAGAACAACCTGCAGGGCTTCACGCTGGATGCCCGCGGAAGCGGTGGCCTACGCAGCGCCGACCTCGGCCTGAACGCGGCCTACCGTACCGGCAAAATGGGCTTCTCGCTGGGTGGCGGCGGCCGGGCGCAATACAATACGCCAGGCAGCTTCACCAACAACCAGCGCACCTACGACCTCAACCGGAACCTGCTCAGCACCACTACGCAGAGCGCCGATACGCGCAACGAAAACCTGTTTGGGCGCTACACGCTGGGCTGGGATTACGATATCAACAAGTACAACTTCCTCTCGGCCTCGGTGCAGCTGGGTGTGCGCAATGGCAACAGCTACCAGGATGGCCTACGCGCCAACACCGTGCGCACCGATGGCAGCGTCATCAACAGCCTACGTGACGTGACGGTGCTGGACCGCTCCAACACCCTCGACGCTACCCTGAACTACACGCGCACCTTCGAGACGCCCCAGCGCGAGCTCAGCCTGCTAGGCCAGTTCAGCCGCAACAACCGCACGAACGACTTCACCAACGACATTCGGGAAGGGTTGCAGGCGGGCAGCCAGCTGCGCAATGAGAACGACAGCTACAACCAGGAAATCACGGTGCAAGCTGATTATCAGACGCCCTTGAGCAAAACCCAGCTACTGGAGTTTGGCGCCAAGGACATCATGCGCGAGGTGAACAGCAACTATGTTTCCTTGCGTAATGGGCAGATCGACAATCAGGTGGGCAATTCCAACGTGTTCACTTATAACCAGAATGTGGCGGCAGGCTACGCGGCCTACACGCTGGGCTTCCTGAAAAGCTACACCCTGAAAGCCGGGGCACGCTACGAGTACACGACCATCGACGCCAAGTTCCAGAACGCGGATAATGTGTCGATTCCATCGTACGGCGTGCTGGTGCCGAGCGTGAACCTGTCGCGCAAGCTCACCAACGGCAACACGCTGAAAGCGGCCTATAACCGCCGGATTCAGCGCCCATCACTGCAATTCCTGAACCCCAACCGTCAAGCGCCCAACCCGCTGAACGCCACGCAGGGTAACCCAGAACTGCAGCCCGAATACACCAACAACTACGAGCTGGGCTACAACACCTTCATCAAGCAAACCTCGCTCAACTTCACGGCCTTCGCGCGCAACACCACCGGCTCCATTCAGCCTTTCCGGACGGTAAGCGGTGATACCATTACCACCACGTATCGGAACATCGGGGAGGAAAACGCGTATGGCGGCAGCATCTTCGCTAACGTCAACCTCAACAACAAGCTCACCGTTGGCGGCGGCACGGATATCTATTACGCCATGCTGAATAACGGCCTGAGCGATGTTCGTTTTGCGGCTAAGAACGAAGGCCTAGTGGTCAGTGGCCGCTTAATGGGCGGCTATACCTTCACGAAAGGATGGGGTCTGCAGTTCTTTAGCTTCTACCGGGGCCGTCAGGTGCAGCTGCAGGGCTATCAGGGCGGTTTCGGGGTGTACAGCCTGGGCTTTAAGAAAGACTTCGCGGAGAAGAAGGGCAGCTTCGGCTTCGGCGCCGATAACTTCTTTACGCCCACCAACAAGATCCGCAGCGAAATCAGCTCCTACACGCTCGACCAGAGCAGCGTGAACGTGGTGCGCCGCATTGGTTTCCGCTTCAACATGAGCTACCGCATCGGTAAGATGAGCATGACACAGCCCAAGCGTAAGCGCTCCGTTAACAACGACGACCTGAAAGACGGCGGCGACGGTGGCAATGGCGCCGGCGCTACGCCCGCCCAGGGAACCAGCGGCGGCCGTCCGTAGTTGAAACTGGCCTAGCAACAAGAAGGGCGCATTCTCCGCGGAGAATGCGCCCTTCTTGTTGCTAGGCCACGCTATTTAGTGCTGTAATGTAGCTTAGTCGTTACCTACTCGCCGCTAATCACGCGCAGGCTGTCCGGCACGGGGCCACGCGTTGCTTCTACCAGCTGGTTCTGCAACTGGAAATTGACTTTCTCACAGTCGCTGAAGCGGCGCTCAGAGCGTACTAGGGCTTGCTCAGTTGTGCGCAGCTGCTGGTAGAGGAACAGAATGAGGCCTAGCGCAATGAGTAGGGCCACCAGGGGCAGAGCTTTATTCATGGTAGAAGCGGGCAAAGGAAAAAGGAGAGGGTTGATAGCTAGGCCACTGCTGGCTTAGCTATCAACCCTCTTCACTGTTTATTGAATGACTAGATGGTCGTGTTGGGGTCGAACTGCTCTAGGTAGTCGGCCACGCGGCGCACGAACATGCCCCCCAGCGAGCCATCTACCACGCGGTGGTCGTAGCTATGCGAGAGGAACATGAAGTGGCGCACGCCAATCAGGTCGCCCTGGGGCGTCTCAATTACGGCGGGCTTCTTCTTGATAGCGCCCACAGCCATAATAGCTACCTGTGGCTGCATGATGATGGGCGTACCCATCACGTTGCCGAAAGAACCCACGTTGGACACGGTGTAGGTGCCGCCTTCCAGGTCTTCGGGTTTCAGCTTGTTGGTACGGGCGCGGTTGGCCAGATCATTCAGCTTTTTGCTCAGGCCATTAAGGTTGAGCTGATCGGCGTTGTGAATAACGGGCACAATGAGGTTGCCGGAAGGCAAGGCCACAGCCACACCTACGTTAATATCGCGCTTCTTGATGATGTAGTCGCCCTCAATGGAAACGTTGATCATCGGGAAATCCTGAATGGCGCGCGCAATGGCCTGAATGAAGATGGGCGTGAAGGTGAGGTTTTCGCCTTCGCGCTTCTTGTAGGCATCCTTGTGCTTGTTGCGCCAGTTCACGATGTCGGTCACATCAGCCTCCACAAACGAGGTAACGTGGGGAGAAATCTTCTTGGAGTCGACCATGCGCTGGGCAATCATCTTGCGCATACGATCCATCTCAATCAACTCCTGGTTGCCGCTGATAGAAGGCACAGCTTTGGTAGCCGGAGCAGCAGATGCCGCCGATGCAGCAGTCTGTGGTGTGGCCGCTGGCTGCGGGGTAGCAGGAGCGGCCTGGGGGGCAGGAGCCTGAGGCTGCGCTACGGCCGCTGGGGATGCCGCCGACTGGCCTAGGGGCTGCTTGCCGCCGGCTACATAATCCAGAATGTCTTTCTTCGTAACGCGGCCTTCGCTGCCAGTGCCGGGCAGGTATTCCAGGTCAGCCATCGAAATGCCTTCCTCGCGGGCAATGCTCAGCACCAGCGGCGAGTAGAAGCGGCCCGTTTGGGGCTGTGCGGCACCAGCCGTAGCAGGAGCTGCCTGAGCGGTGGCCACGGCCGGTACATACGGAACTTCAGCGGCTGGCTTCTCAGCACCATTGATGGAAGGAGCTCCTTCAGCAGCAGCAGCGGCCGGAGCCGGAGTGCCCGCGCTGGCGGCATCGGTCTCAATAACGGCAATAGGAGCGCCTACGGCTACAACCTGGCCTTCCTGCACCAGAATCTCCTGCAATACGCCGGCGTGGAGAGCAGGTACTTCGGTATCTACCTTATCGGTAGCTACTTCCAGTACTGATTCGTCCTGCTCAATGGGGTCGCCTACTTGTTTGAGCCATTTCAGAACGGTGCCTTCCATGATGGATTCGCCCATCTTGGGCATCGTCATTTCCACTCGTGCCATGCGGTTGGTAGGGGGTGTTAGGGGGATGGTGGGTAGTTGAAGGTCTGATATTCGCTGTAGCTGCCCGCGTAGCTTGGGTGGGTGTACGAGCCGAAAAGCAGGCCAAAGGTAGCTGTTGTGTCCGGAATCACAGATAATCCTGTTCCGCGGGCCGCCGACTTACTTTGCCGACACCTAAGCGGGCAACTGGCCTAGGCCACGGGCAAACTCAGCCGCAGCAGATTCAGGACGGCCGTGGAGGTGTATTCTACGTTAAGCTGGCGGCCGCGGTCGAAGCTGAACTGCCGGCTGACGGTCTGGTGCTTGTCGGCGTAGGCGATGCAGATGGTGCCTACGGGCTTGGTAGCGGTGCCCCCATCTGGGCCGGCAATGCCGCTGGTGGCAATGGCTACATCTACCCCCAGGTGCTGACGCAAGCCTTCGGCCATTTCGCGCACGGTGGCTTCACTCACGGCGCCATGCGCCTGCAGAGTTTCGGGCTTCACGCCCAGCTGCTGCACTTTCACCTCGTTGCTATAGGCCACTACACTGCCCCGGAAATAGGCCGAGCTGCCCGCCACGCTGGTGAGGCGGTAGGCCACATAGCCACCGGTGCAGCTTTCAGCGGTGCCCACCGTGAGGCCGCGTTCCTGCAGCAACTGGCCTACGGCCTGCTCCAGCGGGATTTCACCCACGGCAAAAATTACCTCGCCGAGCTGCTCGCGGAGTGCTGGTAGCAGGGCTTCCATGCGGCCGCGCAAATCGGGCTGCCCATCGGCGTAGCCGGAAAGGCGCAGGCGCACGCCACCCAGAGAGGGTAGGTAGGCCAGTTTGAAGTTTTCGGGCAGGGCGTTTTCCCAGTCAGCAATTTTCTCTGCCAAATACGATTCGCCCAGGCCTACTGTCTGCACTACCAGGTGCTCAATGGGGGGCGTCTGGAAGTGCTGCTGCAGGCGCGGCAGCACCTCGTCTTTCATCAGCCCTTTCATCTCGAAGGGCACGCCTGGCATACTCACGAATACGGTGCCCTGGTCCTCAAACCACATGCCCGGTGCGGTGCCCAGCGCGTTGTGCAGCACCGTGCAATTAGCTGGAACCATGGCCTGCTGGCGGTTTACCTCCAGCATAGGCCGCTTGTAGCGCGCAAAAATTCCTTCTACATGCTGCAATGTAGGCTCATGCATCACCAGCTCGGCGCCGAAGTAGCGGGCCAGTACGTGCTTGGTCAGGTCATCTTTAGTGGGGCCTAGGCCACCAGTCATCAGGATTACATCGGCGCGTTGCCGGGCCAGGTCTAGGGCTGCTACAATTTCATCGGCGCGGTCTGATACGCTGGTAATCTGGCGCACGCGCAGGCCCAGTTTGCCCAACTCCTGGCCCATGAAGGCCGAGTTGGTGTCGATAACCTGCCCGTAGAGCAGTTCGTCGCCAATGGTCATGATTTCAACGACGGGGAGAGTCGGCATGAGGAAGTAGGTTAGGATGGGGGCTGGATTTGGCGCAATATTGGCCTCTCAACGCAGAAGACCGCCACTCCGGCCGTCAGGTTTTACGTCTTTTTCTAAATGACCCCGTTTCGCACGTTTGCGCTTGGCCTCGGCCTGGCCCTCGCCACTACGCAGTTGAGCCAAGCTCAGACCAAAACCACCGCCAAAAAAACGGCTACCACCACGAAAAAAACCACGACTTCGGCGGCAAAAAAGACCACGCCCGCCAAGAAGACGACAACAGCCAAGACCACTGCGAAAGCGAAAGTGGTGGCACCCGTCGTAGCAGTTCCGGTAGTTGCGCCGCTCACGGCAGACGAGGCAACCACTGGCCTACGCGCCGCCCTGACGCAAGGCGTCACCCGAGCCATAGAGCTGGGTGGCTCGCCCGAAGGCTTCAACTCTGATGCCGATATCCGCATTCCGTTTCCGCCCGAGGCGCAACTAGTAGCCACTACGCTGCGTGGCCTACGGCTTGGCGCTCTAGTAGATAACTTTGAAATAGCCCTCAACCATAGCGCCGAAACGGCATCTGCCCAGGCTAAGCCTATTTTCCTGGGGGCGGTACAAAACCTGAATATTCAAGATGCGCTGACGCTGGCTGCATCGCGCCAGCCTGATGCCGCTACGCAACTGCTGCGCTCCGGTACGGAAGAGCAGCTTCGTGCTACGTTGCAGCCCATTGTGAAGCAGGCACTCGACCAAACGGGGGCCACCCGGCTCTACGCTGAAATGGTGAACCGCTACAACAAGATTCCGCTCATGACGCCGATCAACGCGGAGCTAACGCCCTACGCTACCCAGCAAACCGTGAATGGCCTGTTTACCTTGGTAGCCGAGGAAGAAGGGCGGATCCGATTGCGCCCGGCCGCTCGTGGTACCGAGATATTAAAGAACGTCTTTGGCCGATAAAGCAGCGGGCTACACGATAATGGGTTTCCAATATAGGGCCGGGTGGCAAGTAGCTGCTTGCAGTAGCCTCTTTTAATAGGTAGAAGTATAAGGCAAAAGGGCTCTGTTACTTATCCGGCTACTTTCTCTGGCCCAAGCTCATCGGGGCAATTTGGTCCGGTTTGTGCAAAAGTGAGGAGTGGCCTAGGAGGTCTGTTTCTTGCTTTGGCTTTTCTCGATTCTCATGAAAAAGATACGTTTTACTTTCCTGTTGCTGGCCTCCCTGGGGCTGCACACCGCCGCCTCGGCTCAGTTGTTCAAACTCCCGAAGCTCGGCAACATCAAGCTGCCTCAGCCTACCACTACCAAAACCGGCACTTCCACCGGCGGCCTGACCAACACAGAAGCAGCCAATGGCCTGAAGGAGGCACTGGTGCAGGGCATCAGCAAAGGTGCCGACCAAGCTTCTAAGCAGGATGGCTTCAACCTCAACCGACTTATCCGGATTCCTTTCCCGCCGGATGCGCAGCGCGTAGCCAATACGCTCCGCTCCATCGGGCTGGGCAGCCAGGTAGATAAGTTTGAGCTGACGCTGAACCGTGGCGCTGAAGATGCGGCCAAAAGCGCCAAGCCGATTTTTATTGCGGCCATCAAGAGTCTCACCTTCAGCGACGTGTGGGGTATCCTGACGGGCCAGAAGGATGCGGCCACTAACTACCTCAAGCGCACGACTACTCAGCAGCTTACGGTAGCGTTTCAGCCCATCATTCAGCAAAGCCTCGATAAAGTGGGCGCCACCCGCTACTACACCGACCTCACCACGCGCTACAACAAGATTCCGCTCGTGACGCCCGTGCAAACCGATCTGAACCAGTACGCCACCGGCAAAGCCATTGACGGCCTGTTCACGCTCATTGCCCAGGAAGAAGCTAACATCCGCGAGAACCCCGTGGCCCGCACCACGGATCTGCTCAAACGCGTATTCGGCCGGAAATAAACCTACTGCCTTCGCCTAAACTGTAGGCCACTAAAAAGCCCCGCTGGATATTCCAGCGGGGCTTTTTAGTGGCCTAGGGCCAGCTGTTAATAATCGTCGTAGTCGGAGTTGCGGCCGCTGTTGCGCGAGCTGCCGGAGCTACCGTATTCGTCGCTGTCGTCGTCGGATAGGGTATCGTCATCCAGGTCGTCGAGGGAGCTGAAGCCGCTGCCGCCGTCCGGGTCTTCCACGGCATCGGCAATGGTAAACTCTTCTTCCGTCATGTTGGCCAGGTCCAGGGCTTCGTCGTGCGAAGAGCCGGTATCGCGCCACATCAGGTAGTCGGCGTATTTAGCGGAAAGCTGATCTTCGGAATTGCCGCGGGTTTTGCTGCCGCCGGTTTTCGCGAAGGTATCCAACTCGTCTTCATCGTCGAGGAAGTCGTCGTCGAGGTCGTCGTATTGTTTCATGGCCTTGTCAGGGCGTAAAGGTGAAAGAATTCAGATGGAGGAAACGAGCAAACGTTTCGGCTGCGAAGATACGTGCCCCAAGGTTGAAATAGTTATGGATAAGCTTCTCTCAAACCAGACAAAAGTGCTTCTGGGCTGTAATCAGGCACTTCTAAGCGTCAGATTTTTCCCTTAAACGTAGTGCAGGGTATCCAATGACTATGGTTTCTGACTTTATTGAATATACAAAAGCCACCAGAACAACCGGTCACCGAGCCGCTTTTGCTCCAAAATCTGTGATCTGCAATTGCTCTTGGCAGAAGGCATATTCCTCCGGCACGTTGCTCGATACCAGTACGGTGCGACCCTCCAATGTGGCGCGTACATGCTCCAGATACCACTCCACGCCAGTCCTGTCGAGGTTGGTGGTAGGCTCATCAAGCAGGAGCAAGGGCGCCTCTGCGTAGAGGGCCAGAGCCAGCTTCAGGCGCTGCTTCATGCCCGAGGAAAAGTCGCGCACCAGTTTATGCTGAGACTTTTCAAGGTACATTAGGCTGATGAGCTTTTCGGAGGTGATACCGGGCCGCAGGGGCTTGAAACGGGTATGAAACTGCAGCATCTCCAGGAGGGTCAGCTCCTCAATCAGCTCCAGGTAAGGAGCCGCGTAGGCCAGGTAAGCCGGCACGTTTTCTACGGCCACCTCTGAGCCCTGATGGGTGTAGGCCAGTATACCTTCTGAAGGAAGCAGTTGGCCCGACAACGTGTTAAGCAACGTGCTTTTACCCGCGCCATTCGGGCCTAGTATGGCCGTAGCGGTGCCGGGCTGAAAGACGTGACTGAGACCCCGGAAAATCCATTCACGGGCAAAACGCTTACTCAGCCCGGTGGCCGTTAGCTGCATGGATACAAGAACTTAGATGCCATAAATTGTGAGGCCAGAAAGTAAGAAGTGGCCTAGCGACTTCATCCGCTAGGCCACTTCTTATAAGACAAACAACGACTGAAAGGAATTACTCAATCCCGCCGTTTCCGCCGCGCGAGTACCCTTTAATGACGCCGCGGCCCGAGTTTCGGATGAAATTCACCACCTCATCGCGCTCGGGTGAGGGCGAAAGCTCCAGCTCAATCTGGTCGAGAGCAGCGGCGTTGTTGAGGCCGCTCAGGAACAAGAGGCGGTAGAGCTGCTGAATTTCGGCAATCTTCTGATCGGAGAAACCACGGCGGCGTAAGCCTATGCTGTTGATGCCCGAGTAAGTGAGAGGCTCACGCCCTGCTTTCACGAACGGCGGCACATCCTTACGAATCAGGGAGCCGCCCGAAATCATGGCATGCTGCCCGATGCGTACAAACTGGTGCACCGCTGAGGAGCCTCCCACAATGGCATAGTCCCCAATTTCAACGTGGCCTGCTACCTGCACCGTGTTGGCCAGAATGCAATGGTCGCCGATGATGCAGTCGTGCGCAATATGCACGTAGGCCATGAGCAGGCAATTGGCGCCTACCACCGTCTTCTGCCGGTCTACAGTACCACGGTTCACCGTCACGCACTCCCGAATGACCGTATTATCACCGATGTGAGCCGTCGTTTTCTCGCCGGCAAACTTGAGGTCCTGCGGGGTTGCGGAAATAACGGCACCCGGGAAAATTTTGCAGTTACGGCCGATGCGCGCACCGGACATAATGGTCACGTTGGGGCCAATCCAGGTGCCTTCCCCGATTTCAACGTCCTTATCAATGGTCGTGAAGGGCTCTACTACTACGTTTTGCGCAATCTTAGCCTCGGGGTGGATGTAGGCGAGTGGCTGGTTCATTCGAATTCTGTTAACAAGTAGCAACAAACAAGGAGCAGAGGAGGCATTTAGTACAGCTCATCCTGCCTTGTCTATTGAGATACTAAGCGTCTTTCCGGACAATGCTGGCCGACATTTCGGCTTCCATCACCACCTTCCCGTTCACGTAGGCCTTGCCGCTCATTTTGGCAATGCCACGCTTCACAGGAGCGGTCAGGATGCACTTGAAAATGATGGTATCGCCAGGAATTACCTTACGGCGGAACCGACAGTTTTCAATGCCCAGGAAATAGGTCCAGTAGTTTTCGGGGTCGGGTACGGTGTTCAGTACCAAAATCCCGCCAGTTTGGGCCATAGCCTCAATCTGCATCACGCCGGGCATCACGGGGTTGCCGGGGAAGTGGCCCTGGAAGAAGGGCTCGTTCATCGTCACGTTCTTCACGCCCGTTACCGTGTGGGCATCGAGGTGAATAATCTTGTCGATGAGCAGGAACGGGTAGCGGTGGGGCAGGGTGGCGGCAATCTGGTTGATGTCCATCACAGGCTGCCGGGCCGGGTCGTACGTCGGGATGGGGCTGCTGTCGGCCTCCATCATCCTTTTCTTAATGCGCTTAGCGAAGGCTACGTTGGCAGCATGGCCGGGGCGGGCCGCCAGAATCTGGCCTTTCAGGGGGCGGCCTACGAGGGCCAGGTCGCCTACCAGATCAAGCAGTTTGTGGCGGGCGGGCTCGTTTTTGTGGCGCAGGTCCACGTTGTTGAGAATGCCTTCCTTCTTTACGGCTACTTTGGGCTTGCCCAGCATGGTGGCCAGGTCGCTCAGCTCGTCTTCGCTCACTACGCGGTCAACTACCACAATAGCGTTGCTCAAGTCGCCGCCTTTAATGAGGTTTTGCTTGTAGAGCGCCTCTAGCTCGTGCAGGAAGCAGAACGTGCGCGACGAAGCAATTTCCGATTCAAACTGCGAAATATCCGTCAGGGACGCGTGCTGCGAGCCGAGCACGGGCGAGTTGTAGTCGACCATTACCGTCAGGCGGTAGCTATCAAGCGGCAGGCCGGCAATTTCTACGGCCCGCGCATTGTCTACGTACCGAATTTCGTCGGGAATCTCGAAGTAGTTGCGCAGTGCATTTTGCTCTTCTAGGCCAGCTTCACGCAGCGGCTTGATGAACTCGTAGCTGGAACCATCCATGATGGGCGGCTCGGGGCCATCCAACTGAATCAGCACATTGTCAATCTGGAGGCCTACCAACGCGGCCAGCGTGTGCTCTACTGTATTTACACGGGCGCCGTTTTGCTCAATAGTAGTGCCGCGTGAAAGGTCCACTACGTTGTCTACGTCGGCATCCACAATGGGCTGGCCGGGCAAATCGATGCGCTGAAACTTGTAGCCGTGGCCTACGGGAGCGGGGCAGAACGTCATGGTGGCCTGCACGCCGGTATGAAGGCCGATGCCACTCACGGTGACGGGGGCCTTGATGGTATGTTGCTTATCGTTCATTGAGAGAAGCTAGGAGCAAGGAGCTAGAAGCTAGAAGGAAAAGTGAAGAAAAGGAGATAGGAAAGCGGAGCCTTCCGGCTCCTAGCTTCTAACTCCTAACTCCTTCGAAGCGCAAAGCTAGGACTTTTCCGCTTGAGCCTGCTTACGTGCTAGCTCATCTAGGCGGCGCTCCAGTTCGGGAAGCCTACGGAAGATAGCATTGGCCCGCAAACTATCCCGCAGATTGAAGGCCGGGGAGCCCTGCAGGAACACGCCTTCCTCCTTAATGGACTTGCCCACACCCGACTGCGCCGTGACGGTGGTGCGGTTGGTGAGCGTAAGGTGACCGGCAATACCCGTCTGGCCGGCCAGCACGCAGAAGTCGCCTATTTTGGTGGAACCCGAAATGCCAGTCTGGGAAGCTACCACCGTATGGCGCCCAATTTCCACGTTGTGCGCAATCTGCACCAGGTTATCGACTTTGGCGCCCTCCCGAATGATGGTGGAACCCATCGTGGCGCAGTCGATGGTGGCATTGGCACCCACGCTCACATTGTCTTCCAGCACCACATTGCCGATTTGCGGAATCGTGCGGTAGGAGCCGTCGGGCTGGGGTGCGAAGCCGAAGCCGTCGGAGCCGATAACAGCGCCGGCATGCACCGTGCACCGTGCACCAATAACAGTTTCGGAGTAAATTTTTGCGCCGGCATACAGGATGGTACCGTCGCCAATTTTGCAACGGTCACCGATATATACGTGGGGGAAAATCACGACATCCTGGCCAATTTCGCAGTTCTCACCAATGTAAGAAAAGGCGCCGCGGTAGTGGTTTTCACCGATGCTGGAGCCTGTGCCCATGTAAGCGGGCTCCTCCACGCCGCGCTTGCCAGTGCGCGTAGCTTGCTGATAAAACTCCAGCAGCGTAGTAAAGCTGGTATAAGGGTCGTCGACCCGAATAAGAGCCGCATTGGTGGGGTGTTTCAACTCCAGGGTGCGGCTCACAATCACGGCGGAGGCGCCGGTAGAGTAGAGATGTGGTTCGTACTTAAGGTTGGCCAGAAAGGAGAGGGAGCCGGGCTGGGCTTCTTCAATCTTTGCCAGCCGGTCTATGCGCTGGGTGCTGTCCCCTTCGACTGCTCCGCGCAGTACTTCTGCTATCTGGCCTACGGTAAATTCCATCGGGCAAAAGTATATAATTATCTATTTCCCGACACGCGCTGCCGAGTTGGGCTGCGCGACGGGTGCCTGACCTGCACCATAAATGGTAACTCGGTCATCAGAATATACTGGGTGATATGCGCGGGTTAGCAGCCAAGGCGCAGGCTTAGGGGCGTTGTTCTCCCGGACCACAAAATCATATGGTGATTTCTGCGCCGAAGAAGCTTCAAATAACTCCAACGGGTAGCCCGTAGTAAGAGCATAATGGTGAAAATACAACTTGTGAAACGGTGCCTCAAAAAATACCTGACGGGGTTCTTGGGGCCTCAGCCACGCGTAGGCCTGTCGAAGTTGCTGATCAGCTCGTTGGGCATTCCACAGCGTATAGCGGAAGTGAGCGACCTGGTATACCCCGTATAGGCTCACTGCTAGGCCTATGCCTATACTAGCAAGCCGGTTAGAAACCCGTAGGCGCTGAAGAAGCAGGTCGCCGGCCAGGGCAACTGCCACAAAGAAGAAAAACACGGCATAGAGCAGCACGCGTGCCGGCGAGTACACCAGTTGCAACGGCATATACAGAAACGGCAGGAGCGTTAGGGCCAGAGCGGGCATCGCTACCCAACGCCAGCGGCGCGGCATGAACGGCAGCGCCACCAGCGCCGCTACCAGCAGCGCCAGAAAGCCGCCCACACTGAACCGCTCGTGCCCAAACAACTCGCGGGCAGGTTGGTGCAGATACAAGGCGTAGGATTGCCAAAATTCTGTCGGCGTCTGAGGCGCGATATAGTCGTTGGCTATCAGAAGCCGCATCCCCGAGATGCTGATAATGGGACTGTAGGCCAATAAGGTGCCGCCTGCAATAAGAACGGTTGCGCCTGCCAGAGTCAGGAGCTGACTTCCCTCACGGCGCCGAATAAATGTGCAGGCAATCCAGAGGCCAAGAGAAAAAAGCGGATAGATATACGTAGGAATAGTGTACATCCCAAGCACGCCCAGCACCACAAACGCCGCCCACGCCAACTGCTGATACCGCCGGGTGTGCAGCAGCGCCAGCGTGACGAAGAACTGGCCTAGCGCCAGCACAATCAGCAGAAAATAGCCGCGCCCGGCAATGGAGTAATACAGCGTGAAGGGCGACAAACAGAACAGGCCTACCGCCAGCGTAGCCACCCGGAAGTTCGCTAGGCGTACTAGTAAAGCGTAGGCCACTACTGTCCCGATGGAGCTGATGAGCAACGTGGGTAGCCGAAGTACCAGCACGTCGTGGCTCGTGAACCAGCTCACCACCCAGCAGCTGAGGCTGAAAAGAATATGGTTGTTGGGGATGGGGTAGAAGCTGGTAATAGCCACCGGCCCGCCCGAAATAAAGTAATCGTAGGTCGCAATTTCGTCGGTGCCCAAGGGGTACACCCGGAAATAGTACAGCCGCAGCGCCAGAATGCCCAGGAGCAGCACGCCCGCTATCAGCCACTCCAGCTTCGATAAGCTCCGCACCGACTGGACTACGCTGCCCACCGCAGCTTTCCCTTGCTGCCCTACCTGACGCAACTCAGCGAACAGGCGCCCATGACGAATCTGGTAGGCCACTATTGCTGCCGAAATAACTACTGTTCCCAACAGCCCAAACCGTAGTAGGGTTAGGCTGCGCGATGTAACAGCCAACACAAACTCCGGCATCTCGTTGCGCTGATAGATGGCGTGGCGCACTGCCTGCAAATCAGCTACTGATACGGTGCTGTACAACAGGCCTAGGCCACTGCTCAGTAGCAGGAAAAACAACGCCAGAAAGCCCAACGGAAACGCAGACGAGAGCGGGGTGGTACGCAGATTCGGGGAAGGCATGCGTTAGATAATACAGCCAAAAGTCAGGAAGAAAGCTGCCCACACGTTTGTGTAGGCCATTGCAGTGCGCGCAGATCGGCTACAAAATCTCCTTAGGGTAGCAGATGTAATGCTTTTCCACCCGCTGGCCTAAGGCCTTTATGTTGGGCAAATCGGAGGCCTCGGCTACGTTCACCACGCGGCCGCGCTTGGTGAGCACATCAATCGTATCCTGACCGTCGGCGTCGTAGGCGTTGTTGCTGATGCGACCCGCAATCATGAGTTGGGCGGCTTCGTCGTTGGGGAGTTGGAAGTGCTCGGCAATCAGCTCCACAATGCCCAGTTTGAATTCTTCCTCGAAGGGCTCGGCTTGGAGCGTAATCTTGAACAAGTGTCGGTCGAGGAGGCACTGGGCCAGGTAGTTCAGTACCTTGTCGGGGTGGTCGGCCCAGAGCTTCACGGCGCTCCAGACATCGGTATCATCGAGGCGGGTGAAGCGGCGCAGAATCTGGTCATCTTGCTCAAATTCTTGCTGCGTCACGTTGCGCGAGAGAAAGAAGTGCAGGTTGGGAGAAGAAGGCACCTCCACGCCGGCCCGCACCAGGTCGCGGGCGCGCTGCATAATCCGGATGACCATCTGCTCGGCACTGGTCACGGTTTTGTGCAGGTACACCTGCCAGTACATCAGGCGGCGGCTCACCAGGAAGTTCTCAATGCTATACACGGCCTTTTCCTCCAGCACCAGGCGCTCATCTACTACCGTCAGCATCTTGATGAGACGGTCGGCGCCGGGGCGGCCTTCCTGCACACCTGTATAGAAGGAGTCGCGGTTGAGGTAATCGAGCCGGTCCATGTCCAGCTGGCTGCTCACCAGCTGATGAAAAAATGGCCGGGAGTAGGTGCCCTCAAAGATTTTGATGGCCAAATCCAGTGCGCCATTGTGCTCGGCATTGAGCTTGCGCATCAGGTGTAGGCTCAGCTCTTCGTGGTGCACTTCATGGAAAATGCTGCGCTCAAGGGCGTGGGAGAGGGGGCCGTGCCCGATATCGTGCAGCAGAATGGCCGCCATGGCCGCTTCGCCCTCCTTGGCTGAAATCTTGATACCTTTGTCTTTGAGCGTGCGTAGCGCCAGCGTCATGAGGTGCATGGCGCCTAGCGCGTGGTGGAAGCGCGTATGTAGCGCCCCCGGATACACGAACATCGTGAGACCCAGCTGCTGAATGCGCCGCAGCCGCTGGAAATAGGAATGCTCGATTAGGTCGAACAGCAACTCGGTTGGAATCGTGACGAAGCCGTATACCGGGTCGTTGAAGATTTTCTTTTTGTTCATTGAAGGCAGTATCGCGAAGCACGGCTTCGAGGATCGGAGAGCAGTGGGTATTGGTAGAAAGTCTAGGCCTGTTGGACGATGAAACTCCGGTGTTGGTGCGTAGCACGCCCAAAGCTCGGAACCGAAACCAACTATTTTCGGCTTCTTTAAGGCGGAGTTAACGCCGAAATATCGGATTAGGATAATTTTTGAAAACCAAAAACTAGGGATTGGCAGTAAAGCTACTTACGAAACCTCATTTGCAACCTGCTTAGGCTTCTGCTGCTCTTCGGAGCACATGCGCCTCGCTGTGCCGATGAGTCGTATTTTTCCATCCCAATCCCGCGGCTGGGCCTCTCTAGGCCACTGCTGCCGGTTGTTTTCAAAGCGTAAACCTTTCCACACTATATGCAACGTTACAGCATCCTCTGGGCCGATGACGAAATCGACCTCCTGAAACCCCATATTCTCTTTCTGCAAGAAAAAGGCTACGACGTAACCGGCGTGAATTCCGGGGCCGACGCCATCGAGCAGATTCAGGAGCAGACCTACGACATCGTGTTCCTGGATGAAAATATGCCGGGCCTCACGGGCCTGGAAACCCTCACCGAAATTAAAGCTGCCCGGCCCACGGTGCCGGTGGTAATGATTACCAAGAGCGAGGAAGAGCACATTATGGAATCGGCCATCGGGGCCAAAATTGCCGATTACCTCATCAAGCCGGTAAACCCGAGCCAGATTCTGCTCTCAGTAAAGAAGGTGCTCGACAACAAGCGCTTGGTAAGCGAAGCCACGAACAGCGGCTACCAGCGCGACTTCCGCCAGCTCGGCATGCAGCTCTCCGACCGGCTCAGCCCCTCGGAGTGGGCCGACGTGTATAAGAAGCTGGTGTATTGGGAGCTAGAAATTGCCGAAACCGAAGGCAAGAGCATGGCCGACGTGTTCAACATGCAGAAGGATGAGGCCAACACCTACTTCGGCCGCTTCATCACGGAGAACTACGAAGATTGGGTGAACGGCGACGAGGAAGCCCCGCTCATGTCTCATCAGCTGTTCAAGGAACGCGTGTTCCCGCTGCTGAAGGAAACCGGCGACACGCCCGTGTACTTCCTGCTCATCGACAACCTACGCTACGACCAGTGGAAGGTGCTGGAGCCCATCATCGCCGAGATGTTCACGGTAGACTCGGAGGAGACCTACTACAGCATTCTGCCAACCACCACGGCCTACGCCCGTAATGCCATCTTCTCGGGCATGATGCCCGGCGAAATCCAGAAGAAATACCCCAACCTGTGGGTGTGGGACGACGACGACGAAGGCAAGAACATGCACGAAGCTGAGTTCATGGAAATCATGTTCCAGAAGGCCGGCCAGAAGCACAAGTTCAGCTACAACAAGGTGACTAACCTGCAGGCCGGCAAAGATTTGCTGAGCAAAATGTCGAACCTGCACAACAATTATAAGCTCAACGCCATCGTCTACAACTTCGTGGACATGCTCTCGCACGCTCGCACCGACATGGCCATGATTCGGGAGCTGGCCGCTGAGGAATCGGCGTACCGCAGCATCACCAAGTCGTGGTTCCTGCACTCGCCGCTGTATGAGATGCTGCAGGTGATTGCCGATAAAAAGGGCAAGCTCATCATCACCACCGACCACGGCACCATTCGGGTGAAGCGCCCCTACAAGATTGTGGGCGACCGGAACACGAATACCAACCTGCGCTACAAGCACGGCAAAAACCTAGGCTTCGATGACTCGCGCGATGTATACACCGTGCGCAAGCCAGAGCACATCTTCCTGCCCCGCGAGAACGTGAGCACGGCCTACGTCTTCACCGTCGGCGACTATTTCTTCGCCTACCCCAACAACTACAATTACTACGTGAACTACTATAAGGACACGTTCCAGCACGGCGGCATCTCCCTGGAGGAGTGCATCATTCCGTACGTCACGCTAAGCCCCAAAGGATAGGCCTAGACTAACCAATTCTGCATAAACAAAAGAGGAAGGCCACAACGGCCTTCCTCTTTTGTTTATGCAGAATTGGTACAAGCTTACTGATTCAACTCGTAGAGCGATACTGCACTACGTTTGAGTTGGAAGTGCCCTGTTTTCTTACCGAACTGGCTGAAATGATTGTGCAATAAAGTGGGAGCGTCAAAGCCCGGCTTATGGTACCATTCCGGCAGCGTAACATAGTCGCCGATAGCAGTCTTACTATCACTATCGTAGATGAACCAGAGCCTTTTGTGCCCTTTGAACTGGTCAAAGTCGGGCTGAAGGTTACGCAAGTAATCCGTGGGATTGCGTGAGGTGTTTTTCACGAAGCTGCCTTCAACGGCAGTGTATTTCAGCGGATAGGTGAGCTTGTAGAATTCATACCCTTGGTTCATGTTCCAGAACACATATACGGCATCTCCCTCGCGGAAATGGTCGTTCACATATACCATGACGTCCCTGTTATACTCAGCGTGCATCACAAGCCTAGGATCAGCCACTTCACGCGCTGCGGTAATAACCGTAGGAGCGAAAAAAAGCACTGCCAGTGCCCCAAACCATTTAGGGTGGCGGGATAGTACCGATTGAATATACTCCAGCCCCAGACAGCTGACAATGATTAGGGCCGGCATGAGAAACAGCGTGAAGCGCTCATGAAAGGGGTAAACCCGGACCACCGACGCGGCAAGTGTCAACCCCATAGGGAGGAGTAGCACAGCAAAGTTCAACCTGTCTTTCCGGATGAAATAGATGCCGCCCAATACTAAGCAAGCGGCATGCAGCCAACCCATCTTGAAAAAGTATCGGAGGGGGGTATTGTTCAGGCTATCCAAGTCACCATCCAGGTCGAGAAGCAGGCCTAGCGGATACAGCAGCGTCAGATAGCATTTATGAAGCAGCCATTTCACGCTAGCTATGGGCTCCAAGGGGAGAGGCACAAATGCCTCGTTAATCCGGTCGAAGTAATCTATCAGCCAGCCTGATTGGTGATACTTGCTGGTAATCAAAATGTACTGCACCGCAAAGCTGATGAACCACAGCGAAAACGGAATGGCGTATCGGAAAAGCTTGTGCCACTGCTTGCTGACAATGGTATGAATGCTGATTACTAGGCCTATGCTGGCCAGAATAAATATCAGCGAGAAGGAAAACCAGAGTAACACACTGCCCGCAAGTCCCCAGAGCAGCATGGATGGGATGTCCTGTTTTGAAAGAAACCTGATGTAGAGCCACAACGAGAGTACCGCGGCAAATAGCTCGATGGAGTACTGCTTTGCTTCAATGGAGTGAAAGATACAAGGGGAGGAAAAAGCCATAATGGCTACTGCCGCCACCACGGTCCAGGGTTTAAGAAAGTACCGCGCTACGGGCACCAAGGCGAACATGGACCCAATTCCTGCTAAAAGTGGGAACAAGCGCATAGATTTACCACCATAGCCGAAGAGCAAGGCTAGCGCTTTTACAGTCCATAAGTACCCAATGGGGGCCTTTTGCTCGTATTCAAAAGGCTTGGTGGCCAGCTCCCAGAAGCTCATCTTGACCACATTAACGCCCAGGTACAACTCGTCTGTGACAAACGAGCGGTTATGGAAGAAATGAACCAGCCGCAAGACTATGCCTATAGCTAATACCAGGTAGAGCAGGCGGTGATAGAGTGTGGTAGCGGAAGTAGTAGAAGCAGAGCTGCTGGAAACGGCTTGATTTAACAAAACAGGTGTGCTAGTTCCTGTAAATCCAACCGGCATCTGGTCTGATACCTTGTGTATATTCGTTATCAGCATTATAGCAGTTCGTTATCGGTTCAGGTTGTAGTGGTCCTGCAATAGGCTGTGTAACGCAGGGATATCAACGAACATGAGTGTAGTAAGCAGCACGCAGAACAGAAGTACATAGGTCATGAACCAGTAGCGTGTGTAAAGCTTTTCGGAGCCCTGGACCGGTGAGTCCTTGAGCAACCCGATGCGCAAGTACCAGGAAAACAGCAACGCGAAGAAAGGGAAGCTCACTAGCAGCTCAACGCGGTTCTTGATCAGGAAAATACCCAAGAAGAAAGCACACGTTAGCGCATAAAAGAACATGGAGATGAGCAGGCTATGCTCCGTATAGAATTTGAATGAACGACGATATAAGCCGGCCAACTCGGGGTTGCCAATGAGGCGGTATTCAGCAAAGCGCTTCGTAGCCATCAGGAAAGCCCCGCCCATCCAGTAGGCCACCAGAATGCTGGAAGGAGGGAAAGTGTTGAGCATCTGTAGCAAATCCATATTTACCAGCGAGAGTGCCGGGGCCACCGTAAACCAGCCTAGCGCAAACCGGATAGGATTGTTGACCGATTCTGAGAGGACATCAATGTAGGGCCGCTCTTTGGTGCGAAACGGACGTACGTTGTACATCACGCCCATAAAAAGTAGGAAGCCCGAGACCAACAGAAATTGCATACTTATCTGGTACGCAATAGCAAAGCCCACCACGGCCAAGAGAAACCACTCTGTGTACACTAACACAGGATTTACCACCCGAACTACCGACGTCCGCTTTTTCTTGAGAGGGTGAAACTTGTCAAACTCCGCATCGAGGTACTCATTGATGACATAGTTAGCCGACGCTACCAGGCAGGTGCTGACTATGCCCAATATAACCTTGACGAAGAAGGCTACATCAAGGTCATTATGGTACACGATGAGGGCAAACAGGACCCCTGGTACCATGAATACGTTTTTAGCCCAGTTGTCGGGGCGGGCAATGGCAATGTAGTCTTTGAGTTTGGCCGGAAGCAGCGCTACCGGTTGCTCGTGGTTCTCATTGTCAAGCAGAATGGATGACTGGTTCATAAGTTACCGGTAGATGTGTAGAATGGAGCTGATGAGTAAGCGTTTGATAGAAAGTGAAGTCTGAAAAAGGCTGTTTTTCCACAATTAGGTAAGGCATTCCGGCTATTTCGGCGCAGGCGCCGTCCAGCTCGGGCCGGTCGCCGATGAACAGGCATTGCTCCGGCAACAGGCCTAGCTGCTGCGCGATGTAGAGCAGACCGCGCGGATGTGGTTTCAGCCGGTTAATAGCCGAATCGGTAGAGCTGACGATGATATCCGCTTCCAGGCCCAGTGCCTTTAGCTTGTCATGGGCTGGGTAATCGGAGTAGATGCCGATGGTAATACCCTGAGCTCGTAGGGCCGCAAAAAACTCGCTCACGCCCGGAAAGCGGCAAGCCTGCAGATAGGGGAGCGGGTGCCGGAACATCCAGCGGTCTATTACTGAGCGCACTTGCTGAACCGGGTAGCGGTTTCCCTGCGCCACCCATTCATACTGATCGGCTTCCAGGTTAGCGCCAGCGTAGGCAATCTGTTTTTCCCGCTGAATTCGGAACTGTTGTAACATCAACAGCTCCTGGAGTTTCCAGGGGCGCAGGCTGTAATGCTGCACCAAAGCGCGCAACATGCGGCCCCGGAGCTTGTGTTGTGTATATAGAGTTCCATCAACGTCAAATACAACGCATTTGATCTGTTGCCAGTGAATAGACATAGTATGATTCATGTTGATAATATTAAATTTATTAATATTTAAATGCAATAATTATAAATAAATATTTCATGTTAAAATAAGATCATGTCATGTTTTAATTTGTTAAGTATCTGTTTTGTAATGTTTTGCATTTAATAAATTTTTGTGAAATAATGGTATTGCATTAGGTAGTGAGTATAGTAAGCATGGGGCGTTTCATGCTTGATCCAGCATCTGCGGAGTCTAGGCATCTTTGCTTCTGGCTAGCTAACCGGCCTGGCTACGAGTCAACGAAGCGGTAAGAATGCTTCGACTTTGCGGACGCCAGATCAGGCATGAGGCCTACAGGCACGTTACCGCTTTAGCTTGCTGACCACACCGCTTAGGTGATGTAACTGAAGAGCTGAGCGGTATGCACGAATGGCTGATGGTTACGATGCCTTGGCTTTGGGACAGTTGGGTAACTCCTCACAAGCTTCTAGCAGAACCACGCGCAACGGCAAGTGATAAAGTTGATTTTGCCATTGACAATCAGTAACTTGTTCAGGGTGTTTACTTGACTTTGCTGGCTATGAATGCAACTACTACCGCCATTGTTCTTATCGAATTCCAGAACGACTTCACGACCCCCAGGGGCTCCCTGCATGATGCCGTAAAGACGGTCATGAAGCAAACCAACATGCTGGAAAACACCCAGGATTTGGTGCGGCAGGCGCGATTAGCTGGTGCTCTTATTGTGCACGTACCGATCAGCTTCACGGAGAATTACCGGGAGCTAAGCAGCCGCCCGTATGGTATCTTGAAGGGTGTGGTAGACAGCAACTCCTTCCGCCAGGGCTCCTGGGGAGCCGATATTGTAGATCAGCTCAGGCCGCAGCCAGAGGATATTGTCATTGAGGGAAAACGTGGCCTAGATGGCTTCTTAAGTACCAACCTCGATTTTGTACTGCGCCAACGGGGTATTACGCACATCGCACTGGCCGGCTTCCTGACCAACTGTTGCGTAGAATCGACGATGCGGACGGCCTATGAGTATGGCTACCGCGTGTACACGCTCACCAATTGTACCGCGACAGTGAGTGAGGAAGAGCAGCGCTTGGCGTGCGAAAAGAACTTCCCTATGTTTTCTGTGCCTCTCAAACACACCGAGTTTCTGGAGCAGTTACTGCTGGAGCAGGAAACAGTGTCGGTGCGTTAGTAGGGAGCCGCGTGTACTACAGGCAGAAGGGCCTCTGGTCAGACTTACCGTCTTGCCAGAGGTCCTTCTGCTTGTGTTGTGTAGGTGAAACGGCTGCCTGCTATCTGCGTAAGGAAATGGGAGCCATACGAAGCAGTATGGCAAACCTTCCTCTTAATCAGACTTGGTATGGCAGATGCACCCGAAGACATTTACAGTCAGTTTAAGCACGACGTAAATATGACGGCCAGTGAGTTAGAGAAGTGGCTGAAAACCGATGAATCTGGTGCAGTAGGCCAGGATAGCGGCGACGGGACCAGCATCGGGCATAAGTCCGGGGAGCACATTGTCCGCATTTTGCACAAAAAGAAAGCTGACCTGACGGCCGATGATGAAGCGCATATGCACAAGGTGCACAGCTACGTAAGTCGGCATCTGGCCCAGGGCCCGCATCACCAGGAGGAGGTAGCTACTTCGCGTTGGCGCTACTCGCTCATGAACTGGGGGCACGATCCGCTGAAAGACAAAAAATAGCAAGTGGCCTACGGCAGTTGGCCAGCTCCAACGAGTGGGCCAACTGCCGTAGGCCACTCGTTGCTTATCCGGCGCGGCGCTTCTCGTCTTCGGCGCCTCCGCTGCGGCGGCGGGTGGGGCTGAGCTTATCGTTGCCGAAGCGGTACGAGAAGGACAGGGTGAGCACCCGGGAGTCTATGCGCTGATAGAAGTTCTCGACGTAGTTGGTGTAGGCCGAGGTAGCACGGATGGGGCTGGTGAAGAAAATATCCGACATGTTGAGCTTAAGCGTAGCTTTCCGGTCCCAGAGGCCTTTTTGCACGCCCGCCGTTACCTCGCCATACGGGCGCACATCCAGGAAGCCATACACTTCCCTCGACTGGTACGACCCATTCAGCTCCACCGTCCAGTCTTTACCAAACTTGTAAGTCGTGTTGCTGCTCAGGTTGAAAGCCGTTCGGCCCCGGTTGAGGCTGGTGCCGGCTAGGTTGCCTTCGAAGCGCGAATAGTACAGCACGGCATTGTTGTAGATGCTCAGGTCTTTCACGGGCTCCAGCGGCACCGTGAGCGTGAGGGCGTAATAGTGCTGAGTTTGGAGGTTTACGCTGGTAGAAACCACCTGCTGGCTCCCTTCTGAAGCTGGGGCGGGCTGCACCACCTGAATGATGGGCAGGTGGGTGTTGGTGTAGCTTAGGCCGGTGGTGTATTTTTGCTTGAAAGTGTGCGTCAGCTCGGCGTTGTAGCTGGTTTGGGGGCGCAGGTTAGGGTTGCCGGAGTTATACGTGGTTGCATCAATGTACACCCGGAAGGGGTTAAGCTGGTTGTAGCTAGGCCTATCGATGCGGCGGCTCAGCGACACGGACAGCTCATGATCTTTGCTCAGCTCCCGCTTCAGGGCCGCACTCGGGAAGAGTTGGAAGTAGTTGCGGTCGAAGTCCTCGTTGCCCACCGACTGGCGGCCGGTGGCGCTGGTTTGCTCCCCGCGTAGGCCACCCGTGAGGGTGAGGCCGGGCTGGGGCGTAAACGTGAGCGTGCCGTAGGCCGCCGAAATGTTCTCATCGTAGCGGAAGCGGTTGGTTTTGCCGACGTCTACGGAGTCTAGGCCACCTCGCCCGAGGTTGTTGATGAACACCACATCGTTATCAGAATATACCTGGCTGACTTTGGCGCCGGCCTCCAGCCGGAGCTGCTTGCTAAGGGTTTGCACGTAATCAGCCTTCGCCGATTTAATGGTCAGGTCGCCTTCCTGGTCGCCGCGCAAAATGAAGGTGGGGCGGTTGCTTTCAAAGCGCGTCGTGAGGTTTTGGGCGCGGTCCGCAATGTAGCGGGCATAGTCCACGTCTGCCGTTAGCTCCCGGGCGCCGCCAGAATCAGGAGCCGGGAATGTATGCTTGAAGTTGAGGTTGACGGCGCCGTTGGGGGCCTTCAAAGCTCGCGTGTTGGTGGAGCGGTAGGTTTCCTGTAGGCCACCCTGCGCATCAAACAGCTGTGTGAAGTTGGTGCCGTTTTGCGGGATTCTATTGGTGAGCCCATTCAGCGCCACACCTACTACCGTCCGCTCCGATAGCGTGTAGTCGAGCCCTACTTTGGCCGTGTGGCTGCGGCCGTGCGGCTGCATAACGGTGTGCTGCTGGCTGCTGCCCGTGAAGGTGCGGGTAACAGGGTTGCCGCCTTGGTCGCTCACCGCAAAAAAGTCGCGGCTGATGGTCAGCTGCGGCTGCATCTGGCGCTCAGAATAGGTATAGCTGCCGAAGACGTTCAGGCCTTTATTGCGGTGGTTCAGGGAAATGCCCGAGGTGAACTTGCCCCCGTAGAAGCTGCGGCCGTAGCTGCTGTTTATGCTGCCGTTGGTGCCCTGGCGTTGGTCCTTTTTCAGGTTGATGGCGATAATGCCGGCCCCGCCCTGCGCATCATACTTGGCGGGCGGGTTGGTAATCAACTCAATGTTTTTCAGCTGATCAGCGGGCAGGGCGCGTAGATAGTCGGCCAGCTCGGTGCCGGTCATAGGTTGGCGTTTGCCATCGATGAGCACCAGCAGGCCCTGCTTGCCGCGCAAGGCCAGGTTATCGTTGCCATCAATTGTTACGCCTGGCGCCCGGCGCAGCACGTCCAGCGAGGTATTGCCGGCCGCCAGCGTACTGCCCTCCACATTCACAATGGTGCGGTCAGCCTCGCGCTCATACAGTGGTTTCTGGCCTATTACCTGCACTTCCTTCAGGTTAGTGGCGCCACTGGCCTGCAGCGTAAGCGCCAATGGCGAAGCACTAGCGGCGGGCAGCTCAAACGGCTTACTCCACGTTCGCACAAAGCCTACCTGCGAAGCCGAAAGCAAGTAGCGGCCCGCCGCCGCCTGCTCAATCCGAAACAGCCCTTTCTCGTCGCTGAACTCCGATTTTACTACCGTAGAGTCGGTGGCACGGTGGAGTACTACTGTAGCGTACTCAATGGGCGCTCCTGCTTGCGTTTTGATGCTGCCGCTTAGGCTGCTGGCAGTTTGCGTTTGGGCCTGCGCAGCGCTCGAGAGGCCTAGCAGGAAAAGAAAAGACAGGGGCCAGGGTAAAAGCCCCAAAGCTGGAGATTTCATGAGCAAGGAAAGTGAAGGTTGAGGGAGGATAAAATGTCTCGGCGGCCACTGGCCAGGTAGCTGCCGAGCTAATATTATAAGTACGAATGATTTCGTATGTAAACGTACGAAAGTTTTCGTATTAACAATGCGCAATAGTTTATTTCGTCTATATTTTACTTGAAGTACGGGGGGCCAAGTGGCCTAGGCAGGGGAGGTGCAGTTGTTGTAAATACGCTCCAGTAACGTTTTGAGCAGGGTTAAATCGTCATCCGATAAGCCTTGTAGAGCAATGGCGCGGTTGTGCAGCACCACGGGTTCCACGGCATCCAGGGTCTGTAGGCCAGTTGGGGTCACGCGGAGGCGGGAGCGGCGACCATCGTTGCGCGAAGGCTCGGAGGCCAGCAGCCCCCGCGTCAGGAGCAAGCTGATCATGCGGGCCACGGAGGCCTGGTCCTTGAAGACGCGCTCCGCAATGTCGGTTTGCGTCAGGTCGTCATGCTCCCGAATCACCTGCAGCACCAGCCACTGATCGATGGTAATGCCAATGCCGGCCCGGTCAATGTTGGCCTGGGCCAGCTTGCGATACTGCCGAATGGCGCGATCCAGGGAGTAGAAGATGATAGAGGAGAGCATGGTATTTCGATGATATATCATATAGATGTATGATGTATCATAAAGGTTGCCTGAGGTCGTAGAAATTTTTGTGGATTCTTCTCCCTTGATTTGTAACGGTTCAGCCTAGCTATATGCTAAAAAGAAGGCCGCCCTGCAGTACAGAGCGGCCTTCAATAAGAATACTAAAGCCAGACTGGCCTACTGCACACCAGAGGCACGGCGCTTCTCATCCTCGGCTCCGGTGGCTCGCTTGCGGGCTGGCGCCACCTTATCATTGCCGAAGCGGTAGTTGAACGCCAGCGTGGCTACACGCGAATCTTGGCGGTTGCGGAAGGTTTCCTGCAGGGGCACGTAGGTAGAAGTGGCCCGCAACGGAGTGGTATAGAAGATATCGGCCACATTGAAGCGCAGGGAAGCATGGCTACCCAACGACTTCTGCACGCCAGCCGTGGCTTGCCCGAAAGACCGGACGCGCTCGAAACCGTAGCGCTCGGGCGTGTGGTAATTGCCATTAAGGTCGAGGCCCCAGCCGTGGCCCAGCGCAAAGCTGGCGTTGCTGCTCAAAATGGCCGCAGGCCTACCCGAGAGTGGCCTAGAACCATCGGAAAGCTGGCCTTCAAAGTAGATGTAGAACACCTCAGCATTAGCGTAAAGATTCAGCCACTTCGTGGGTTTTAGGGGAGCCGTGAACGTGAAGGCGTAGTAATGCTCGGCCGAGAGGTTCACGTTGGTGGCCACTACCAAACGCTCAGCATCTAGCTGGTACACATTCAGAATAGGGCGGGAGGTGCGCGTGTAGCTCAGGCCCGTTACCAGCTTTTGCTTGAAGGTGTGCGTCAGCTCGGCTACAAAGCTGGTCTGGGGCCAGAGCGTGGGGTTGCCAGCGCGGTAGGAGGTGGCGTCTACGTAGGAGCGGAAGGGGTTGAGCTGGTTATACGTAGGCCTATCGATGCGGCGGCTGAGGCTGAGTGCCAGGCGGTGCTGCTCGCTCAGGGCCCGCTCCAGGCTCAGGTTCGGAAACAGCTGGAAGTAGTTGCGGTCGAAGCCCATGGCCCCCATGATCTGGCGGCCCGTTACGTTGGTTTGCTCCCCCCGTAGGCCAGCCGTAATGGTGAGGCCCGGCCGCATACGCGACAGGCTGGCGTAAGCCGCATTGATGTTCTCGGTGTAATGGAACTGGTTGGTTTTGCCGGCATCCACCACGCGCTGGCCATCCATTTCATTCAGAAAGAGCACATCGTTGTCAGAATTTACATAGCTGGATTTTACACCGGCCTCCAGGCGCAAGTGGTGGCGCAGCGGCCGGATATAATCCGCCTTCCCCGACCAGATCGAAAGGTTGCCATTCTGGTCGCCGAGCAGGCGCGTGGTGCGCGGGGCTGGCAGCTCATAGTTCGTGAGCAGGTCCAGGGTGCGGGTGGTGCCGTAATGGCCGTAATCTAAGTCAGCCGTCAGCTCAGGCGTACCCAGCGAGTCGGCCGCGAACAGGTGCCGTACCGATACGTTGGCGGTTTGGTTGGGTGTGCGCAGGTTGCGTTGGTTATCGGAGCGGTAGCGCGCCCTGGGTAGGCTTTGCGCATCCAGGAAAAGGCCGGTGTTGTCGCCGGTGGAGGGCACGCGGCTGCCTAGGCCACTCACCACTACTCCCATCTGGGTATTCTTGGAGAACGTATAGTCAAGGCCCCCGCGCCAAGTATGCGACTGCAGGTGCGAACGAGAATCGTTGTACTGAATACTGCGGCCTGAAACCTGGGCGGCATCCTGATAAAAAGTGCGCTCGAAATTCAGTTTCTGGAAGCCCTGGCGGTCGGCGTAGGTGTACGTACCGAACAGGTTCAGGCCTTTACGCCGATGGTTGAGCGTAAGCCCCGAAGTGAACTTGCCATATTGTCCGCGCCCGTAGCTGGTGTTCACGCTGCCATTCGTGCCCAGGCGCAGATCCTTTTTTAGATTGATGGCGATAATGCCGGCGCCACCTTGCGCATCATACTTGGCCGGCGGGTTGGTAATCAGCTCAATACTTCGGACCTGCTCAGCGGGCAGGGCGCGCAGGTAGTCGGCCAGCTCGGTGCCGGTCAGGGGCACGCGCTTACCATCAATAAGGATGAGCAGTCCCTGCTTTCCCCGCAATGCCAGGTTATCATTACCCCCCACTGTTACGCCCGGCGCGCGGCCCAGGACATCCAAGGTAGTGTTGCCGGCACTCAGCGGGGTGCCTTCTACGTTCACAATGGTACGGTCGGCGAGACGTTCAAACTGCGCTTTCTCGCCCGTAACGGTTACGCCCTTCAGGTTGGTAGCGGCAGTGGGAGCAAGCTGAAGAGCCGGCAGGGCCAGGCCAGCAGCTGGCAGCTCAAATGGCTTACTCCAGGTGCGGCCGTAGCCCACCATAGCGCCCGAAATAAGGTAACGTCCGATAGGCGCGCTCAGTAAATAACGACCCTGCGCGTCGGTGAACTCGGTTTTGACGGCTACCGAATCGGCAGCGCGGTGCAGGGTGAGGGTAACGTATTCGAGGGCGCCGCCGGAGGTAGCCTGCACGGTGCCCTGTAGGGTAGCCGTCTGGGTTTGAGCCAGCAGCAAAGAGGGGAACAGCACCACAGCGGCTACTGCTGAAAAACGACCCAGAAAGCTGGGCAAGGGTAATGACATAGACACGATGAGTTGGTTGTGAAGCAACATCGTGCAATAGGTGCGGTAGAGGAGAGCAATCGGAAGAAAGAAACGAATCCAGTACCGGAATGCAGGTCAGTTGACCGGAAAGATAGACATAATACCCATTTCAGGAAATCTCCCCATTGTCTATTCCTAAAAATTGGCCCGGAAATACTAGACCTATAAAACAAACATAGCAGTGCCCGGCTCTACGCACGGAACACTGCTATGCTTATCTGGCCATGAAAGGGCTATTTCAGCGCATCAAGCGCCGCCTGCAGGCGGGGTAGGGCTGCTTGAATAGACTCCAGGGAAGCGCCACCCACCGACATCCGGAACCACGGCGACACATGGTCGGTACCGAAGGCGCTGAAGGGCACCAGCGCTAGCCGCGCATCACTGATGAGATAGGATGTAAGCTCCTTGGTGGTCGTGAGTACCTGGCCCGCCGGGGTGGTTTTGCCTAGCACATCCAGCTTGGCCGTGAGGTAAATAGCACCCATTGGTACCATAGAATCTACGGGGTATCCATCGCCTTTCAGGGCCTGCAGGCCTTGGTGCAGCGTATCGAGGCTAGCCTGAATTTTCTCTTTGAAGTGTCCTAGGAACCCATCAACCTGCTCCGTCTGAGGTAGATATTTGGCCGTGGCTACCTGCTCGGCCTTGGGTGCCCAGGCGCCAACATGGCCTAGAATGGCCTTCATCTTGTCAATCACCACAGCCGGCCCGAAGGCGTAGCCCACGCGCACGCCGGTAGCCGCGAGGCACTTCGAGATACCATCAATATAGATGGTGTACTCGCGCAGCTCCGGCCGCAGGTTCACGGGGTCGTAGTGCTCAGTATTGCCGAAGGTTAGGAGCCAGTAAATCTGGTCGTAGAGCAGGTAGAGTGGCTTTTCGCTGGGCTGGCGGCGCTTGTTTTCGGCCAGAACCAGGTCGCAGATAGCTTCTAGGCCCTCGCGCGTGAACACGGTGCCGGTGGGGTTAAGCGGAGAGCACAGAGCCAGCAGCGTGGCGCCCGCCAAATGAGGCGCCAACTCTTCCGCCGTAGGCATGAAGTTGTTTTCGGGCAGCGTTTCCACCATCACTGCCTGGGCCGAGGAGAGGTGACAGTAGTGGTTGTTGTTCCAGCTCGGCACCGGAAATACTACTTTGTCGCCGGGGTCCACGAGGGCCAGGTAGGTGGCGTAAATGAGGGGGCGGGAGCCGCCGGCCACCAGAAAATCATTGGGCGAGTACTCCAGGCCCAGCCGGGTTTTGGTGAACGTGGCCGCGGCCTCGCGCAGAGCCGCCATGCCATTGGCCGGCGGGTAGTTGGTGTGGCCAGCCTGGTAGGCCAGGGTAATCTCCGACTGAAGCTCCTCTGGAATAGGGAAGATGGAGGGGTCGAAGTCGCCAATGGTGAGGTTGCAGATCTGCTCCCCCTTGCGAATCATATCATTGACTTCGTTGCCGATTTTGATGATTTCGGAGCCAATCAGGCTGCCGGCCATTCGGGAAACTTGCATACGTTCGAGTGTTTTGGGTCGGCTAAAGGTAGGGATAAGAGGAAATTGTGGCAGCCCGAAATTGCGTAGGCTACTCAAATTGCCTTCTGCAAGCCTTCCGTTGCTACCTTGCCATCTCAACAGCTGCCTGTATGCTCACCATCGATATTCCGAACCTCGCCGCCCTGCCTGCTGCGGCTCAGCAGGTCCGAGACGCTCTGCCAGGCCACTCCATTGTGTGCTTTGAAGGCGAAATGGGCGCCGGAAAAACTACCTTCATCAAAGAGCTGTGCCGCAGCTTGGGCGTGGCCGATGAAGTCAGTAGCCCCACGTTTTCCCTCGTGAATGAGTACCGCGACGCGCAGAATCAGCCCATCTATCACTTCGATTTCTACCGACTCGATGACCCACGCGAAGCCGAAGGAATTGGGGCATTGGAGTACTTCGATTCTGGCTATCTTTGCCTGATAGAGTGGCCTAGCCGCATTGAAGCGCTGCTGCCTCCGGATCGGCTGCTCATCACGCTCACCGTCACTGGCCTAGAGACCAGGGAATTAAAAATTGAAAGTTAAAAATTAAGCATCAACCTTTAAGCGCAGTTGCGTTGGATATAAGAGATTGATGATCAAGGTTTTTAATTTTTAATGCTTGATTTTTAATTGAAAAAGATGCCCGAAGCAGTACCCCCCGGATTTGAGTCGCTGGCCACCAGCCGCGCCTACTTCACGCAGGAATCCATGCTGGCCGTGGAAACGCGCAAGCGCAAGCTGTTTATCGGGCTGCCCCGCGAAACCTCGCTCCAGGAAAACCGCATCTGCCTCACGCCGGAGGCCGTGAAACACCTGGTAGAAGCCGGCCACGAAATCCTGCTCGAAAGCGGCGCCGGAGAACCCAGCAAGCATTCCGACCACGACTATTCCGAGGCGGGCGCCACCATTGCTTACTCGCAAAAAGAAGTATTTGAGGCCGATATCATCCTAAAGGTGGCGCCGCCCACCTACGATGAAATCGAGTTTATGCGGGCTGGCCAGACGCTGATTTCGGCCTTACAGTTTGGCTCGCTCACCAGCGAATACATTACCGCCCTCACGCGCAAGAAGGTGAGTGCCATTAGCTTCGAGCTGATCAAGGACCCATCTGGGGCGCGTCCGGTTGTGCGGGCCATGAGCGAAATTGCCGGCTCCACCGTCATGCTGATTGCGGCCGAATACCTGGCCCGCTCCAACGAGGGCAAAGGCATTATTCTGGGCGGTATTACGGGCGTACCGCCATCGCAGGTAGTTATTCTGGGTGCGGGCACTGTGGCGGAGTACGCCGCCCGCGCCGCTACTGGCCTAGGGGCCGAAGTGAAGGTCTTCGACAACCACCTCTACAAGCTACGCCGTCTCAAGCAGAACTTGGGGCAGCCGCAGCTTTATACCAGCACCCTCGACACCTTCGCCCTGAATCAGCAAATCCGCCGCGCCGACGTGGTGATAGGTGCTCTAAATGCCGAGGAAGGTCGGATTCCGTTTATGGTAGCGGAAGAAGCCGTGTCGCATATGGCACCCGGCTCCGTGATTATCGACGTGAGCATCGACCAGGGTGGCTGCTTCGAGACCAGCGAAATGACCAGCCACAGCAAGCCCGTCTTCCGCAAGTACGATGTCATTCATTACTGCGTGCCCAACATTGCCTCGCGCGTGCCCCGCACCGCTACTAATGCCTTAAGCAACATTTTCACGCCTATTCTGCAGGAAATCAGTCAGCACGGCGGCATCAATGAGGTGCTGTTCACCAATGAGCATTTCCGCTCGGGCGTGTACGTGTACAAGGGCTCACTTACCAATGCCAGCATCGCCAAGCGCTTCAACATGCGCTACAAAGAGCTGGCCCTAATGATTGCGGTGCGGAATTAGTACCCGCATGGCGCTATGCGTGGGGGTGGTTTGGCGGGAATGTTTCTCCGGATCAAACACGCCGGCACTACTAAGTGGCTGGCCTAGGCGGAGCGACAAATTTTATTTTATCCACTATCCAGGGATGTTGTGGATTGCAGAGTTGGACTTGACGGGCCTTCCTGCAAGTCCTATCTCAACCTAACTTTAAGTAGCCAGCAGTTTGATTAGACCTAAGCTGGGTTTGTTCCGCAGCCGGAACCTCCAAAAGTGGTGGTGGCTGGCCTTGATACCGACTGCGTGGTTTAGTTTGTTCTGGCGTCTAGGAGCGCTGCCCTTACAAAGCTGGGATGAGTCCCTGCTGGCAGTAAGTGCAGCAGAAATGCTGCGCAACCATCAGTGGTTTTTGACCTATTTTGGAGGCGCACCCGATTTGTGGAACACCAAGCCTCCACTGCTCATTTGGCTGCAGGCGTTGAGTTTGCACACGTTCGGGTACTCTGAGTGGGCCTTACGGCTACCTACGGCGCTGGCTGCCACGGCATTGGTGGTGGTGGTAGCATCTTTCGCCCGACGCTGGTTGGGTGGCCCACTCGCCGGCTTGCTGGCGGGGCTAGCGTTACTAAGCAGTAAAGGATTCGTGGCCCACCACGTGGCCCGCACCGGCGACTACGAGACTCTGTTGCTGCTGTTCACTACCAGCCAGGTGCTGGCGGTATTTGCGTGGCTACAGACCCGGCAGCGTCGCTACCTGCTGCTAGCGGGCGGGGCTATTGGCCTAGCCATCCTGACGAAGGGGGTAGCCGGTTTATTCCTTGTACCTGGTTTAGCCCTAGAAGTGTTACGACGGCGCAAGCTGCCGGGCTTACTGCGCGAGCCGGCAACTTGGGTGGCAGTACTGTTGGCAGTTGGTCCGCCGCTTGTTTGGTACACGCTCCGTGAACAAATGTTGCCTGGTTACCTAGCAGCCGTATGGCAGAACGAGTTGGGAGGGCGGCTGTTGGAGAACCTGGAGCAGCAGTCCGGGCCCTGGTATACCTACCTGCTGCACTTTGTCACGCAGCAGTTTCTGCTCTGGACGCCATGGGTGGTGGCCTGTATCTGGGCTATTGCTCGTAGGCCGATACAGCGTCCGGCTCATCGGTTTCTTGCTGTGGTGGCATGGTCGGGCGGCGTGTTTCTGGGCCTGATCAGCGTTTCCGCTACCAAGCATACCTGGTATGATGCCCCTCTGTACCCGCTGCTGGCGTTGTTGTTGGGGGCTGGCTTGCCGATGCTCGCCCGTCAGACGGCAGTTCGCGTTTCGTGGCGCAACGCCCTCGTGCTAGAGGCTTCGGTGTTGATGCTGGCAGTGGTGCCCTCCCTGGCGGCGGTCTACATCCGCCTAAACAAAACGCACAAGCACCGCCACGATGAGCCCATGCTGGCCTACGGACGGTACCTGCAACATCCCGGCGCTACCCCCGCCCGAAGCTATACGCTGTTGCATACTACCGCCGATAGAGGTAGCAGCGGCTATAATGCACCTTTGGAATTTCACGCGCTGGCCCGGCGGGCACAGTTCTCCGATACAGTAAACGTTGTATTCAAGGCCACTACCTTGCCACCAGGCCAAGTAGTGCTCCTGTGCGGCGCGGCGGCCCGAAACGCGCTCATCCAGCGGTACGCTACCAGGCTTCTATATCAGGCCGACTCATGCGCTACGTACCAAATACAGCGCAGGCTGGAATAGCACATTTACCTGGCCAGCAGCAGCACCTTCCACGCCTCCAGCAGCCGGCCTTCTTCCAGAATTTTCTGGCCTAGCAATACCAGTTCCCGGTGTTGCACAGCGCTATCCCCCTTAAACTTATTGAGCGTGTAGGCCACTAGCGGCTCGTGTCGGTAGGCCTCTACTTCTTCGGGGGTGGGCATTGATTGGGCTTCGATGTTGGCAAGGCGGCCCAGGTTATTGCCCGTTAGGATGTCGGATTTGCGGATGTGCTCGGGCAGCTGGTCCATGCCGATGCCGAGGTTGCGGTTGGGCTTGGGCACCTCAAACAGGCTGCTGCCCGAGGCGCGGGTGTACCAGTCGCCGCCGAGGCGGGCAATGGCGTCGAGCTTGTGCGGGTCGATGCCGATGCCGGAGGGCAGGATGATATCCTCCCGGAAATGAGCCAGCACCACGCGGCAAATCACGAGGTTGCCTGCGCCGTTGTTCTGGCCTAGCTCGATGATCTGCTCTACTACGCACTCAAAGGCGGCGGGCGCCTGGCCTACACGTGGCGGCCGGATCTGCTGGCTGGCTACTTCCGTAAAGCCGGCTTTCACGAACTCATTCACGCCTCGCTCATACTCGGTGCTGGCCAGAGACATCTGCTCCACCATGGCGTAGTCGCAGATGTTGATGACTACTTCGGGCACTTCGCGCAGGTTTTGCAACGTGTGTTTCTGGGAGTTGTCGCGGACGCGGTTAGCAGGCGAGAAGGCCAGAATGGGTGGGTTTGAGCCGAAGCAATTGAAGAAGCTGTACGGGCTTAGGTTCACGTTGCCTTCCGCATCAATAGTGCTGGCAAAAGCCACTGGCCGGGGCGCTACGGCACCAACCATAAAGGGGTGCCACTCGCTGGGTTTGAGGTCAGAAGGAACGATGGAGCGGAAGGAGGTGGGAGTGGACATGGACCGGCAATAGTAGTAGAAATGGGCCCGAAGTTCGTAGTTGTGCCCGACAGTTGTGCCTAGGCCACTCCCAGCCGCTGAAATTCAGATGATGAACTGGCCTAGGCAACCGTTTGGTGCATTGCGGAATCTGCTCTGTATCCTCTGTTAAAATGACTTTCAATTATCCGGATTCACAGTGATTCAAATACGTGTCCTGTACTTTTTACTTGTTGCGCTTCTACTCAGCAGTGCTGCGCTAGGCCAGTCTGGGGTGGCTGATACGGCCCGCCTGCGCCACCATCTGATTTCCCTGACTACCACACCAGAACCCCGCAACTACCTCCACGAAGCCAGCCTGAACCAAGCGGCCGATTATATAGGAGGGGAGCTAACCGCAGCTGGCGCCCGGCGCACAGAACAGGCCTACACCGTGCAGGGCCGCACCTACCGGAACATCATCGGCAGTTATGGGCCCGCAGATGGGCCGCGCCTGATCATTGGGGCGCATTATGATGTGTGCGGCGAGCAGCCAGGAGCCGACGACAACGGAACCGGTGTAGCAGCCCTGCTGGAGCTGGCCCGCTTGCTCGGCCAACAACCAGCCCTGGCCTACCGCATTGACTTAGTGGCTTACACCCTGGAAGAACCGCCGTTTTTCCGGACCAAAAGCATGGGTAGCTATGTGCACGCGAAGCAATTGCACGAGGCGGGCGTGCCAGTGAAAGGGATGGTGTCATTGGAAATGCTGGGCTATTACGATGATCGTAAAGGCAGCCAGGAGTATCCCGTAGGCCTCTTGAAGTGGATATATGGCAACCGCGGCGACTATGTTACGGTTGCGCAGAAATTCGGCGGCGGTTCGTTTGGCCGTCGCTTTGCCCGGCAGTATAAAGCGGTGGCAACGCTACCCGTAAAGCGCTTCAAGGCCCCCTCCTGGCTACCGGGTATCGATTTCTCCGACCACCTTAACTATTGGCAGTTCGGATACCCCGCCGTGCTACTCACCGACACGGCTTTCTACCGCAACAAGCACTACCACGAGCCCACCGACACCCTAAACCGCCTGGATATGCGCCGCCTTGGCTTAAGCATTGATGCGTTGCTGGCGGTGGTGCTACGGATGGAAGAATAAGATTACCGGCCCAGTTACAGGGGTTTAATGCTACAACAGGGGAATGACATGAGTTTTCCTGTAGCCAAAAGTGCTATAAGTATGCTGTACGCGCCTCGAACGGCACTTTCCTCCGAATAGCTCATCAATCACGGCTATGCCTTGCGGCGAATAGCATTGTGGATTATAACTAATTTCTGCTAAAATAGTATATCTTTACTAAAATGGTATAGTTAACTAGTAAGTACTTACTCACATTGCTCATGTCGAAGCCAGCCTGCCCGAAGTGCGAGTCAACGGAAGCTACTAAAAGCGGGATTGTAGGCGGCCGACAACGGTTTAAATGCAAGAATTGTGGGTATCATTTCTCGGTAGCCAAAACCGGCAAGGAAATAAACCCTTACTACGTTATCAAAGCCCTACAGCTGTATGTGGAAGGAGTGAGCTACCGCGAAATTGAGCGGCTGCTGGGCGTAAGCCACGTGAGTGTGATGAATTGGGTGAAGAAATACGGCATGAAAGCGCCCAGGCAAACTGAATATCACCCAACGTATAAGATTCTCAACCAGAAGGAACTAGCTGAATATTTCCTGAAACCAGAAAACCTGAAGGGAGCTGGTTTAATCGTGACAGAACTCGGGGATAAGTACATGATGATACGATGGGAGCGGTTTAAGCAGGCCTAGCACTATAGGGTTTAGCGGAAGTATAGCAAGGGCGTGACTTCTGCTTGGGGATTTTCCTACTTGGGGGTAATCGAGCCGGGTAGCATTGCCCAGTTACGGTGTGTTCCCCTTCCCAACCACTCCCCAACCCACCCTAATCCTATGCGAAACGCCCGTTACGCCCTGACTATCAGTGCGCTCTTGGCTGCCACCGCAGCTTCGGCGCAAGTAGTGACCCCACCACCCAGTCAGCCGGCACCCGCCCCCGCAGCACCGGCCGCGCCCCCCACGCCACCGGCCCCAGCGAAATCGACGCCCTATGGTGCGGGTCTGAAGTTTAATCTGTCACCGGATGGCTCTAAGTACCTGCGGGTTATGTCGTGGCACCAGGTGTACACGCGCTACACCGAGAACAACACGGGTACGCTGCGGGCGCCGAGCAAGCCCCAGAAAAGCCAGATCGACTTTGGCCTACGCCGTTCCCGCTTAGTGCTGCTGGCCCAGCTGAATCCGCGCTTTGTCATTTATACCCACCTGGGTATCAACAACCAAAACGCGGTAGGCGGCGGCATCACCCCAACCGTTGATGGCAAGAAGCCTCAGTTCTTTATTCACGAGGCCGTGACGGAGTACAAGGTGAACAAGTATCTGAGCCTGGGAGGTGGCCTACACTACCTTAATGGTATTTCCCGGCTTACCAGCGCTAGTACCACCAGCATTCTGCCGATAGATCTGCCGTTGACGAACTTCCCCACCATTGAGGCCACCGACCAGTTTGCTCGCTGGCTGGGCGTGTATGCGAAGGGCCGCATCAACAAGCTCGATTACCGCTTCTCCGTCAGCGACCCTTTCCTGACGAACGTGACCAGCACCCCGCTCAACCTGGGCACCAGTTCTACCAGTGCCGGCGTCACGACCAATACTGGAACGGGCATAGCGGCCTATAGCCCACAGAACACTACCCATGTGTACCAGGGCTATGTGAGCTACAACTTCCTGGAGCCCGAAGCCAACCTGCTGCCCTACTTCACGGGCACTTACCTGGGCACTAAGCGCGTGTTCAGTGTAGGCGCCGGCTTCCTCTACAACAAGGACGCCATGTATTCGCGCCCAACGTCGAGCGTAGTGACAGTGACGCCCGCCGTATCGGCCGATCCGTTTGGCTTGGTCGGGACGAATAAGCACAGCCTGAAAATGTTCGGGATTGATGCCTTCTACGATGTGCCTCTGGATACAGCCTCGTGCACGGCCCTGACCCTGTACGGCGTGTACTACAACTATAACATGGGACCCAACCATGTGCGCTTCATCGGGCCCGAAAACCCCGGTTATGGTGCTGCAGCCACCCGCGGCAACGCGGTGCCTCAGTCCGGAACGGGCAACTCGTTTTATGGTCAGGCCGGTTTCCTGCTGCCCCAGCGCATCTTCGGCCCCAAGGCCCGCCTGCAGCCCTACGTAGCGTACCTGCACAGCAACTACGATGGTCTGCACTTCAGCAATGGCGACACGAAAGCTGTGAATGTGTATGACGCCGGCGTGAACGTGCTGCTGGATGGCCACAACGCCAAAGTCACCCTGAACTACCGCGCCCGCCCCGATTTTGAAGGGTACGTGCCCACCACCGGCAATTTCACCAGCCTGGACTACAAGCCCGAAATAACGCTGCAAACCCAGATTTTCCTGTAAGAAGGAAGGCGCTAGGGGTTAGAAGATAGAAGCTAGAATATAGTAAAAGGGTGCTTCTGTCTTCTAACTCCTGCCATAGCACCTTACTTCTATCTCCTGGCTTCTTCCATCACCACAACTCCCACCAATCATGAACGAGAAATTACCGCAGCGCGATGCCTACGCTGGCGCCGCGCCCTTGGGCGGAGCGGCCGCTGATGACGCCGTAGCCCACGACAACAACGCCGTCTCGACCAGCAAGATCTGGCAGGTGATTACGGCCTCCTCCGTCGGGACCGTAATTGAGTGGTACGACTTCTACATCTTCGGGTCGCTGGCCGCCATTATCGGGCCGGTGCTGTTTGGCTCTACAGGCAAGATTGAGGATACCATTCTGGGTACGCTGGCCGTGTTCGGAGCGGGATTTGTGGTGCGGCCTTTTGGCGCGTTGTTCTTCGGCCGCATCGGCGACATGATTGGGCGCAAGTACACCTTCCTGCTCACCCTGCTGATTATGGGCGGCGCCACCTTCGTAACGGGCCTCATCCCGAGCTATGATAAGATTGGCATCGCGGCCCCCATTATCGTGACGCTGCTCCGCCTGCTGCAAGGCCTGGCCCTGGGCGGCGAATACGGCGGCGCTACCACCTACGTGGCCGAGCACTCGCCCGATAACAAGCGCGGTTACTATACCAGCTTCATCCAGATTACGGCTACGGCCGGTCTGCTGCTGAGCATTCTGGTGATTATCGTGACGCGCAAAACCATGGGCGAAGAAGCCTTCAAAGAGTGGGGCTGGCGCATTCCGTTTCTGCTCTCGGGCCTGTTGGTAATTGCCTCGTACTACATCCGTCGGAAGCTGCACGAGTCGCCGCTGTTTGCCAAGGCCAAGTCGGAAGGCAAAACCAGCACCAACCCGCTGCGCGAGTCGTTCGTGAACCCCGTAAACCGCCGCCTGGTCCTGATTTCGCTGTTCGGCGCTACCATGGGCCAGGGCGTAGTGTGGTACACCGGCCAGTTCTACGCGTACTCGTTCATGCAGAATACGCTCAAGCTGGATCTGGTAGATGCCAGTATGGTGTTGTGCATTGCCCTAGTGCTTGCCACACCGTTCTTCGTGTATTTCGGCTCCCTGTCTGACCGCATCGGCCGCAAGAAAATCATCATGATGGGCCTACTCTGTGGCGCCCTGTTCACCTTCCCCATCTTCTACGGCCTCAAGCAGTTTTCCGGGCCTCTGACGGAAGTAACCGCTGCTACCGTTGATGCTACCGGCAAAGCCGTGCCGGCCGTCATGAAAGCGCTTTCCCCGAACCTGTTTGCCATGACAGCGCTCACGTTCTGCCTTGTGCTGTTCGTGACGATGGCCTACGGCCCGATTGCGGCTTACCTGGTGGAGCTGTTCCCCACCAAAGTGCGCTACACCTCGCTTTCGCTGCCTTACCACATCGGTAATGGCGTCTTTGGTGGGTTTGTGCCTCTGATTGCTACTGCCCTCACCCTGCGAGCCGCCGCCTCCGATACGCCCTTCATCAAGGAGCACAGCACCCTGGCCGGCCTTATCTATCCGGTTAGCATTGCCCTGATCTGCTGGTTTATTGGGCAGGCCATGATGAAAGACGTGCGCAACGTGAAACTGATGGACGATAACGGCCAGCAGTAACCCCATTCCGTGGCCTAGGCCATTGCCGAAAACTCGGCTCCTTGTTCTTTGCCGAAGTGGTTTGTGTGAAGTCCGCCGGGCCATAGGTTCGGCGGACTTCCTGCTACTGGCCCACTCAGCAGGAAGACTCAAAAGAACGTTCCTGTGGCTATTCTGGCGGATGCAGATGTGCTAGGCCACTTCTTCTCACTGATTACGACTACACTGCCCATGCTTCCTATGTCGCCCCAGGAGCAGAACGAGCAGCGCCGCGGGCAGCGGCTGCTGTTCGTGAGCCTGCTGTTTGCCGTGCTGCTCAACTTTCCGCTGCTGGCTGTTTTTAACCATCAGGGGCTAGTGTGGGACATTCCGGTGCTCTACCTCTACGTGCTAGTGGCTTGGGCGGCACTGGTGCTGCTCACGGGCTGGCTGGTGAAAAGGTGACATGGTGAGGTGGTGGCCTACACCGCCTTGTCATTCCGAGGAGGAACGACGAAGCACCCGCAGGACAGCGCAGCTAATCCTTCCTCGCTTCAAGGAAAGACACTTAAGTACACGCAAAACCTGACGCTAGGCCAGTCGCCTTGCACTTTTAAACGGAGCACAGTATCGCGCACCATCAAGTAAAGATTAGCTGCGCTGTCCTGCGGGTGCTTCGCTCCGCTCGCAATGACATACTGGCCTCGGTCGCCTCATCACCACCTCGCCGTTCACACTTCACCTCATCACCCAACATAACCTTGAACACGCTGCTTGTCATTGGCTTTTCTTTCGGCTACCTGGCTTTACTGTTCGGGGTGGCCTACGCGGCGGAGCGGCGCTCGGCGGCGCGAAAAAGTCTGGTGAGCAACCCCTACGTTTACGCCCTGAGCATGGCCGTGTACTGCACCGCCTGGACATACTATGGCTCTGTGGGGCGGGCCGCGTATTTCGGGCTGGAGTTTGTTGGTATCTATCTGGGGCCTACGCTTATGGCGCCGGTGGCCTGGCTGGTACTGCGCAAGATTATCCGCATCTGCCACGTTCAACGTCTCACCTCCATTGCCGATTTTATCTCGGCGCGCTACGGCAAAAGCGCTTCGCTGGGCGCCCTCGTGACGGTAGTGTGCGTGCTGGGGGTAGTGCCTTACATCTCGCTGCAGATCAAGGCCATTGCTGCTTCCTTTGATATCCTGACGGGCGGAGGGCAAGGGCCTATGCTGACTGAAGGTGGTCTAGCCATCAGCTCGGCCCTTATTACCACGGTGGCGCTGGCGTTTTTCACCATCATCTTCGGGGTGCGCTCCGTGGAAGCCACCGAGCGGCACGAGGGCATGGTGCTGGCCGTGGCCCTGGAAAGCCTGGTGAAACTGGTGGCCTTTCTGGCGGCGGGCCTGTTCGTGACCTTCGGCCTGTTCGATGGTTTTGCCGATGTGTTTGAGAAGGCCGCTGCCGTGCCCGATCTGCGCCGCCTATTCACGCTGGAAGGCGCCGGCACCAGCGGCACGCAGTGGTTTACGCTGCTGCTGCTGAGCATGGCCGCCATTCTGCTGCTGCCGCGTCAGTTTCAGGTATCGGTGGTGGAAAACGTAAACGAAAACCACCTGCGCAAAGCCATGTGGCTGTTTCCGCTCTACCTCATCATTATCAACCTGTTTGTGCTTCCGCTGGCATTTGGCGGCCGCTTACTGGCCGGAGCGGGTCTCGATGCCGACACGTTTGTGCTGGCGCTGCCCCTGCAAGCCGGCCACCACTGGCTGGCCCTCCTGATTTACCTCGGCGGCCTTTCGGCGGCCAGCAGCATGATTATCGTGGAAACCATTGCCCTGAGCGTGATGATGAGCAACCACCTGCTCATGCCGCTGCTGGTGCGCCTGCCGCCAGCCCGCGCCGAAAGCCCGCGGTGGTTTGCGTACCTGGGCCAGGTAGCGCTGCAAAGTCGGCGCCTGGCGGTGGTGGCCGTACTGCTACTGGCCTACGGCTACTACGCGGCCGTAGGCCACCTGCTGCCCCTCGTGAATATCGGGTTGGTGTCGTTTGCGGCCGTGGCCCAGTTTGTGCCGGTGGTGCTGGGCGGCCTCTACTGGAAAGGTGGCACCCGGCAAGGTGCTACGGCCGGCATTCTGGCGGGCTTCCTGATCTGGTTTTTTACGCTGGTTGTGCCCACTATGGTAGGGCCGGAAATGCTCTCGGCTTCCATTCTGGAACGCGGCTTATTCGGCTGGAGTGGCCTACGACCCTTCGCGCTCTTCGGGCTCACGGGCCTCGACTACCTTTCGCACGGGCTGTTCTGGAGCTGGTTTTTCAACGTAGGCCTGTACGTAGGCGTGTCGTTGCTGCGGACGCCTTCGGCGCTGGAGCAGCGCCAGGCCGAGATATTCGTGGGCGTGTTCCATTACCGCACCGGCTTTGAGGGGCCCGCGGGCTGGCACGGCGGCGCGGCCCTGCCCGATGTGCGCGAGCTGCTCACGGGCTTCCTTGGCAAAAAGCGCACTTCCCAGGCCCTGCACGCCTTCGCCGAGCGGTTTCCGGAGGCCCACATCAACACCGAAAACGTGGCCCCGCCCCAGGCTGATCCGCGCTTACTGGCCTACGCGGAAAAATTGCTGGCCGGCAGCATCGGCCCGGCTTCGGCGCGGCTGCTGCTGTCATCGTCGGTGGGGGTGGAGGATATCAGCTTTGATAACGTGGTGGGCATTCTGCGCGAAAGTCAGCAGCTGCTGGAGGCTAACCGCCAGCTCCAGAAGCAGCAGCGCCAGCTGCAGCGCCTCACAGGCCAGCTGCAAGTGGCCTACGATCAGCTTCAGGAGCTGGACCAGCACAAAGACGAGTTCTTGTACACCGTCACTCATGAGCTTCGCACCCCTCTCACCAGCATCCGGGCCCTGTCAGAAATCCTCACCGACAACCCCGATATGGACGAGGAGGAGCGCCAGCGTTTCCTGCTGACCATCACGAAGGAATCGGAGCGGCTGAGCCGGCTGATTACGCTGGTGCTGGATCTGGAGAAGTATGAGTCGGGGAGGGCTACCCTGGAAAAAAGCCCGGTGGATGTAGCCGAAGTGATAAATGACGCGCTCGACTCCGTAGGCCAGCTCCTGCGCGATAAGCACATCCACCTAGACCTCACGGTGCCGCCCGGCCTGCCCACGCTCCCCGGAGACCGTGACCGGCTCATGCAAGTACTCGTGAACCTGCTCAGCAACGCCGTGAAATCGTGCCGCGCCGATGGCTCCGGCCGCATTGGGGTGGTAGCCGAAGCCTCTCCCGAAACGCTGCGCATTATGGTGCAGGACAACGGCAAAGGCATCGACCCGGAGTTTCATCAGCTCATCTTCGATAAGTTCTTCCAGGCCCGCCACCAAACCATGCGCAAGCCCGAAGGCTCGGGGCTGGGGCTGGCTATTACTAAGAAAATCATTGAGCTCCACGCCGGCCGCATCTGGGTAGAAAGCCAGCCCGACCAAGGCGCGCGCTTTTCAGTGGAGTTGCCGCTGGAAGTAATGAAGAATTAGCCCGAACCACCTTCTTTCCTAAGCGGGCGCCAACACCCGAACAGAACCCGCCACCCGAACCTCCTTCCGAAAACAAACCTCCACGTCATGCCGACGCCTCCCCACATTCTCATTGTCGATGACGAGCCCAACATTGTGATGTCGCTCGAATTTCTGATGCGCAAAAGCGGCTACGGCGTCAGCATAGCCCGCAACGGCACCGAGGCGCTGGAGGCCCTGGACCGGACCAATTTTGATGTGGTGCTGCTGGATGTGATGATGCCCGATGTGGATGGCTACCAGGTGTGCCGCCATCTGCGCCAGCTGCCCAACCGCAGCCGCACCCGCGTTATTTTCCTGTCGGCGAAGAGCAAGGATGCTGATATTCAGAAGGGTTACGAGGTGGGCGCCGACCTCTACATCCCAAAGCCCTTCAGCACGCGCCAGCTCATGTCTACCATCAAAGAGCTGATCAGTACGGCCGCCTAGGCCACCTCCGTTTGCCCGCCGTGCCCACCCAACCCGCCCAATCATGAACGCTCCCACCACATACGCTGCCGCCCGCGCCGCCAGCCTCACGGATCCGGCCGCGTTCTGGGCCGCCCAGGCTGGCCAGATTGCCTGGTTTGAGGAGCCTCCTCAGCCTGTTTTGAGCCAGGATGAAGGCACCGGATTCTACCGCTGGTTTCGGGGCGGGCGCCTCAACACCAGCTTCCTGTGCCTCGATTACCATGTGCAAAACGGCCGCGCCGAGCAGACGGCCCTCATCTATGATTCGCCGGTAACCCAAACGGTGCGCCGCTACACCTACCAGCAGCTGCTGGACCTGACGGCACGCTTTGCGGGTGGCCTACGGGAGCTGGGAGTGGCCTACGGCGACCGGGTGATTCTGTACATGCCCAACCTGCCCGAGGCGGTGGTGGCCATGCTGGCCTGCGCCCGCCTGGGAGCTGTGCACTCCGTGGTATTTGGCGGTTTTGCGCCCCACGAGCTGGCCGTGCGTATTGATGATGCCCGGCCCCGCGTTATTATCTGCGCGTCGGCGGGGCTGGAGTTTGATCGGGTAATTCCGTACAAGCCCCTCGTAGATGATGCCATCGGGAAAGCCCAGCATAAGCCCGAACACGTTGTGGTGCTACAGCGCAGCTTTTGCCTCGCCGAGTTGAACCCGAGCCACTCAGCCGCCTCCGAACGTGCCCCCCGCGACGTAGATTATCAGCAGCTACTCCAGGCCGCGCCCGTAGAGGCCGTTCCGGTGGAAGCTACTGACCCGCTTTACATTCTCTACACCTCCGGCACTACTGGCAAGCCCAAAGGCGTGGTCCGCGACAACGGTGGGCACGCGGTAGCGCTGAAGTACAGCATGTCGGCTATTTATGGCGTAGAGCCCGGCGAGACTTTTTTTGCCGGCTCTGATATTGGGTGGGCTGTAGGCCACAGCTACATCGTGTACGGGCCGCTGCTGCACGGCTGCACCACGGTGTTATTTGAGGGGAAGCCCGTTCGCACGCCCGATGCCGGTACGTTCTGGCGCCTCATCCACGACCACAACGTGCGGGTGACGTTCACGGCGCCCACTGCCATTCGGGCCATCAAGAAAGAAGATCCGGAAGGCCTACTCTCCCGGCAGTACGACTTAAGCTGCCTGTGCTACCTCTTTCTGGCTGGCGAGCGGTGCGACCCTGCTACCTACGAGTGGGCCGGCCAGCTCTTGGGCGTGCCCGTAATAGACCACTGGTGGCAAACCGAGTCGGGGTGGCCGATGCTGGCTACCATGGTGGGGCTCTCTGATATGCCGCCGCCCCGCGCCGGTTCGGCGGGCCACCCGGTGCCGGGCTACGATGTGCAGATTCTGGACGAAGCCGGCCTACCAGTGCCGGCCGGCACCACGGGCCTAGTTGCCGTGAAGCTGCCGTTGCCACCCGGCTGCCTCCCTACGCTGTGGCAGGATGATGCTCGCTTTCAGAGCAGCTACTTGGATACTTTTCCCGGCTACTACTTTACCGGCGACGGCGGCTACCAGGACGCGGAAGGCTATTTCTACATCATGGGCCGCGTGGATGATGTCATAAACGTAGCCGGCCACCGCCTCAGCACCGGCGAGATAGAAGAGCTGCTGGCGGCGCACCCCGCCGTGGCCGAGTGCGCCGTGCTGGGCATTGCCTGCGCCTTGCGTGGGCAGCGACCCGTAGGCCTCGTGGTGCTGAAAGACGGCCAGCAAATGGAGGAGGAGCAACTGGAAAAAGAACTCATCAGCCTTATTCGGGAGCAGATTGGCGCCGTTGCCTGCTTCCGGCAGGCCGCCGTGGTAAAACGGCTGCCCAAAACCCGCTCCGGCAAAATCCTGCGTAAAACCCTGCGGCAGCTGGCCGATGGCGAGGAGTTCGTATTGCCTTCCACCATTGATGATCCGGCTATTCTGGAGGAAATCCAGCTGGTGCTGGAAGCCAGATGCCTGGGTCAGGCCTTTGAAAACCGATTGTCATCCTGAAGTCAGGAAGCCCCGATACACCAAACACATACACTCCCTAAACCCTATTCCCATGCCCGAAACGCCCTCCAAACACGCCCGCATTCGTACGCTGGAAGAATACCACGAGGCCTACCGCCGCAGCGTAGAAAACCCCGAACAGTTCTGGGCCGATGTGGCCGCGCCCTTTACCTGGCGCCGCAAGTGGGACAAAGTAATGACCTCTGATATGGCTAACGGCCACAATGAGTGGTTTCAGGGAGCCCGCCTCAACATCACGGAGAACTGCCTCGACCGCCACTTGGCCACCCGCGGCAACAAGCTGGCCATCATCTATGAGCCGAATGATACCAAAACCCGCCATTTGCGCCTGACCTACCGCGAGCTGTACCACGAGGTGTGCAAGTTTGCCAATGTGCTGCACGACAATGGCGTGGAGAAGGGCGACCGGGTGTGCATTTATATGCCCATGATACCGCAGCTGGCCATTGCGGTGCTGGCCTGCGCCCGCATTGGGGCCGTGCATTCCGTGATTTTTGCGGGCTTCTCGGCCACTGCCATTTCCGACCGCGTGAATGATGCCCAGGCCACTGTGGTACTCACAGCCGATGGCCTGAACCGCGGCGCCAAGCAGATTCCGGTGAAGCGCGTGGTGGATGAAGCCCTGGAAAGCTGCCCCGGCGTGCGTCGCGTGATTGTGGTAGAACACCTCGGCTGGCCCGTGCAAATGAAGGAAGGCCGCGACGTGTGGTATCACGAGGAAGCTGAAGGTGTGGCCAAAACCTGCCCCGCCGAGGAAATGGAGGCCGAAGATCCGTTGTTCATCCTCTATACTTCGGGCAGCACCGGTAAGCCCAAGGGCGTAGTGCACAGCACGGCCGGCTACATGGTGTGGGCCGATTACACGTTTCGAAATGTGTTTCAGGTAGAGGAAAACGACATCTATTGGTGCACCGCCGATATAGGGTGGGTAACGGGCCATACGTATCTGCTCTACGGTCCGCTGCTGTCGGGGGCCACCTCGCTGATGTTTGAGGGCATCCCGACGTATCCCGACGCAGGCCGTTTCTGGGAGGTGATTGACAAGCACTCGGTCAGCATCTTTTATACCGCGCCCACGGCTATCCGCAGCCTGATGGCCGCCCCGCTGGATAACGTGCTCAGCTACTCTCTTGACTCGTTGCGGGTGCTGGGCTCGGTGGGGGAGCCCATCAATGAGGAAGCCTGGTATTGGTATTACCAGCACGTGGGCAAGGAGCGCTGCCCCATCGTGGATACGTGGTGGCAGACGGAAACCGGCGGTATTATGATTTCTGCTCTGGCGGGTATCACGCCCAGCAAACCCACGCACGCGGGCCTGCCGCTGCCCGGCGTGCAGCCCGTGCTGCTCACACAGGAAGGAAAGGAAATTGAGGGCAATGAAGAGGAAGGCTACTTAGCCATCAAGCAAAGTTGGCCCGGCATCATCCGGACCACCTACGGCGACCATGAGCGGGCCGTGCATACCTACTTTGCACCCTACAAGGGCTACTACTTTACCGGCGACGGCGCCCGCCGCGACGCCGACGGCCTCTACCGCATCATTGGTCGCGTCGATGACGTGATCAACGTATCGGGTCACCGCTTCGGCACGGCCGAAATTGAGAATGCCATTAACCAGAACCACAATGTGGTGGAGTCGGCGGTAGTGGCTTTCCCACACGATGTGAAGGGGCAGGGCATCTATGCCTACGTGATCTGTCGGCCCGGCGCCTGCGAAAAAGACTCCGATAAGATTCATATCGAGGCCAGCATCATCGAGACTATCGTGGCCGAAATCGGCAAAATTGCCAAGCCCGATAAAATCCAGATTGTGAGTGGCCTACCGAAAACGCGCTCCGGCAAAATCATGCGCCGCATCCTGCGCAAAGTGGCGGAAGGCGAAATCAGCAACCTCGGCGACACCACCACGCTCCTCGACCCAGCGGTAGTGGATGAGATTATCGAAGGGCGGAAGTAATTGAGGCGGCTAATTAGAGCAGTGTAGGAAGGATTGCAGATCAAAAAAAGGAACGTCATGCTGAGCTTGCCGAAGCATCTCTACCGCTTCTCTATGCCTGTTGAGTAGCCAGAGGTAGAAATGCTTCGACTGCGCGGACGCCAGATCAAGCATGACGTTACATAAGCTCAGCACGACGTTTCTTTTTTGAATCACAAAAACAGCTGCAGCACTAAGCAATGAAAAAGCACCGTCTCCATCAGGAGCCGGTGCTTTTTGCGTCAGAATTCTGCGCTTCTCTGTCGGAACTAAGGTTCGGGTGGCCTACAGCGTATTGGCCGGCAGTATTTTACCTGTCACCTCTCCGAAACCAATGCGTAAGCCATCTTTCTCGCAATAGCCGCGCATGGTTACGGTGTCGCCGTCTTGTAGGAACTTGCGCTCCGAACCATCAGCCAGCGGCACGGGGCGGGTGCCGCGCCACGCCAGTTCCAGCATGGAGCCCAGAGAGTCGGGGGTGGTGCCGGAGATGGTACCGGAAGCGTACAGGTCGCCTACTTCCAGGTTGCAGCCGTTGGACGCCTGGTGGGTGAGCTGCTGAGCCATGCTCCAGTACATCAGCCCAAAATTGGAGTGTGACACGACGGTTTCTAGGCCACCTTCCGGCTGAATACCCACTTCCAGGTTAACATCGAAGTTGTGCTCGTCGAGTTGGCGCAGGTAGAGCAGCGGCTCGGGCTCCTGCACCGGGCCAGCCACCCGGAAAGGCTCCAGCGCGTCCAGCGTCACGACCCACGGCGACACGCTGCTGCCGAAGCTTTTGCCCAGGAAGGGGCCTAGCGGCACGTATTCCCAGCTCTGGATGTCGCGGGCGCTCCAATCATTAAACAGCACCATCCCGAAGATATAGTCCTCCGCATTCTGAATCGGCACGGTGTCGCCGAGCTCCGTGCCGCGACCTACTATAAAGGCCATTTCCAGCTCAAAATCCAGCTGTTGCGAAGGGCCGAAAGTGGGCGCGGCCGCATCGGGGGCTTTGCGCTGGCCGTTGGGACGCCGGATATCGGTGCCGGATACTACAATGCTGCTGGCGCGACCGTGGTACCCGATGGGAATATGGCGCCAGTTGGGCAGCAGGGCATTGGCCGGGTCTCGGAACATGATGCCCACGTTGGTGGCGTGCTCGATGCTGCTGTAGAAATCGGTGTAGTTGTGGGAGCGTACGGGGCGTAGCATCCGCACATCGCTTTGGCGAAGTAGGCAGGAGTGCATCGCTTCCTCGTTGCGGGCCAGCGTAGGGTTGTCGTGGCGCAACAGCTCACTTATGCGCTGGCGCACGGCCCGCCACGCCGGTCGGCCCAGGGCAATAAACTGGTTCAGGCTACGGCGACGGAATATCTTCGGCATTTTCGGCCCCAGCTCCAGGTCCTCGAAATAACCGAACTGTGCTACGGCGTACAAATCCAGCACATACTCGCCGATAGCTACGCCCACCCGCGGGCCACGCTCGTCGGTTTCAAACACGCCAAAGGGCAGATTCTGGATTGGGAAGTCACTGGTGGGCGCTATATCAATCCAGGAGCGGAGGGCGGGGTCGTTTGGGTTTGCCATAGTAGGATGCAGGTGGAAGGAGCCGGCAAAGGTAGACGAGCCAGGGAAAAGATGGCTAGATCACCGGTTTTCTCCTTATGTGGCAATGCAAAATAGACTGGAAAAGCAAAAAAGGGATAACCGCTAGGCTATCCCTTTTCATGTACTACTTGTGAGTAAGTGGCTTACCGAACCTGGCCGGCGGGCTGCTCGCTCATGGGCGTTACGTTCACGGCTTCTACGGAGCGAATCTCCGGTACGGCTTTCTTCACAGATTCCTCTACGCCGGCTTTCAGCGTCATCGGCGACATTGGGCAGGTGCCGCAGGCACCCAACAGCTCCAGGCGGAGTACCATATCATCGGTGATTTCCAGCACGCGCACATTGCCTCCGTCGGCGGCCAGGTAGGGCCGGATGGTATCCAGGGCCTGTTCGATGCGGGGCAGGGCGGATGGGCTTCGACGGTGGCAGCTACATTCATGAATCGCGGGGTTTGGTGCTAAGCTGATGATGCTTTCTAGGCCTGTTTTTGGGGTGGCCTGGATAGTAAAATCAAGTAAAGATACAGCTATTGACTGGTTAAGAACCAACCAAAAGCGGATGGGGTAAGTTCGGGAAGCGTTCAGCTGAAGCACAAAAGTCAGTTGAACCAGCCCCGGCTAACGGTTCATCTCGACGATGTTCGTTTTGGGGGCCACCGCATTCCGGATGCTCACTTGGCGAGCTAGTTCCTCGGCCAACTGCTCGAACACGGCCGCAGCGGCGGTACCGGTTTGCAGGATGGCGGGCGTACCCTGGTCGCCGTTTTCGCGGATGCTTTGCACCAGTGGTATCTGGCCTAGCAGCGGCACTTCGTGCTTGGCAGCGAGGCCCTTTCCGCCGCCTTCGCCGAAGATAAAGTACTTGCTGTCAGGCAGCTCGGCGGGCGTAAACCAGGCCATATTCTCCACAATACCTAACACCGGCACGTTGATCTGGGGCAGACGGAACATCTGCAAACCCTTCTCGGCATCGGCCAGCGCTACTTTCTGGGGCGTCGTCACGATGAGTGAGCCGGTAACGGGCACCGTCTGCACCATCGTGAGGTGAATGTCGGAGGTTCCAGGAGGCATGTCGAGGAGCAGGTAGTCCAGCTCGCCCCACTCCACTTCCGTGATGAACTGCTTCAGAGCCGACGAAGCCATGGGGCCGCGCCACACTATAGCCGACTCAGCTGGGGCCAGGAAGCCAATGCTCATCAGCTTTACGCCGTGGGCTTCAATGGGCTGAATTAGGTTTTTGCCATCGGGGCCCTGGAATACGTGTGGCCTAGCCGACTCTACGCCGAACATAAGCGGCATGCTGGGGCCCGAAATATCGGCATCAACCAGGCCTACGCGGGCGCCGGTTTTGGCCAACGCAATGGCCAGGTTGGCCGTAACGGTGCTTTTGCCCACGCCACCTTTGCCCGAGGCAATGGCAATGATATTCTTCACGCCAGGCAGCAGGTCGCGGTTTTCGCGCATGGTGGTTACGCGCGAAGTCATCACGATAACGACCTCGGCGTTTTTGTCCACCATCGTATGGATGGCGCGCTCACAGGCATCGTGAATGAGCTGCTTGAGGGGGCAGGCCGGGGTGGTCAGGACCACCGTAAACGATATGCGGTTGCCCTCAATTGCCACATCCTCAATCATGTTGAGCGTTACGAGGTCTTTGCCCAGATCGGGCTCCTCCACGTAGCTCAGGGCCTTGAGGACATCTTCTTTGGTAATGGTTGCCATACTATAGTCAGTCGGGAAATTGCAGATGCAAAGCGCAAAGATAACCCGGAAACGCGGGCGGAAGTTGCCAAGGATTTAGTAACAGTTTCGGCTATGCGGCCAGGCTACCAACCCACCACGTCATCCTGACGAAGGAAGGATCTTGTCACGTCAGCAGGCGCTTTTCTAGGCCACTCGTTCAGGCATAGGAAGCGCTTAGCTTCGTCAGGATAACGTTTCTTTTTATCCTTTTACTGGCCTAGCTCAGCCCAAACTGCGCCAGTAACGCTTCCTTGTGCTGCTTACCAATAGGCAGCTTTTCGGGTAAATCGTAAAGTTCCGCTTCGTTGCCGCTGATGGCCTTAATGGCGTCGGTGCGGACGATGTAGGACTTCTGGATGCGGGTGAAGCGGCGGGCCGGGAGCTGGTCTTCCACGCGGCTCATGCGCAGATAGGTGATAATGATGCGGTCTTTCAGAATGATTTTGATGTAGTCCTTCATCCCCTCGATGTAGTAGATTTCATCGAACAGCACGCGCCGCAAGGAGTGGCCCTCTTTCACAAACAGAAACTGCGGCTCTGGCGCTACTGGTAGTGCCGGCCGGCTGTTCACTACAGCCATGGCCTTATTCACGGCCTTCATAAAGCGCGGAAACGAAACGGGCTTCACCACATAATCCAGCGCATCCAGCTCGTAGCCTTCCAGGGCGTGGTGGGGCGAGGCCGTGACGAAGATGACGTAGGGCGGATTATGCAAAGAACGGATGAATTCCAGGCCGTTCACCTGGGGCATGTTTATGTCTGAAAACAGCAGATCAACGCGTTGTTGCTGCAGAACTTCCAGGGCCTCAAACACATGCTCGCAACTGGCCACCAGGTGCAGGTGGGGCATCTGGGCGATGTAGCCCTGCAGCAGCTCGCGAGCAAACGGTTCGTCGTCGATAATTAGGCAGTTAATCATGAGGCAGGAGCAAGGGCTGGGAGAGAGGGAACGGACTGGCCTACGGCTGCCGAAACGGGTTCTAAAAGGATAGTAAGTGCCACGCCGTAGGTATGCGCGTCGGCATCGTGCGAGATGGTGAGCTCATAGTCGGCGGGGGAGTAGTGCAGGGCCAGGCGTTTGCGCACGTTGGCAATGCCCACGCCCCCAAACTCGCGCTGGGGGGCATCGGGGCTGTAGCTGTTGCGGACCTCGAAATGCAGCCGGGCATCATCGAATATGCGCAGGGAAATGGCCACCCAGGAGGCATCGAGGCTGCTATCGACGCCGTGCTTGAATGCGTTTTCTACAAAAGGAAAGAACAAGAGCGGGGTAATAGCGTAGCCGGTTGTGCGGACAGGCGGCTGATACCGGATGCTGACTTTCTGGCCGTAGCGCAGGCGTTCCAGCTCCAGATAGGCCTCCAAAAACCCCAGCTCCTGGCCTAGAGGCACCAGCGCCGCATCCGACTCGTACACGGTGTAGTGCATCAGGTGGGAGAGGTGCGCTACCATATCAGGGGCGCGCTCGTCCTGCTTCACCACCATCATATAGATGTTGTTGAGGGTGTTGAAGAGGAAGTGGGGATTTACCTGCGCCTTCAGAAAATTGACTTCCAGGCGGAGGTTTTCGCGCTGTAGGTGCAGGCTGCGGTTGCTGCTGGTGAGCAAAAACAGAATGAAGCGCAGCAGAATGGGCTGCATCGGGAACACGAAGAAGTCACTCAGGCCCATGCTCACGCCGTACCAAGAGAATACACCCACCCATAGGCCTTTATCGAGGGAACGGTGCATATAGCTGCTCCACTCGCCCAGCTCTAGGCCACTGTGCACCATGGCGGCATAGGTGGCGTGCGAAACCAGCGCCCAGAAGTAGTAGATAGCCACCAGGCTGAGCGCGCTTAGCAGCCACCGCCGCTGCACCACAAACCGCGGCAGCACTACATTGGAAAAGAAATAGAAACCCACAACCGCAGTAAGCAGATCTTTGGCGATAAAGCACAGCATGACGGCCGGCGACGTAGGCTGCAGATGCATCAGGAAGTACTGGAAGCCGATGTACAGCGCCCAAAGCAGCAGATGCAAGGCCACCCGCGTGCGGCCGGAGTACGGCCTGGAAGAGGAAGAAGGAGCAAGGGCGCGCAGCATCGGCTTACAGATCAAGGTGAAGTTCTAGGCGCAGGCTCGTGGCCTCCTCCGTTAGCTTGGCTTGGTGCCGGCTGGGGTACTGCAGCTGCAAGCGCCGTAGCGCGGCCAGTACGGCGCCATCGGTGCTGTAGGCCACTGCCGGCGGGGTGGGCGAACTGCGCGTGAATGTGGCCGTTATGGCATGCTCTGTGGTATGCAGTGTGGTGGTGATATCAGCAACGGAGGCGGCATCCAGACCCGCAAACAGGCGCTCCAGAAACGGATACAGCACCAGCGGCACAATGCGCTGCGTACTGACTGTACCCGTTGCAGTGTATGAAATCCTGACAAGCTCACGACCGTGCAGGCGTTCCAGAGCCAGGTAGTCATCTAGGAACTCCAGCTCCCGGCTCAGCAGCACGGTTTCCGTGTCGGATTCGTAGAGGGTGTAGCGCATCAGGTCGGCGAGGTGCAGCACCATGTCGCCGGCGCGTGGGTCGCGGTGGCGCGTGAAGCCGTGCAGGCTGCCAAGTGTATTGAACAGGAATTGCGGATTGATCTGGGTCTTGAGGTAGCGCAGCTCCAGATTCAGCTGGTCGCGCTCCAGGGCCAGCCGGCGCCTGTCTACCACCTGGGCGTAGGTCAGGAAGCTGATGACCAGCGGAAACATCATGTTGGCCTGCATTTCTAGGGTCATTTCCAGCAGCCCCTGCCAGCTGAATACGGCCTTGCGCAGGCCCGGCTGGTTCATTTCATGGTAGTACTGGGCCAGGCGGGCGGGTGGCTGCAGATAGGTTTCGGCCAGATGATACCCGCAGAAGTTGAACAGGCCGTAGCCATAAATTAGGAGCACTCCCCCGAGCGCTGCCAACCAGAAGCGGCCCCGCAGCAGCCAGCGTGGAATAATGAGGTACACCAGCGCATTGAAAAGCACCACTGCAAAGGTCAGCCGCAACAGCACCAGCGACCAGATGGGGCCGCCAAAGCGGTAGTTGGTCCGGTTGTACCAGGCGAAGTAGAAACCGCACAGCAGCACCCACAGCACCGCCTGCAGCAGCACGGTAGTGGTGCGCGCACTCAGGGTCTGCCAGCGGAAAAAGGGAGTAGAATCGGATGCAGGCATAAAAATAAAGCGCAGACCAATTCGCGGTTTGGTGGTGTGGGGCCGCGCTTTGGTCGAATAAACTTCGGGTGGCTAAAGCTCTGCAATTTCTTTGTTCCAGAATCTACCGCTCGCCAAAATAAACCGCTCCCCATGACAACCGCCTTCCGCCTCCCGCTTTGCTCCGCTGCCGCCCGTTTCTGCGTAGGCCACCAGTTCCGCCAACTTGCCTGCACGGTGCTGGCGGGCCTGCTCAGTGGCACGGCCTTCGCGCAAACAACGCCCCAGGCACAGGATACTATGTTTACGCGGCTGGTGCAGAAAAACCAGTTTGCCCTTACCCCAACCGGGACACAGTTCACGGGCCTCGGTTGGGAGAAGCTGCAGCAGGACATCCAGAAAAGCCAGCTGGTACTGATTGGGGAAGACCACGGCATGGCCCAGATTCCGGCTTTTGCCACGGCCGTAGCGCGGGAGCTAAAGCCGGCACTGTATGTAGCAGAAATCGACAAATATCAAGCGCAGGATGTGAGCCGGCTAGCCACGCAGCCCGGTCTGGCGTCCGCTTTCAACAAGAAGTATCCCATGGCGTTGTCGTTTTATAGCTGGGCCGAGGAGATGGAGCTTGCCCGGTACTTGCGCACCCAAAACGTGTCTATTCTGGGCATTGAGCAAGTTGGAATTGGGACTCCGGGCCGGTTCTTTACCGTGCTCTCCGAAAAGGTAAAAAGCAAGCCCGCCAAGGCGTATCTGCAGCAGCGCGCCCGCACCTACCAAACCCGCGACTACACTGCCATGCTGACGGGCAAATACAACGGCATCACCATGTTTGCCCTAGGCCAGTCGGGCATCGACAGCCTGCGCGCTTTCACCGAAAAGGAGAGCCCTGAGGCCCGGAAAATGGTGGATGATTTTGTGGCGAGCTACCGGATATATCAGGAGAGCTTCGCGGGAAAGCGCAGCAGCCACTTCGCCCGCATCAACCTCATGAAGCGCAACCTGCTGGCGGAGCTGCAGCCTTACCAGCAAGCCAACCAGCCGCTGCCCAAGATGCTGTTTAAGTTTGGCGCCTACCACGTAGGCCAGGGCCGCAGCATTTGGGGCGATATCTACGATGTAGGAAATCTGGCCAAAAACCTGGCCGATATGCACGACCAAAAGTCCTTGCACATCTTCGTGATGGGCAAGCAGGGCACTAAGCTGGGGGCAGGCGTGCCGGATGCCGACGTTAAGAATACTGTGAAGTATTCTGACGCTGAGGAAGCCATGATAAAGCCCTTCGCGGCCCAAACCAAGGCCGGCAGCGCCTGGCAGATATTCGATTTGCGCCCACTGCGCGCGGCTCTGCTCCGCGACAAGCTCAAGGTGAGCAGCCACGAGCTGGAAGCTACCATTCTCGGCTACGACTACGTGGTGATTATCCCCGAAACCACCTCTAGCCACAGCTTGTAGGGGGCGGTAGAAATTCAGGGCGCTTTTATAACTGACCAATTACCAAGCAGTGACACTGCTTTTCTCGCCAAAGCCACCGACACGCTGCTCCACACAGCAGCGTGTCGGTGGCTTTTTTGTGCGTCTGGGCCTGTTGGGTGAAGCTGCTACAGCCGTTGCTGCATGGCGCTAGGCCACTTCCGCGGGGCAAAAACGCGTGGCAACTCGTGGTTTGGTGGTGTGAGGCCATGGCTTGGTCGAATAAACTTCGGGCTCAGGAGGCGTTGCGGTTCCTTCGTTGCAGATCCTCCACTTCTGTTAACGGAACCGGAATATGAACCTGCTCTGCAATACTGCCAGCCGCCTGAACTTCACCTCTGACTGCCGCATGCTACTACTGCTGGTAGGCCTTTTGTTCGTTGAAAATATAGCCCTAGGCCAGTCGGTTGCCGTAACGGGCCGCGTGCTGGACCAGCAGTCGCAACAGCCGCTCGGTTTCGTGACGGTGGTGCTGAAGGCTGCAGACACTGAGGGCCGAGTGGTGCAGACTGGCCTGGCTGATGATGCCGGCCGCTTCTCACTGAAAGCCAGCGCGGGCAGCTACCAGTTGCAGTTGTTGATGCTCGGGTACACCACCCACGTGCTACCGCTGCAGCTGGCGGCGGGCACTGCCACGCATGATGTAGGCCACATCAGTCTGGCCTCGGCGGCGCAAAACCTGCAGGGCGTAACCATTACAGGCCAGCGCCCCCTCATCGAGCAGAAGCCCGACCGCGTAACGATGCACGTGGAGGGCAGCCTGCTGGCCGCCGGCAACGATGCCTACGACATTCTGGCCGCTGCGCCTTCGGTGCAGCTCATTGAGGGGCGGCTGAAGTTCCGGGGCAAGGGCAACGTGCTAATTCTGCTGAACTGCAAGCGCCTGCCCGGTGCTAACCTCGAAACGGTGCTGGCCAGCATCCCTGGCGACCAGATTGAGCGCATCGAGCTGATCAGCAACCCCTCGGCGAAGTATGATGCCGATGCCTCAGGTGGCGTAATCGAGATTTATACCAAGCGCAGCAAAGAGTTGGGCTGGACCGCCAATGTGGGCGTCAACCTGCGCCAGGGCCAGCGCACCGGCAGCGGCCTCAACGGTGGCCTACGCGTGAGCACGCCAGCGCTGGATCTGGCCGCCAGCAGCAGCTTCACCCACCGGGGTGGGTTTGAGCGCAACACCGGGCACCGTATGTTCTATGAAGGACGCACGCCGGTGGGCCGCCTGAGCCAGCAGAGCAACCTGAACAAGGTAATTCAGAATGCCAACTTCAGCGGCAGCCTCAACTACCACCTCAGCCCCTGCACCACCCTGGGTTTTGATCTGGACCTGGTGAACTCCAGCCTCGATGGGGCCGGATGGCTGCGGGCTGCTCTGGCCGCCAATAACGGCCTCACGACCAGCAGCATTCAGGAAACGGTGTTTCTGCAAGATGCTTTCCACAACTACACGCTGTTCTATAAGCATAAGCTCGATAGCCTAGGTTCTAACCTGCTGCTAAGCGGCAACTACGCCACCTACACCAACGAGCAGCGCCAGACCTTCGACCAGCGGGTGGAAGGCGCGGAGAGCTCCGGGGCTGTTATCAGCAACTTCCGCAACGTTATTCCGGCCACGTACCACATCTGGACCGGCGCGGCCGATTACACCAGCGTCTGGAGCGCCAACACGCAGATGGAAGCCGGCCTGAAGTACACTGATACCCGCAACCAAAGCCGCCAGCAGGTAGATAATCTGCTGGAGGGAGAGTGGGTGCCCCAAGCGGCCAACCCGTTTTCGCGGCTGGGCTACCAGGAGCGGGTGGGTGCCGGCTACTTCAGCCTCCACCACACCAGGGGCAAGCTGGCCCTGCAGGGTGGCCTACGGGCCGAGCAGACGCACTACCGCGTAACCAGGGGCATCGATTCCAGCTACTTCAACCTGTTTCCGAATCTGCGTTTAGACTATACACTCACGGATAATTACACCACTTCCCTGGCCTACGCCAAGAACATCCGGCGCCCGGCCTACGAGAGCCTGATACCCTATGAGCGGTTCTGGGATACCTACACTTCGCACCGAGGCAACGCCACCCTGCGCCCCGAATATGCCCATAGCTTCTCCTGGAACAACCTGTACAAGGGCTATGGCCTGCAAGTGGCCTACACCCATACCACCGGCGCTATTTCCTCGGTGTACCTCTACGAGCCTGCCCACCTGCGCTTCGTGAGTACCGAGCAGAACCTGCGGCAGCAGCAATTGCTCAATGCCACACTCACGGCGCCTGTCACCGTAGCCAAATGGTGGTCGATGAGCAATAGTGCCAGCCTCTCGCACCAGGAGTTGCGCTTGCCTGATGCCTTTGATAAGGCAGTGGCCTACACCAAGCGCAAAACATATTTCAACGTCAGCTCCGATAACACCATTACCTGGGGCAACGGTTGGTCGGGCCGGGTGTATGGGATGTACAACTCGCCCTCCTTTAACGGGATGTTCGATTACGACCAGTATTCCTACGTGCTGGTAGGCATAAAAAAAACCTTCCTCAGCAAGCGCGCCGCCCTCAATCTGTCGGTAGCCGATTTGTTCTACCAAACCAATTTCCGGGTCTCCTCTAATGTGGTACCGGTGGTCAGTAGCGAGATGAACTACAACGATACGCGCCAGGTGCGCCTGGCCTTTACCTACAATTTCGGCAAGGCCGACCTCATCAGTAAGCGCGTACAAACTAGCGGCAACGCCACCGAAAAAGGCCGCCTGGGTATGTGAGGGGCTGCCCAGGCGTGGCAGCGGCAGCACGAGTGGCAAAGACCACGCTACTCCACGCAGGTTCCTGCCTACCTTTGCAGCGTATGGCTCGCATCCCGAAGGAAACCGTTGATCAGATTATTCACCACGCCGATATCGTGGAAGTGGTCGGCGACTTTGTGTCGCTGAAGAAAAAGGGGCAGAACATGTGGGCCTGTTGCCCATTTCACCACGAAAAGTCGCCGAGCTTCTCGGTGGCGCCGGCCAAGGGGCTGTATAAGTGCTTCGGGTGCGGCAAGGCCGGCGGGGTGGTGCAGTTCATCATGGATGTGGAGGGCACCAGCTACGTGGAGGCCCTGAAATACCTGGCCAAAAAGTACGGTATTGATGTAGAGGAGGAGGAAAAGACCCCCGAGCAGCAGCTGGCGCAGAACGACAAAGACTCGCAGTTTATCGTCTCGAACTGGGCTAAAGACCACTACCACAATCTGCTGCTCAACACCGAGGAAGGCCAGGGTATCGGCCTCAGCTACCTGCGTCAGCGCGGCCTCAACCAGACCACCATCAAGACCTTCGAGCTGGGCTATTCCCTCGATCAGTGGGATGACTTGATGAAGACGGCGGAGAAAGCAGGCTACGAGCGCAAATACCTCGAAAAGACGGGCCTGGTCATCACCAAAGAAGACGACCAGGGCCACGACACCGGCCGCCGCTACGACCGTTTCCGGGGCCGCGTGATGTTCCCGATCCATAATGTATCGGGCCGCGTCATTGGCTTCGGAGCACGCACGCTCAAGCCCAACGACAAAACCGCCAAGTACCTCAACTCGCCCGAGTCGGAGATTTACCACAAGTCGGATGTGCTTTATGGGCTGTACCAGGGGCGGCAGGCCATCCGGACGGAGGAGCAGTGCTACCTGGTGGAAGGCTACCTCGATGTGCTGAGCCTGCACCAGGGCGACATCAAGAACGTAGTGGCCTCGTCGGGTACCTCCCTAACGGAAGGCCAGATCCGGCTTATCAAGCGCTACACCGATAACGTAACGGTACTCTACGACGGCGACGCAGCCGGCATTCGGGCCTCCCTGCGCGGGATTGACATGCTGCTGGAAGGTGGCCTGAACGTGCGCGTCGTGCTGTTCCCAGATGGTGACGACCCCGATAGCTACATCCGTAAGGTAGGCGACCAGCGCTTCAAAGAGCATCTGGAAGGCGCCAGCCAGGACTTCATCCAGTTCAAGACCGACCTGGTAAGCCGCGAAGCCGCCCAAGACCCGGTAAAAAAGGCCGAAGCCATTCGGGAAGTGCTCCAGAGCATTGCTAAAGTGCCCGACCCTATTAAGCGTCAGGTATTTCTGCAGCAGACTTCGCAGGCGTTTAGCATTGATGAGCAGGTGCTCATCACGGAGTATAACAAGCTGGTGCGCAACGCGTCCGGCAAGGCGACGGGTGGTAACGCCAACAGCGGCGGGAGTGGCCTAGGCAGCGCGCAGACGGGGGGGCAGCCCTCTGGTAGCGGGGCCGCGCCGCGTCCGGCCCCTAGGCCTATGAGCCCGGAGGAAGAGGCTGAAGCCCTGATGTACGGCGCCTCGCCCGAGGACTTGGCTGGCGGGGGAGATGCCCTCACAGCCTCGCCCCGCGAAGACCTGGACCCCGTGCCCAACGCCCAGCAAACCTGCGAGCGGGAAGTGGTGCGTCTGCTGCTGCTGTATTCGCCCCAGCCGCTGGCGCCCGAGGTCAGTGTGGCCCAATACCTGCTCCAGCAGCTCGATGACACGCCCTTCAAGACCGGCATCTACGGCGACTTGCTGCACCTGTGCCGCGAGGAGCTGGAGCAGGGCCGCTGGCCCGAAGTGCGCACCCTCATCCAGCACAGCCGCTCCGATATCCGAAGCCTGGTAGCCGAGCTGGCCACCGAAAAGTACGAGCTTAGCCCCAACTGGACCACCCACCAGATTTACGTGCCCCGCGAGCTAGACCAGCTGCAAGTGGCCTGCGACAATGCCATTTTGCGCCTCAATAAGGTGAACGTGGAGCAGGAGCTGGCCGTACGCCTGGAAGCCCTGCGCCACCCCCTCGACGACGATACCATGATGGAGCACCTGCAAACTATTCGGCTGCTCAAGCAGATGGATAACCAGCTGGCCAGCATGTTGGGCACCGTAATTCCGCGCGGCGCGCAGTAGGCCAGGTCCCGCGTAGTACATCCTGCCAGAGTTGGTGTTACCTTCAACCACCCTATTTCTTTTGAGCGTAGGCCTGACTTTCTATGTCTGATCCGCACTTGCCGCATCGTATTCCGCCCGGCGCATTGCACTACGTGCGGGCCATCTGGCACCGCTTCAATCTGAGCCGCTTTGTGGGCGCGCTGGTGCTCACGGCGTGCAGCTTTGCCGTGGGCATCGGGGGCTTCATGTGGATCGAGAAGTTCAGCTTCGTCGATGCCTTTTACATGACGATGATAACCGTGTCTACGGTCGGCTTCGGGGAGTTGCACCCCATGTCGCCGGCCGGGCGGTTGTTCGTGTCGTTCTATATCTTCTTCAACCTCCTGATGTTGGCCTATCTGTTGTCGGTGCTCACCACCTACATCTTCGACGGCGGCCTGCGGAATATGTTTGCCATGCTGAAAAACGACCAGGAAATCCGGAGCTATTCCGACCACGTTATCGTCTGCGGCTTCGGCCGCAACGGCCGCAAAGCCTACCACGAGCTGCGGGCCAGTGGGGCGCAGGTTGTGGTAGTGGAGCAGGATGATAGTCTCTTGAAAGATGCCGTGCAGGATTCCGGCGAAGCTATTCCGGCCGTCATCGGCGACGCCACCCTCGATGATACCATGCGGGCCGCCGGTATTGCCCGCGCCCGCGCCATCATTACGGCACTCCCCAAGGATGCCGATAACGTGTTTGTGTCCTTAACGGCCCGTGAGCTGAACCCGCGTATCACCATTATTGCCCGCGCCAGCCTCAAAAGCAGCGAAACCAAACTGCTGCGCGCCGGCGCCGACTCCGTGGTGATGCCCGACGAAATCGGGGGCTCGCACATGGCCAATCTGGTCATGCGGCCCGAGGTAATCCGGTTTCTAGATATGATTAGTGGCCTAGGACCCAATAAGCTGCGGCTGGAGGAACTCAGCACCGGCGAGCTGCGGCGCGAGTGGCAGGGCCTCAGCATCCGCGACCTGAACATTCGGTCCCGCACCGGCGCCACCGTCATCGGCCTCAAACAGCGCGACGGCGAACTGATGGTCAGCCCGCCTGCTGATCTGATTCCAAAGGCCGGCGACATCTTTCTGTTTCTCGGTACAGATGAGCAGATTACGCTCCTGATGAACCAGTTTCGGTCCTCAGAAATACCTGACAAAGGCAAACTCAGTAGATAAGGCATACTGTTGAGCTTGGCTCAGCTACGCGGTCAGTGATAGGCCACTCTCCACGCATCTTCACGTTCCGCCTTGTAGCTTTACGCACTTTCCGCCCCGTATTCCGCTTCCGTGCACCTTCTGCAGCTCTGTCCGCGCGTTCCTTATCCGCCTACTGATGGGGGCGCCATTGCTATGTACGACGTGACGGCCGGCCTCGCCCGCGCCGGCCACCGCGTCACGGTGCTGGCCCTGAACACGCCCAAGCACTTCCAGGACGATACGGTACTGGACCATCTCGGCCCCAACGTACGCCTGCTTACGGTGGATGTGGACACGCGCCTTTCGCCGGTGAAAGCCCTCCAGAACCTGCTGTTCAGTAAGCTGCCCTACAATATTGAGCGGTTTGTGAGCCCGGAAGTAGAGGCGAAGCTGGTAGAACTGCTGCGTACCGAGCACTTTGATGCTGCCCAGATTGAAGGCAGCCTGGCCGCCTGGTACGTGGCGCCGCTCAAGCGGCTCGCGCCGGAGCTGCCCGTGGTATTGCGGGCCCACAATGTGGAGTATACTATCTGGCAGATGCTGGCCGAACGGGAGCACAACCCATTGAAACGCTTCTATCTGCGCCACTTGGCCAAGCGCCTGCGCCGTTTCGAGCAGCAGATATTTCCGCAGTTTGATGCCGTGGCGGCCATCACAGAGCCCGACCAGCGCCGCCTGCGCGCCATGGGTTGCCACGAGCCGGTGGTATTTGTGCCCGCCGGTGTCGATTTGGCTCGCTTTCAGCGGAATCCGGCCATCAGGCCCCAGCCCCGTACCCTGTTCATGATTGGCTCTCTCGACTGGCTGCCCAACCAGGAAGGCCTCGACTGGCTGCTGGCCAACGTGTGGCCTACGGTATCGGCGCAGTACCCCGATCTGGAGCTGCACATTGCGGGCAAGGAAATGCCGCAGCGGTTCCGGGAGCTGAAGCTGCCCGGCGTAACGGTGCACGGCTTCGTGGAGTCGGCGGCGGCGTTTATGCAGCAGTATGAGGTAATGCTGGTTCCTCTGCTCAGTGGCGGCGGCATGCGCATCAAAATCATTGAGGGCATGGCCCTGGGCAAGTGCATCATCAGCACGGGCCTGGGTTCCGAAGGCATTCATGTGCGCGACAACTTTGATATTATTCTCTGCGATGACCCGGCCGAATGGATTGAGCGCATCGGGCGCTACTACCGCGGCGAGCTGGGTCAGCAGGACATTGGCCAGGAGGCCGCCCGCACCATTGCGCGCCTCTACGATAACCGTCGCGTGGTGGAAAGCTTCCAGGATTTGTACACCATTCTTACGCCGGAGCGCGCATGATGCTGGCGGCGGCTTTCGTGCTGTGGATGAGTTTGTTGCTGGTGGCGCACACCTATGTGCTGTTCCCACTGCTGCTAGGCCACCTGGCGCGCACCCGCCACCAGAATCAGCAAGTCTTTGCGCCAGACTCACCCGATTTGCCGGCCGTGGATATTCTGCTGGCCGTGTACAACGAGGAGCAGGTGATTGAGCAGAAAATCCGCAGCATTTTCACGACCACCTACCCCCTGGATAAGCTGACGCTGTATATCGGCTCCGATAACTCTCAGGATGGCACCAATGCCCTGGTGCAGCGGCTCGCCGCCGAGTACCCTGGCCTACGGTTCCGGCCTTTTCAGCAGCGCACCGGCAAGCCCGGCGTAATAGAGGCGCTAGGCCAGGAGGCCACCGCACCGGTGCTCGTGCTGACGGATGCCAACGTGTTTTTTGCGCCCGATACGCTGTATCAGCTCGTGAAGCATTTCCGGAACCCGGCCGTAGGCCAGGTCGGCGGCAACATCCTCAACCCGGAACACCACGCAGAAGGCATTTCGGGGCAGGAGAAGGCTTATTTGGAGCGTGAAAACCTAATCAAGTACCAGGAAGGCGTCGTATGGGGCGCCATGATTGGGGCCTTTGGGGGCTGCTTTGCCGTGCGGCGGGCCTGCTACCACCCGGCGCCGGCGTCGTTTCTCGTTGATGACTTCTTCATCTCGATGGCCGTGCTTCAGGATGGCTACCGGGCCATTAATGAGCTGGACGCCGTCTGTTACGAGGACGTGTCGGATAAGCTGCCGGAGGAGTTTCGGCGGAAGGCGCGCATATCGGCCGGTAACTTCCAGAACTTGGTGGCGTTCCGACGCTTGCTGTGGCCGCCGTGGCGAGGCGTCAGCTTTGCGTACTGGTCGCACAAGGTGCTGCGCTGGCTCACGCCGCTGCTGTTGGTTCTTATGCTGCTGGCCAACGTGGTGCTGGTAGTGCAGGGAGCGGGGTGGTTGTATCAGTTGCTGCTGCTAGGCCAGGTAGGGGTGCCGCTGCTGTTGCTGCTAGATGGCGCACTGCGCCGCACGGGTACACATTCGCGCCTGCTGCGCTTTATCACGCATTTCTACAGCATGAATGCGGCCCTGCTGCTGGGGTTCTGGCGGTTTCTGCGGGGCGTGCGCACCACCGTCTGGGAGCCGACGCAGCGGTTTCAGCAGAGCAAGTAAGCTGTGCAGAGTGGCCTAGAAACTATACGCCGGGAGAAACCAGCAAGCCGCTAGGCCAGTTGCTGGTTCCGCACGAGGTTTGGTTTGCCAAGTTGGCTTATAGTTTTGCCAGCTTCTTTAGATCTACCTGCTGGGCCACTGATTCAACCAGCGCCAAATCCGTCTGCTTATCAGCAGTTACTTTCACCAGAAAGCGCCCACCCACAGCCAGACTAATTTGGGCTGCGTGTTCATTCTTGCGAAAAATTTCTATTCCCAATACTCCGTCATCTTCCAAAGAGCTGGCCCTGATAAGCTGATGTTTATCTTCTCCTTCAGGGAGCATTGCAAAAATAGAAACCGCGCCTTCGGACAGATGGTATGTGCCATTATAGTCAACTAATTCTACTTTAATAGTTGTGTCATCCTTCTTGAATTCACTGCTGGCAACAGAATTGGTTAAATTGCTCATCTTCGACAACCGCCCGCTAGGGGGTGCGGCAGTGTAACCGTTTACAGAAGCCGGTAATAGTTTTTGCAATTCCTCATAGGATAATGACAGTGTGTCGCCGCGTTCTTCCCGCACGGCTCGCTGGCTCCTGGAAACATCCCGAAATTCCTGCACTTTCTCTGCCCTCTCTTTGAGCTTATCCACTCTCGTAGTATAAGTGTCACTAACCTTGATGGTCTGCTCACAAGCAGCCATTGTCAGCAGAGCTGTGCCTAACGAGATGGCAAGTAATACTTTCATCAGTAATAGCAAGTTGATAGATGAGAAATCCGAATATTGTTCCAAAAAAAGATTTGCATAATTACTAAGATTAATCTAGTGGAATATTACTGTGCGGTATTAGATTCTTAAGTATTTATAAGACTAACAGTTCATAGGTACTTTTTCAATAGGTGTGCTTAAGTCTGCTTTTTTACTGCTGTTACTACACTTAGCTCTCAAGCCATATAAAAAAACTAAAACGATCCATTTGTACGCTTTTACTTTCTTGGCGAAATGAACAAGAATCTGCGCATTGCTATTCTGGGCTGCGGCAACATGGGCCTGGCCTTTGCCAAAGCCTTCCTGCATTATAATCTGCTGCAGCGCGAAGATCTGCTGCTATTGGGCCGCGACGACGCGCAATGTGCCCGCCTAGGCCAGGCCCTGCCCGATCTGCCTGTAGGGCAGTTAGGCGCGCAAACCGGCCAGTACGATGTGGTAATGGTAGCCGTGAAACCCCAGGATTTCGGCAAAGCGGCCGCCGGATTGCGGGCCGTGCTGCAGCCCGAGCAGCTGGTACTGTCCATCATGGGCGGCATCCCGATTGCGCGGCTGCAGCAGGAGCTAGGCCACCAGCGGGTGATGCGCGCCATGCCCAACACGCCGGTGCTGCTGGGCATGGGCATCACGGGGTTTTCGGCGGCGCCCGAAGTAGAGCGCAGCCTTTTGCACAAAGTAGAGAACCTGCTGAATGCCACTGGCCGCTCTATTTTTCTGGAAGACGAAACCATGCTCGACGCCGTGACGGCCGTAAGTGGGAGTGGCCCGGCCTATTTCTACTACATCGTGCAAGCCATGATACGCGCTGGGCAGGAACTGGGCTTCTCCGAGTCGGTGGCCGGGCTGCTGGTGAAGCAAACCATGCTTGGGGCCTTCCACCTGCTCAACAACTCCGACCAAAGCCTCGACCAGCTCATTGCCAACGTCGCCTCCAAAGGCGGCACCACGGAGGCGGCGTTGCGCGAATTCAGGGCCGGCCGCCTCCAAGACACGCTGGTTGCCGGCATGAAAGCCGCCCAGCAGCGCGCCACCGAGTTGGCTAAGGAATAGCTGGCGCAGTGACCAGTTGATAAATGCAGGAGTGGAGGTTGTTGCGCGAGACCCGCTGCTGGGCTGGTACTGCTGCTGGCGCCTCTAGGCCAGTAGTACGCCAGGCTCACCAGTTCTCCGGTTCACCAACTCACGATTTCGCCGCTTCACCACTTCACCATTTCACCTTTGTGTAACTTCGCGGCGCCGTTGGTGGTTGTTCCTCCAGCTTCGCGGCCGTACTTTCTAAGGCGGTGTCCAGCGAAATACTTTTCATCCTAGTAAATCAGCGAATCATGCTTGATTCCATCGAAGACGCTATTGCCGACATCCGCGCCGGTAAGGTAGTAGTGGTTGTAGACGACGAAGACCGCGAAAACGAGGGCGACTTTATCTGCGCCGCGCGTTGCGCCACCCCGGAAGTTATCAATTTCATGGCTACGCACGGTCGTGGCCTGGTTTGCGCCCCACTTATCGAGCAGCGCTGCGAAGAGTTAGGCCTGGAGCTGATGGTGGGCCGCAATACGGCTCTGCATTCCACGCCCTTTACCGTGAGCATCGACCTGCTGAAAAACGGCGTAACCACTGGCATTTCGGCTTCCGACCGCAGCAAGACCATTCTGGCTCTCATCGACCCCGAGACCAAGCCCGAAGAACTTGGCAAGCCGGGCCATATTTTCCCGCTGAAAGCCCGCAAAGAAGGTGTTCTGCGCCGCGCCGGCCACACGGAAGCGGCCATTGATCTGGCCCGCCTGGCCGGGTTTGAGCCGGCGGGTGTGCTAGTAGAAATTCTGCGCGAAGACGGCGAAATGGCTCGCCTGCCCGAACTGCGCGAGGTGGCCACCAAATGGGACCTGAAGCTGATTTCGGTGCAGGACCTGATCAAATATCGCCTGGAAAAGGAAAGCCTCATCACGCGCGAAATCTCCGTGAAGCTGCCTACTGAGTTCGGCGACTTCGACCTCATTGCTTACACTCAAACCTCCACCAACGCCCAGCATCTGGCCCTTGTAAAAGGCGATATTTCGGGCCCCGAGCCGGTATTGGTGCGGGTACACAGCTCCTGCGTAACCGGCGACATCTTCGGTTCCTGCCGTTGCGACTGCGGCCCGCAATTGCACCGCGCCATGCAGCAGATTGAGCGCGAAGGCCGGGGCGTAGTGGTGTACATGAACCAGGAAGGCCGTGGCATAGGCCTACTGAACAAGCTGCGGGCCTACAAGCTGCAGGAGCAAGGCCGCGACACCGTGGAGGCCAACATAGAGCTCGGCTTTGGGATGGATGAGCGCGACTACGGCGTAGGTGCCCAGATCCTGCGCGACCTGGGTATCAGCAAGATGCGCTTGCTCTCCAACAACCCCCGCAAGCGGACCGGCCTCATCGGCTACGGCCTGCAAATTGTGGATTCGGTGCCAATTGAGGTGGAGCCCAACGTGCACAACGAGCGGTACCTCACCACCAAGCGCGATAAGCTAGGCCACACCATTCTGCACAAAGACCGCACCCCGCACCCCGATGCGGAAGCGGCTGCTACCAGCCTCTAGGCCAGTATGCCATCTGTTTTTTGAACAGCCCCCGTTTGTAGTTTAGCTGCAGGCGGGGGCTGTTTAGTTGACCGACACTCTGGGAACAACCCAGTGGCCTATGCCGTTGCGAAAGTGTATATTTCTCCGGTTATGAAAGCCCGCCGCTACTCCCGCCTGTTTCCCGCCCATGGCCTAGGCCACTCCATGTTATTTCTGCTTGCGTTGTTACTGGCATTGGCGCCGGCATATGCCCAGCGGGGCGGTACTGGCTTCACGCAGCAGTTTACCCAAGGCACCGTGCTGCTGGCTACCGGCGACACCATTGCGGGCCCGCTCGCCCTGCACCGCTCCGAGGACGTCCTGACCATGACCATGCTGGACAACACGGTGCGCACCCTTCCGGCCGTGAATGTGCAAAGCTTTGCCGTGCAGGGCGAGCGGTACAACCGACAGCGGGAGCAGTACTACTACGACGACTTCTACGCCATGCGGCAGGGTTACTACTACGGCAACCCCTTCTTCAACTCCATGCCGCTGCCCCGGCGCCGCGAACGGCCCGATACGGCGCTGGTGCGCGTATTCCGGGTGTACCGCTGGAACCGCGACAACGACTACAGCGACTTCCGCACTCCCGGCTTTTTTGAGCAGCTGAGCAGCGGCCCTACCATTCTGTTGCGCCGTGAGGGCCTGGTGCAGCGCCCCGTCACGTACAACTCCCCCTATGGATACGGCTATGGCTACGGAGCGCCCTACGGCATGGGCCGGCCGGTAGGCTACTACACGGAGGTAAAGGATAGCTTTTACCTGGGCCTGCCCGATGGGAACGTACTACCGCTCCGCAACCCCAAGAAAGACCTGCTTTCCTACTTCCACACCAACTCGCGGCAGCTAGAGCAGTACGCCAAACAGAATAAGCTGGATTTCAACGATCCGCGCGAACTGGCCTACATTGTGAACTATGCCAACTCCTTGGGCGAGGGAAAAAGCAAGAAGTAACCCAATAGCTGGAAAGCCAAAAATCCGCCCTTCTGATATGCTTCAGAAGGGCGGATTTTGCTGTTTTAATCTTTGTTATTTGAGTGTCTCTGCTTCCGGCAGCTTGCCCCCAGTCCAGCGCACAACGGGGTAGCGCTGGTGGCTTTTCTCGTAATTCGGCGACTGTCGGTACACCCAATCCAGCTGGGCGGCGCCGCTGGCCGCAAAGGCCGGGTTTTGCTTTTTCAGCTTCTCCAGCCGCTCTCGTAGGCTAGGGTCGCGGCGCAGCAGATCGGCCGCTACATCCTCATATACATAATCGGAGAAGTATTCCTTCTGCTGCAGAATGCTGTCGAAGAAACCCCAGGCAAAGAACGAGTCGGTGGCTTGCGGCTCCAGAGTTTCCATGAGGTAGCGTGCCGCGGGCTGATTAAGCCATACCACATAGTCGCCGCGGTGGAAGGTGAGGGGTTGCTCTTCGCGGCGCAATTCCACCTGGCTATGCAGATAATGGCCTTCGTAGGGTTTGGGGCTGGTTTTGTAGTCCTGAATGTAGCGCACTTCCACCGTAAGGGTCGTGTCGCGGGTGAGGCGCCGTAGCTGGGTGCCAGCCCGCCGCAGTCGGTCTAGTACTTCCTCCCAGGCCTGCGGAATCAGGTAGGCCGCCGGGCGCTCCACCATCACGGTAGGCCGGAAGGTATTGTAATAGTTTATCTGGCGGGAGTAAGGCGCGGTACGGTCGTAATAGAGGCGGGGCTCACCGCTTACTTCGCTGGGCTTCAGGCGGCCCTCGTAGCCCAGAAACGTGATTTTTTCAACCGAAGTAGTGTCCAGTTTCCAGGCCAGCGGGAAGGTAGTTTGCGTAGCCAGCTGGCGGTTGGCATCGGCGCGGGCCTTACCCAGGGCTTCCTTGTCGTGCTGCACAGCCCGAATCAGCAGGTCCAGGAAATCATACTGCGCCCGCACGCGTGGCGTGTAGGCCTTCAGCATGTGGGTTTCTGTGATGAACCCAATGGTATTGAACAGAGCCGTGTAGCCGCTGGAGTAGCGCGGAGATTCCAGAAAGCCCACCAGGCCGCGGGCATCGGGGGTGCGGCCCTCAAAGTCCACGTAAGGCGTCAGGGGGTGCTGGCGCTGGGTCATGCCCTGGTAGAGCTGGGGCAGCAGGTTGCCATTCAGGTAGCGCGTGAGGGCGGGGTGCAGCTTGCTTTGTTGAGTGGCGATAAGTGTCATGACGTACTGGTAGTCAGCGCCATCGGAGGTGTGCGTGTCTACAAATACGTCGGGCTGCCAGCGTGCAAACAGCTCCGCAAAGCTGCGGGCATTGCGCGAGTCCTGCTTTACGTAGTCGCGGTTCAGGTCGAGGTTGCGGGCGTTGCCGCGGAAGCCGTACACCTCTGGTCCGTTTTGGTTGGCGCGGGTCGTGCTGTTCTGATTTAGAGAGCCCCCAATGTTGTAAATCGGGATGATAACGAGCGTGACACCCTGCAGCTGCTGCCGTAGCTCGGGCTTCTGCACGTAGTCGCGGGCCAGCATCATGGCGGCATCTATGCCCTCGGGCTCGCCCGGGTGAATGCCGTTCTGAATCAGAATGACGCGCCGGTTTTTACTGCGGGTTTTCACCGGATCAAAGGTTTTGTCCAACGACACAATGACTTCGTGCAGGGGAAAGCCGCTATCCGTCGGGCCGGCTTCGCGCAGCAGAATCTCGGGGTATGCTTTGTCAAGCCGCTTGTAGTAGTCGATGCACTCAGCGTAGGTGGTTGTGGTGTTGCCGTTGCCTTTTTCGAATGGGGTGCGCCAGTCGGTGTCAACTTTAGTAGCGGCCGGGCTGGAGGTGAGCAGTAGGGCGGAGAGCAGGAAAGAGAGCATAGAAGCAGCAGGTGTACAAAAGCCCTCGAAACTAGGGCTAAAAAGTCGGTTTCAGGACATTTATCCCCGGCTTGCTCATCTACTACAGGCCTAGAGAAGTAGGAATATGCATAAGCAATGGGCTGACTGACCCGATAGAAAAGGCCTATTTGCCACACATCCGGTAATGGAGATGCGTGGTGTAGCTTCTCCAGTACAAGGATTAAAGGAACATGGCCTGGCATTATAAGGTGAACTTGAGAACAGTGGAGCTTTTCCGCTGTTGCATAGGTTGATTAAGTATAGTTTTGACGTACACTAAAATCATTTTTGTGGCAGAAGCGGTATGTACTGCTGTTCCGCAGGACCGCTTCCTATGACGCAAACCCTCAAATTCACGAATGCCAGTCGTTCGACATTTTTCGCCACAGTTCGGGAACGGGTTGATGCGTATTTCCAGACTGAGCAGATTTCGCGGCACGCCAACGGGGCCATGTGGGCCAAAACTATCTTCTTCCTGACGGCTTTCGTGAGTTTGTATGGCCTGATTTTGTCGGGCTGGTTTAGCCTTTGGATTACCCTAGGCCTATCCGGACTGCTGGGTGCGTGCTGTGCCTTCATCGGCTTCAACATCTGCCACGATGCCCTGCACGGCTCATTTTCCGCCAACAAGAACATCAACAAGGTGTTCAGTTTGCTTTTCAACCTGATTGGGGCCAACCCCTACGTGTGGACGATTACGCACAACATTGTGCACCACACCTACACCAACATTCCCGGCCACGACGAAGATATTGAAGTAGCGCCCGGCTTGGTCCGGCTCTCACCCGAAGACCCCATTCGGCCTTGGCAGCGCTACCAGCATCTGTATGCTTTCCTCTTGTACGGTCTGGCATCCCTGTCGTGGGTGGTACGCAAAGACTACGTCAAGTTCTTTCAGGCCCAGATTGGGCAGCACAAGGCCCAGCATCCGCGCCAGGAATACATCAACCTGTTTTTGTACAAAGCACTGTACTACTTCCTCTTTATTGTGCTGCCCATAGTGGTGCTCGACCTCACGTGGTGGCAGTTTCTGGCGGGCTTCCTGATGCTGCATTTCGTGGAAGGCCTGGTCCTGGGCTTGGTGTTTCAACTGGCGCACGTAGTTGAGGGCACGGCTTTTCCGTCTCCTAACGAAGCCGGTGATATTCAGGAGGCCTGGGCCGTGCATCAGCTCCAGACTACTGCCAACTTCGCCCCGCGTAGTGCGCTGGCTGGGTTTCTGTGCGGCGGGCTAAACCGGCAGATAGAGCATCATTTGTTTCCCCGGATTTGCCATATTCATTATCCAGCGCTGGCAGTTATCGTGAAGCAAACGGCTCAGGAGTTTGAACTGCCATACCTGGAGAATACATCCTTCCCATCGGCGCTCCGGTCTCACTACCGCATCCTGCAGAAGATGGGCCGGCCGGCCTAGGCCACTGCCAGAAAATGCTGCACTACTTTCAAACAGTAACTTGCCTGCATACATAAAAAGCCCCTTTACCAGTTAGTCTGGTAGAGGGGCTTTCTGCTTATTGGGCACGTGGTACTATCGGCCGAAGTCGTCCTGTACGCGCACAATGTCTTGTTCGTTGGAAGGGTTGGCCGCGTCGGTGTGTTGCCAGATTTCCGCCACAATACCCCAGTCCTCTAGGCCTATCAGGCGGTGCCGCTCGCCCTGTTTCAGGGTTATTTGCTCGCCGGGGCTGTAGGTCTTTAGCTCACCTTCCTCATCATTAGGGCTGGTAATGATACCCACCGTGCCACTCACCACGCGCCAGATTTCGGCGCGGCGATGGTGGTATTGCCATGACAACCGTTGGTGGGGCGCCACCAGCAGCATTTTGGGGCTGAGTTTGCCCGAAATGCGCAGTTCATCTATAGAAAGACCGTCAAAATAAGTGTCGGCGAACTGCTGGGCCTGGGTTTCGTCCAGCACAAAAAAACCACCCCAGGGACGGTTCTGGTCTTGCTGACTGATGCTGAAACCCTGTTGCCGAAGCTGCTGCTCCGTTTGCTCAAATACCTGCTGTTTAGACACTGTAGAATGCATAAGCGGTTGATAGAGTGAGAATAAACCAAGGATTGGTAGTTGAAGAAAGCGGAGTAGTGGCCTAGTAACAACCGCTAGGCCACTGCCCAAGATAGGCAGCTAGCGGGGCTCACGCATCAGCTGCGACTGGTGCAGCGAGGAATCCCGGATGATGAGCTCGGGCTTGAGAATGAGATGAGGAGGGGAGTAGGCGGGGCCGCGCTTCAGGAGCTGCAAAAACAGGCGCACGGCGGTTTCGCCCATTTGCTCGGCGCGCTGGTCTACCACGGTTAGCTGGGGCTGGGTCATGGTGGTGAAGGGCTCATTGCTGAAGCACGCCAGGGCAATATCCTGCGGCACCCGAATACCCTTTTCGCGCAGAACTTCCAGCGCCCCCACCGATGGAATAGCATAAGCGGCAAACACGCCATCCAGCGGAGGCATCTGCGCGAGCAGGTGCTGCATTCCTACCCGGCCGGCCTCGTGCGTAAGGGCCGGGAGCGAGTAGATCCATTCTTCCTCAAATGGCAGCCCGTGTGCTTCCAGGGCCGCTTTGTAACCCAGCAGGCGGTTTCGGCTGGTGTTCAGATGCTGCGGTCCGGCCAAATGCGCAATGTGTTTGCAGCCTTGCTCAATGAGGTGCCGGACGGCCTGAAACGCCCCCTGGAAATCGTCGAGAATAACGGCCATGCTCTGCGGCAAATCCGGTACACGATCGAAGAATACCAGCGGAATGCCTTGGTGGCGCACCTGCTCCAGGTGCTGCAGGTCCTCGTGGGTAGTTGCCGAAACCGACATCAGAATGCCCTCTACCTGTGCTGCCAGCAAGGCCTCGATATTGCGCTGCTCGCGCCGAATGTCTTCATTCGACTGGCACAGCAATACATTAAATCCTTCGCGGGTGGCTACTTTTTCGATTCCGTTCATCACGGCCGGAAAAAAATAGCCCTTAATGTGCGGTACAATTACGCCCAGCGTTTGGCTGTGGCCCTTGCGCAACGCCGAGGCCAGCAGATTAGGACGGTAATGGAGTTCCTGGGCGGCCTGCCGGACGCGGGCCTTCGTTGCCTCGCTGATATCCCGGTGGTCAGCCAGGGCCCGCGACACCGTGGAAGTAGATAGGTTGAGGTGTTGCGCAAGGTCACGCAGAGACGTTTGAGGCTTTTTCACAGGCGTAGTGCAGCGCAGTTGAGGAGGGTAAAGTAGGCATCCTGCGAGGATATTTCCGCCAGTTTTTTCATCCGAAGGAACGCGCTGGGCACTGGGCAAAGTAGTATCAGGCAAAAACACGCTCACACATAAGCCCTTACAGCATGTTGTCCGCTGACTGGTGAAGTAACTGCGGCAGATCGGGAATGCGCGTTTCTAATCACTAGAACCCTAATACGGGCTTTTCCGGACTGCTTCTGCGTGCTGTAAACGGGCCTCAAAACGCGCTAGGCCAGTCAGCGTGTACTGAAGCGGTATGCTGACTGGCCTAGCAGCCCGGGAAAGCCCGTGCGTTTAGTAGAGGCGGCGCGGAGCCGGGAACAACACCTGATCGAGGCTGTACTTGCCGGGACCCGAGAACAGCAGGCCTAGAAACAGGAAGGCCGCTTCTAAGGCGTGTGAATAAGCATTGAAGTCATCACCACTGCTCACATGCTGAATGGTAGCCATAATCATGGTGCCCAGCAGGAGCGCGCAAGCCAGCCGGAAAAACAGGCCTACCGCCAGCAGCTGGCCACCTACGGCCTCGGCCACGGCCGCCAGAAACCCCCAGAACACAGGCGCAAAATTCAGCCCGACAAGCTTCATGGTGCCGCCTACTTTTGCCCACATTTCTGGCCCGCCAATAAGCTTTGGGTAGCCATGGATGGTAAACATAATCCCGATGCCTACGCGCAAAATCAGGAGGCCTAGATCGTGGGTTTTGTAGTAGTTCTTGAACAGGGACATAAACGAAGGCAGGAAGTAGGCCGGGCGCTTGGTTCAACAATATGCTGCTTGCCGCAGCAAGTCTCGCGTTGCCAAAGTACTATATTTGTCGCGGAATGCAACTGGCCTACGCTTTTGCTTATCGGTAAAGTAATACCCCAGTGATGCGAGCAGCCGGTGGTATGTCGGCCGAGTTCATTTCCTCGGGGTGTTTGGTGGGCAGGGAGTTGGGGTCAATAACCCAGGCCATTTGCACCTGACCCGATACAGCCGCAAAACCGGCCGGAGTGGGGCGTACCTTCGTCAGGCCCAGGTTTTGGCGGGCGGCGCCGAAGGGCGAGCCCACGCCAATGCCTTCGGCCGTGCGGTATTGCGGATCATAAATGCGAATGCGCCGCAGAATATAGCCATGGGTAGAGTCGCCGATGAGGTGCAGAATAGTGGCAGGGGCGGCGGGCTGCTGGGCATCCGTCATCTCGTAGGCCGGTAGCGTCAGGCCTTTGTCTTGGTAAGTGGTGCGCCGGAGCTGGCCGGCGGGCACTACGGCCAGTAGCTTCTTCTCGGTCATGCCCAGGCGCAGGCGGCCCGCCCGGCCCGGACTAATCAGGTGCAGCGAGTCGGGGGTGGGGGCGCCGGGCGTATTGGTAGCAGTGCCGGTAGCTGTGGTGCCCGCGGCTGGTACAAAAGGCGGTTCGGGGGAGCCAGCCGCGGCTTGGCTGCTGCCCGTTTCATTGCAGCTCACCAGTGCCAGCAGCAGGCCGGCGGTAAGCGGAAAAGCAGAAAGAAAATGTTTGAGCATCTTGCACATACGGGCTGCAAGGGCTGGTTGTTGGTGTTGGGACATCATAAAAGACGCTGCAACGTAGCAGAACAGTAACGGCCGCCAACCAAGTGGCCTACGTACCTTTACTTTCTTTCCATTTCAAATTCCTTCGCCTGTGTCTGCTAAAGCCCGCAAGCCCCTCATTCTGATTTCCAACGACGACGGCATCACGGCGCCTGGCATTGCTACGCTGGTGCGCGTCATGAACCGCATTGGCGAGGTAGTGGTGGTGGCACCCAACTCGCCGCAATCGGGAATGGGCCATGCCATCACCATCGGAAATCCCCTGCGCCTCGAAGCCAACAACATTTTCGGCGATATAGAGGCCTACGAATGCAGCGGCACCCCAGCCGACTGCGTAAAACTGGCCAAGCACTACGTGCTGCGCGACCGAAAGCCCGATCTGGTAGTGTCGGGCATCAACCACGGCTCCAATTCGTCTGTGAACGTGCTGTACTCCGGCACCATGTCGGCGGCCATTGAGGCGGCCATTGAGGGGCTACCGGCCATCGGGTTTTCGCTCTGCGAATACGGGCACGAGGCCGATTTCTCGCACACGGAGGAATGGATTGAGCACCTGACCCGCGAAGCCCTGAAACATGGCATTCCGCACGGTACGGCCCTGAATATCAATATCCCCAAGAACTCTGCTACACCCATTGCCGGTGCCCGCGTGTGCCGGCAGGCGCGGGCCAAGTGGCAGGAAGATTTCGACCTACGCTACGACCCCTACCGCCGCCCGTATTACTGGCTGGTAGGAGAGTTTGTGAACCTCGACAAAGGTACCGATACCGATGAGTGGGCGCTGGCCAACAACTACATTTCTATTGTTCCCTGCCAGTTCGACCTTACAGCGCTGCATGCCGTGCTGGAAATGAACTCGGAGTGGGACTTATCCGCCTCAACTCCTGAGAATGCCAAAGCGGCTCCTACACTAGGCAGTGCCACGCCCGGACCCGGCGAAACAGCCGCAAGCTTAGGCTAGGCCACTACTCAAGCCACAGACGCAAAAAGGCCCTGGCCAGGCCACCTCAACTGAGTGCTGAGGTGACCTGGCCAGGGCCTTTTTGCGTCTGTGGGCGCGTAACTGGGTGAAAATCGGTGCTTAGTTTTTAAGCCGATGACGGCCGGGAGGGAGGCCATGCAACGTCCGAACGTGCTTAGCCGGGGCTAGCATATGCTCCGACTTTCGGATGATGGGGGCCGTAGCCAGGGGAGCAGGCACAGGAGGCGGGCGCCGCAGAACCAGCGTCAGCACTATACTTACAACCACTAGCAGGGCCACGAATAGAAGCTTTTTCATGAGTGGGAGGGTGGCAGGAGCAACAATACCAAAAGCTACGTCTCCCAAGGTGAAGGATGCGTGAAACGCTCCTTATTGAAACCACAAGGCAAACCGGGTGCCCTTCCCCACCTCCGATTCTACCGTGAGCCGCGCCTTGTGGAACTCGGCAATGGTTTTGGCAATGGGGAGGCCCAGGCCATAGCCTTCCGGCGCCGAGGCACCTTTCTGAAACCGCCGAAACCTATCAAACAGGTGGGGCAGGTTTTCGGGGGCAATGCCGGGGCCCGTATCCGTGACACTGAGAAGGTAGCCGCCTTGCGGGTGCGGGCGGCCTTCTACAGTAATGCTGCCGCCCCAGTTGTTGTACTTGATGGCGTTGCTGATCAAGTTGAAGAGCAATGTAAACAGCAGAGTGCGGTTGGCTTTGGGAAGCACATAATCGGGCCGCAGATCTTCCAGAAACCGCAGCTCCCGCTGGGCCAGGCGGTCTTCCAACTCGTTTACTACCTCCGCCAGCACCGTGGCAACGGACACCGATTCATCGCGCAAATACTGTTCGTTCTCAATGTTAGCAATGAGCAGCAGCGTCTTCACGGTATTGCGCAGACGGTACAGAGTCTTCTGCGAATCCACGATTTTGAGGGAGTGCGCGTGGCCTAGCTCCGGGTCCTGGAGCATATTCTCAAACCTCGATTGCAGAATGCTCACGGGCGTCAGTAGCTCGTGCGAGACGTTCGACATAAACTCGCGCTCTTTCTCAAAGGCCGACTGAATCTTGCGCATCATCTCGTTCAGGCTTTCATCGAGGCGGCGAAAGTCGGTAGTATCGGTTTCCAGAGCGGTATAGGAGAAGCCCGAGGGATGGTGCACGCCCTGCAGCTTGCGCATAATGATCTGGCGTAAAGGCCGTAGCAAATAATGGGCGAAGGCCGCATCAGTAAAAATAGTGATGAGCGCACCTATCACCAGCACCCAAAGCGCCATGCGCCGCAGCGTGGCCGTGAGCAACTCTACGGTAGCCAGCGAAGAACCTATTTCCAGCCGGTAATGCTTCTGGTCGATACTGAAATTGGAGCTCAGGATACGAAAATCCTCAATTTCATTATCCACCTGACGGGGCTCATCGAAGATGCGGGTAGTGGTGGTAATGCGCGAGGTTTCGGATAGCGGCGTGAGCGTTATGTACTCCTGTTTCAGGATGTTATAATCGGCGTAGGCCTCTCCCTGCACAAAGGCCGAAATGCCATTGCGCCGGATTAGCTGAATGACCTCCGCCTGTTTTTCCTTCAGATCCTGATCGGTGTGCGCCACCGCCACCCGGCTCACCACCGGCGGAATCACCACGGCCCCTAGTAGCACCAGCAGGAGCTTGGATAAGGCATTGAACAGGGCAAGCTTGGCCTCTAAGCGCATGCGCAGATATGTAGGGTTGGTATGCCTGAGCTACAATTTCAGCCGGCGGCAAAAGTGTCTCGAACGTGGGAGCAAAACTGGCCTAGCTTTCTTCCATCACCCGGTATCCAATGCCGCGCACGGTTTCCAGAAAATCGGTGGGAGCAAATTGGCTGAGTTTCTTGCGGATGTTCTTGATGTGCACATCAATGTAGTTGGAGTCGGAATCGTCTTCCAGCACATTGCCCCACAGGTGCTCCCCGAGCTGCAGGCGCGTAAGCACTCGGTTTTTGTGCAAGAGCAGGTAGTGCAGCAGATCGAACTCCTTCTTGGTCAGGGGCACGTCCTGGCCATTGTAGCGCAAGGTACGGCCGGTGGCATCGAGCAGAAAGCCGTTGCCAAACACCATTTCCTGACGCTTCAGGCCAAACTTACGCCGCATAATGGCCTGCATCCGGCTCTGCAGCTCCAGCAAAGAAAACGGCTTGGGCAGGTAGTCATCGGCGCCTAAGTCGAGGCCCCGAATCCGGTCGTCGAGGGCCCCGCGGGCCGTCAGGATGATGAATGAGGCTTCCTGTTTGTCGTTTTGACGGGCTTCTTCCAGCAAATCCAGGCCGTCGCCATCGGGCAAGCCCAGGTCCAGCAGCACGAAATCGTAGCTATTCACGAAGATTTTCTCTGAGGCCTCAGCGTAGGTATACGCCGAATCGACGAGGTACTGGGACTGGCGTAAAAACTGGCGTACCTCCTCGTGGAGGCTTTTTTCGTCTTCAACAATCAGGACGTGCATAGCAGGACTTGGCGTAGTGATGCTGCAACATACGCACCTCGGGCGTGAAGAGTGCATGAACGCCCCTAGGCCACTCCGGGCCCGGCCTGACTACCGGCTTGCGGCGTATTGCGTATGTTGGCTGTCCACCCGTTTGCCTGCCCCATGAAGTCCGGTCCTGTGGCCACGCCGCTTGCCATCAGCATTATCATCCCAACCTTCAACGAGGCCGGCCACATTGGGCGCCTGCTGCGCCATCTACAGCATATTTGCCACTCCGATGCCGCGGTAGAAATTGTGGTGGCCGATGGCGGCAGCACCGATAGAACCACCCAGGAAGCCGCTGAAGCCGGTGCCCGCGTCGTAACCTCTCCCCGCAAAGGCCGCGCCGCACAGCTTAATTTCGGGGCCAGCCAGGCCTCCGGCAACCTGCTGTATTTCCTGCATGCTGATACGTTTCCGCCGGCCACGCTGCTCACCGATTTGCGCGCTGCCGTAGCGGCGGGCTACAGCAGCGGCTGCTACCGCCTCACGTTTGATGAACCTCATTGGTTTCTGCAAGCCAACGCGTGGTTTACGCGCTTCAGCCCAGAGCCCTTTCGCTTCGGCGACCAAAGCCTGTTTGTCCTTCCCGAAATATTCCGGAAAGCGGGTGGCTACCGTGAGGATATGATTGTGTTTGAAGATCAGGAGATTACGCGGCGGCTACGGCAGCACGGCAAGTTTCGGGTGCTACCGGAGCAAATCGTCACTTCGGCCCGCAAGTACCGCGACAACGGGCCTATCCGGCTGCAAAGCGTGTACTACCTTATCACGTTGCTCTACCGGCTGGGTGTACCGCAGCCCAAGCTGGCCGAGGTGTATCGGTCCCTCATCCGGCAGGACAAAGTATAGGCCTAGCGCTGCTGGTGGCGGCGCAAGGGATTCGGGATGGGGTGGTTGTCGGGGCCGCCTTCGCCGGTGGCCTGGTAGCGCTGGAACCGGTCGGCCTCGATGCGGCGCCGATCCACGAAGTATAGGCCACCCCGGAATCCGCGGCGGCTGACCCACTTGTTGATGAGATACGCATGGAGCCGCTCGCTGGAGGTGTAGCTGCGGGTGGGCACGCCGTACTCGCCCCGGAAATATAGGGCCGGGTTGAGGGGCGGCCGCACGATACTGGTTTTGTCGCCGTGGCGCAGGCGGTCGGTGTCGGCCACCCAGCTGCCGTTGATGATGTTCACGGCGGGGTAGGGCGAGGGGTTACCCCACATCACCTTGCGCTGGGCCCCGTTGACGTTGGCAAACCACGGCACATGCGACATCACGAAGGCCGAGAAATACGCAAACTCCACGGGGTCGTAGTTCCGCTCCCGAAACACCAGCGTTACCTCACGTCGCTCCTCTTTAATCAGGCGGCGCAGTTCCTTGCGGAACCGGGTATCGGCAAAGTAGGTAAGGGCCTCCTGAAACGTGTTGAACAGCAGGGTGGCCCCGTTGTAGTGGACCGCGCCGTGCAGGTAGTTGATAGCGTGCGGCATGCGCCGGCTGGTGCCCTGCGGAATTTCCGGCACGGCCGCCGATTTGCGCACCATCGCCGCCAGAAACCGGCCTACTTTTCCCACAATAGCGTCATCAGTTTCTGGCGCATACTCTGCTTTGGCCCACTCAGTACCAAGCGGTGTGCGGAAGGCGATGTTGCTAGGCCACACAGGCTCCTGCTCGGCAGGCATCAGGCCCGTTACCCAGGGGTGGTCCAGCGTGACCAAGCCGGCCGGCATCTTGTGGACCGAAAGCAGGCGCATGACGTTCAGAGCACCACCCGTATTATGGATAAATCCTCCCCGAAATACATTCTGACTCATAAAGAAAGCCTCTTTAATCCGGGCTCGTTTGGATCCTCGGGAGTGGCCTAGGGCAGCAGAACTACCAGGGAAAGCAGCCGGACCGGATGACGCTTCCGAGGCTGGCGAAGAAGTAGACATAGTAAGGAGAATAGATCAGGTAGATGAATGCGGGTAAGATACGCGCCGCCCACACAACGGCCCAGCGCGGCAAAACGTGTGCAGGTAACTCAGTTACGCAGAAAAGCGCTCAGCTCCGAAACTGAGGCTATGCCGAGCTTTTCGGCCTGCTGGCGGCGCATAAGCAGAGCATAGGTATTGTTGAAGCCCAGCGGCGCCAGCCACTCCAATTGGTAGCGGCGCCGGAACTCCCGTTGCACGTAGGCCAGTACGGCCGCCGGCTGCCCGCCCAGGGAATCAACTACGGCTGTGGGCGGCTGCAGCAGCACCAGTAGGCCCGTGCCGGTGTACTCGGGGTAAAGGTCGATGGCGCCAGTCCGGAGGGCTTCAAAGCAGATGTTGGTGCCTCCTAGGCCAGTCTTGGATTCTACCTCAAGCCCAGTGTACCCCCGGATAAGGGCGGCATACATTTCCGCCAGAATGTACTGTTCGGCAAAAATCTTGGAGCCCAACCGGATGGTGCCACCAGTTACGGGCAGGGCATTGTGCCACAGCCCCCGTTGCCGCAGAAATGCCTGGGCAACGGCGCGGGGCGTTTCGTGCAGATAATCGACACGGTAGTTTAGCTCCGTCATCACCGAATCGGAAATCTGTCCATCGAGCTTGGCCAGCACAGCCGCCAGCTCCGGATGCTCCTGCAGCGCTCCGGCCCGCACTACGGGCACGGCCTGGTAAGGCGGAAAGGCCTGTTGATCATCGCGCAGCACGCGCAGGTCGTAGGCCCTGATGCGGCCATCAGTAGAGTACCCATCAATAACGTCCACGTCGCCGTGGCGGGCTGCTTCGTAGACCAAGGCCGGCGCTAAAACCACCGAGGCAGTCTGTAGGCCATACTTCTGCTGCAGGCCAGGCAAACCATCGGCGCGCCCCACAAACTCGGGGCTGAAACCGGCCAACAGTCGGCTGGTAGCGCGGGGCAGCAGATAGAGTCCGGCCAGAAGAGGCAATATCAGGAGCAACGACTGGCCTACGCGCAATAGCCGGCGCACCGGCAGCCGCTGCAGCCCCGCCAAAGCCGCATCAAAGGCCAGGGCCAGTGCTGCGGCCGGAATGGCCCCGGCCAAAATCATGGCCGGATTGTTCAGGGCAATTCCGCCAAAAATAAACTCGCCTAGGCCACCCGCCGCAATGTAGGCCGCCAGCGTAGCCACCCCCACGTTGATGACAGCCGCCGTCCGGATACCGGCAAAAAGCACCGGCAGAGCCAGCGGCAACTCTATGCGCCGCAGTACCTGTGCATCAGTAAAGCCCAGGCCCCGGCCCGCATCTACCACGGCCGCATCAACCCCCTGAATGCCGGTTACCGTGTTGCGCACAATGGGCAGCAAAGCATACAGGAACAGCGCAAAAATGGCCGGCCCCGGCCCGATGCCCAACAGCGGAATCAGGAAGCCCAGCAGGGCAATACTGGGAATAGTTTGCAGAATGCTGGCCGTGCCCAGCACCCAGGGCGCCAGGCGCGGCCGGCGCGTGACGAGCAGGCCTAGCGGTACGCCAAGCAGCACGCCCAGCAGGAGGGAAGCCGCCGTCAGGCCGATGTGCTGCAGGGTTTGCTGGCCTAGCTTATCGGCCTGCGCCTGCCAGAAATGAAGGAGTTCAGTGAAGGTATTCATGCGGCTTGCAGGTGTTGAAGGGCGCGCCCAAAAGCCGTCATGAGCTGCGGTAGCGTGAAGGAGTAGGCAGCTGAAGACGGGGTAGATTGCTCCCCTGAAACCCACACTATTGCTTCGTCTGTGGAGTTTGTTTGTTTGGCTGAAAGCGTACTAAGCAGCTCAATAGCATCTTGAATTGATACAGAAGGTGAAAGTATATTGTGGCCTGATTTGTAAATAGTTGAAGTGCTGATATTGCTGTTTGATTTGGCGTATGTCAATACGTCAGCCAGGCGGAGGGTGCGCAATTGCAGGCTCAGACGCTCGGCCTCGAAGAAGCGGCGTACGAACTCATTGGCGGGCTGAAACAGAAGCTCACGCGGTGTGCCCAGCTGCTGCACTATACCGGCATCGAGGAGCATGATGCGGTCGGCCAGCTCGAAGGCTTCCTGCACATCGTGGGTCACCAGTACCATGGTTTTGCGGCGCAGTTCCTCCAACTCCCGAAACTCCCGCCGGATGCTGGCGCGGGTGATGGGGTCGAGGGCGCCGAAGGGTTCATCGAGCAGGATAATGGGTGGGTTGGCGGCCAGGGCGCGGGCCAGGCCTACGCGCTGCTGCTGCCCACCCGAAAGCTGGTGCGGGTACTGCCGGGCATAGCGCTCGGGAGGCAGATGCAGCCGGTTGAGAAGCTCCTCCGTACGGGAAGCTACCTGCGCTGCATCGTGGCCTAGCAAACGGGAAACCACGCCTACATTTTCAGCTACAGTGTAGTGTGGCAAGAGGCCTACCTGCTGAATGACGTAGCCCATGCCGCGGCGCAATAGCTCGGGGGCCTGGGTGCGTACATCCTGGCCATTTACGCGCACCGTTCCTGCGTCGGGCTCCACCAAACGATTAAGCATCCGGAGCAGTGTGGTTTTACCGCAGCCGCTGGGCCCGAGCAAGACTAGCGTTTCGCCGGCGGCCAGCGCAAAGGATACGTCCTGCACTACTGTGTGCGTGCCGTAGCGCTTACTCAGGTGTTGGGCCTCAATGGTAATAGGGGGAAGGGGAGTCACGCGCAGATAGGTTGACGGGCCGCGTAAGGTAGAAGGGAAACCTGATAAAGCAGAACAGCAGCAGCGGCAACTCGGTGTGGTCTAGGCCAGGCTGCCGTGCGGGAGTTCTGGAAAAGCCATTATAGCACAACGCGCAGTGCGTATCTTGCCTGTCTGTCTGCTTTTCCCCTCATCCTATTCCCATCCGCATGAAACGAATTCTGCTCTGCCTGTTGCCAGTGCTAGGCCTGTTGCGCCCCGCTGCGGCCCAGGTATATACCACCACCGATCCGCTGGCGCATACCTACTCTATTGTGGCCCGCGACCCCCAAACCGGCGACATGGCCGTGGCCGTGCAAAGTCACTGGTTTTCCGTGGGTACTTCGGTCAGCTGGGCCGAGGCGGGCGTGGGCGCCGTGGCTACGCAGTCCTTCACCAACAAGTCTTTCGGGCCGCGAGGGTTGGCTTTGCTGAAAGCCGGCAAATCGGCCCAGGAAGCTCTGGATGAACTCATTCGCACTGATGAAGGCCGCGACGTACGGCAAGTGGCCATTATCGACAACCAGGGCCGGGTAGCTACCCACACCGGCGCCAAGTGTATTGATATGGCCGGGCACCGCCAGGGAAATCAGTTTTCGGTGCAGTCGAATATGATGCTGAATAACACGGTGCCGGCGGCCATGCAGAAGGCCTACGAGCAGAATGCCAAGCTGCCGTTTGCCGAACGCGTGGTTTCGGCGCTGCAAGCGGCCCAGGCGGCGGGCGGCGACATCCGGGGCCGGCAGTCGGCGGCGTTGCTGGTGGTGCGCGCCAAGCCCGGCGCGGGGGTTTGGGAAGACCGCCTGATTGATTTGCGGGTGGATGATGCCGCCGAGCCTCTGAAGGAGCTGAGCCGCTTGCTGAGCCTGCACAGGGCTTATGAGCACATGAACGCCGGCGACTTGGCCGTGGAAAAGAACGATGTGCCCGGCGCCATTCGGGAATATCAGGCGGCCGAAAAGCTCTTCCCGCAGAACCTGGAAATGAAGTATTGGCACGCCATCAGTCTGGCCAACAAGCAGCAGGTGCCGGCCGCCATCAAGATGCTGATGCCCATTTTCAAGCAGGACCCCAATTGGCGCACCCTCACTGAGCGCCTGCCCAAAGTAGGCCTGCTGACGGTGACAGACGCCGAGTTAAAACAGATTCTGAGCCTTCGCTAACTACCTAAGTGGCCTACGGACTCTCTGTAGGCCACTCCCTTGTACAACCACCTTTTGTCTCCCCGATGAAAAAGATCCTGAACCTGCTGGTGTGCCTGTTGCCACTGCTCGGCCTGCTAGCGAGCTGCAGCACCGCGAAGCTTAGCAAAACCACCGTCTATGTAGTGCGCCACGCCGAAAAAGACACCACCCCTGGCCTCGCCGACCCCGCTCTGACTACTCTTGGACAAAGCCGGGCAGTAGCCTTGCGTGATCAGCTACAAGACAAGGCAATAGTCGCCATCTTTAGCACCAATACGGTTCGCACGCGTACCACGGCGGAGCCCCTGGCTAAGGAGCTGCAGCTACCCATTCAGACCTACGACGCCAAGCAGCTACCCGCTCTGGCCACCCGCATCCGGCGCGAGTATGCCGGGCGCGCGGTGCTGGTGGTAGGCCACTCCAACACTATACTGGAAACGGCCGAGGCACTAGGCGCCCCACGCCCGGTGCCGACCGTCGGTGATGATGAGTTCAATTATCTGCTGGAAGTCACGGTTCCGCAGGATTCTGCTCAGGCTGCTACCGCCGTGGCCCGGCGTTATGGGGCTACCAACTAGTGTATCTGTCAAGGCTTAATTACTAGAAATATAGAGGCTGTTATGTATCGAAAATTATACGCGGTAAGTGTGCTAGGCCTATTGCTATTGGGCGCTGGCTGCCGACAACACGCTGAGCCAGATCCCGATCCGGCGCCTGCCAAAACTCCTGGCTCCCAGCAGCTCCTGGGTGCCGTTTCAGGCTCCTTTCCACGCAGTCCGCTGCTACTCACGGCCGGCCAAACGGAGCAGGATCCTCTGTGGGCGGTGCTGACATCGAGAACCGATGAGGCCATCTATTCTCCGGAGGCCGCCAGCGGAGTAATTCTGGCCCAACTCGATACGTCCGGCGCAGTGCAGTGGGCGCATAACTATGAAATTGGCGGTTCTGAGGGTGTGCAGTTTGCTCGTAGCCCGGGCCAAGGTGGCTTGCTGGTGGGGTCTATTAGGCAGGATCTTGTGCTGGTTAGGCTCAATGAGCAGGGCGGCTTGGCCTGGACTCAACGGATGAGCTATTTGCCTTATCAGCAATTGACTTCCCGCCCCATATCAGCGCCCTTGCCTACCGCCGACGGAGGCTTCCTCCTGCCCATAGCGGAGAGCTTTTCGGGCTACGACCAGGAATTTAGATTGCTGAAGGTGTCGTCGTCGGGGGCCATTCAGTGGAGCTGGCAGTACAACATGTCGTCGATCTGCTCCTCACCTGTGGTGGCAGCTACCCCCGATGGTGGCTATGCCGTGCTGACCGGCGACTATCAACGGCAAAAAGACTTTTCTCTACTGAAGCTGAATGCTCTGGGCGAAATGCAGTGGGCGCGCCGCATCACGGCGCCGGCATCCCCGTATCCGTACCCGCCCAGCTTATACATGCACGTCCTGCCCACGGGCGTTATCCAGCTGTGGTGGACGGAAACGCGGGGCATCATGCAGGCCCAGGTTTCAGCCGACGGTGCCACCATCATCTCCCGTATTCTGCAGCTCCAGGCCTATCTGGCCGATGTAGTGGCGCGCACCGAGGGCACCGATCTGGCCGTGGTGCTGGCGGCGGCCCCAAATTCTACCCAGCAGGTTCGGGCCCTATACCAAATTGATAGCCAAGGAAACGTAGTGCGCGCCCGCCAGCTCGCCGCCTTCCCGAATGGCTTGCTGGACTACGAAACGGCCCTGGCCCGTGATGCAAGGGGGCGCCTGTATGGCCTTACCAATGCTGCCGCTTCTCAGGCTAAATCCTCCACCATCAGCCTGTTTAAAGCCAGCCTCACCGACGACCGGCTGTGTGAGCAGCCTACCCTGGCGCTGCCCTCCACCGTGGCCGGGGACTTGCGCATCGGGCCATTGTTCTTAGATAGTGTAGTGCCGCTCACGCCTTATGTAACCCCAGAATTTATTGGCGTTATGCCCGTTACCACCACGCCTTCCCGAGGCTGCTTCTAGGCCAGTAGTCCACTTACCTGAAAGGCTTCGTAGGCCACTTCCTTGCAACCTGCGTGGCATTTTCGCTTCTATTGCGCACATTTGCCCGCGTACTCCTTCCTGACTTTCCCTATGCGCTTTCCCTCCTTATGCCGCTCGCTGCTGCTAGCCGCGGCTTTGCCCGCTACCTCGCTCACCGTTGCGGCGCAGTCGGCTCGTGTAAATGCCACTGACTCAGTTAACATCCGCAAAATCTACGATGAGGCTCTGGCCCGTGGGCAGAGCTACGAAAACCTGCGCGAGCTAACCGGCCGCATCGGGGGCCGGCTCAGCGGCTCACCCCAGGCTGAGCAGGCCGTGCAGTGGGGCAAAACCACCATGGAAAAAATGGGACTCGACCGCGTGTATCTGCAGGAAGTGATGGTGCCACATTGGGTGCGCGGAGCCAAGGAAAAAGCCCAGGTTAGGGGCGCGAAAGGCAAAGGCATTTCCCTGAACGTATGTGCCCTGGGCGGTTCCGTCGGCACAAATGGCAAGATAAAGGCTCAGGTGATTGAGGTGCAAAGCCTGCAAGAACTAGCCGCTTTGCCCGCCGATAAGGTGAAGGGAAAGTTGGTGTTCTTCAACCGCCCCATGAACCCGCTTTACATTGAAACGGGCCGGGCCTACGGCGAAGCCGGCGACCAGCGCCGCAGTGGAGCCGCCGAGGCGGCCAAGCGCGGGGCAGTAGGTGCCCTGGTTCGTAGCCTTTCCCTGGCCCACGACGACTTCCCGCACACCGGCACCATGCGCTACGAAGACGGCGTAGCCCAGGTGCCCGCGGCGGCCCTTAGCACCAACGGCGCCGACGAATTAAGCCAACTCCTGAAAGCCGATAAAAACCTGACGGTAGAGCTGGAAATGAGCTGCCAGACCCTGCCCGAAGTGAAAAGCTACAACGTAGTGGGCGAAATCAAGGGCTCAAAATATCCCGATGAAATCATCACTGTTGGCGGCCACCTCGACTCCTGGGACCTCGCGCAGGGCGCCCATGATGATGGTACCGGCTGTGTGCAGAGCATGGAAGTGCTGCGCCTGTTGAAGGCAAGTGGTTTACGGCCCGAGCGCACCGTGCGGGCAGTGCTCTTTATGAACGAAGAAAACGGCACCCGCGGCGGCAATAAGTACGCCGAGCTGGCCAAAGCTGCCCAGGAAAAGCACCTCGCAGCCATGGAGTCAGATGGCGGTGGTTTCACACCCCGGGGCTTCAGTATTGAGGCCGACCCGGCTACCGTGCGCAAAGTGCAGCAGTGGGAGCCCCTGTTCGTGCCCTACGGCAGCGGTGATATCACGCCGGGTCATGGCGGCACCGATATCGGCCCGCTGAAAGGTCAGGCCAAAGCCCTCATCGGCTACAACTGCGACGACCAGCGCTACTTCGATATTCACCACACCGCCGCCGATACGTTTGATAAAGTAAACCGCCGTGAGCTGGAGCTGGGCGGTGCCAGTATGGCCGCACTTATCTATCTGCTCAGCAAGTACGGCCTCTAGGCCTGTCTGGCAGGCATTCTGGGCCGTTGCGGACCAATACTCGGGGCCGGTTTCTGAATCTCACAATGGTTCAGGAGCCGGCCTCAATTTTTGCATGCAATATCCCGGAAGTGTAGGCCAGCGTAGGGGAAAGGACTTCTTACTATCGGCCATTCATCAAGCACTATGAATCTGTACTTAGTTGCCGTGCTGCCTCCCGAGCCCGTGCTAGGCCATGTGTGGGCCCTGAAGCAGGAGATACATGAGCGCACCGGCAGCCGAAACGCCATTCGCCTGCCTCCGCACATCACCCTGATTCCACCTACCCGGCAACCCGCCGACTTTGAAGCCGCAGCCACTGCAGCGCTCCAGGAATTTGCCGCAGCTCAGTCGGCCTTTGCGGTAGGCCTGCACAATTTTGCCTGGTTCGGAAAACGCACGCTTTTCGTGCACGTGGCGCAACCGGTCCGGCTCCAGCAGTTTCAGGCGGAACTCCAGCAATGGTGCTCCCATCAGCTGCCAGCCATACAGCCCGAAACGCGGCCGTTTACGCCCCACATGACGCTGGCTACTCGTGACTTGCCTGTAGCCCAGGTGCCCCTGTTGCAGCAGGAGTTTGCGCAACGCACCTACAGCGCGCACTTTATAGTAAGTAGCATGCAGCTGTTCCGCCATACGGGCCAGCAGTGGGAGAGTATTATGGAATTTACATTAGGCAACGAGCCCGAAGTGTAAATGCAAAATGTATAGCCTTGTATTCTGCTTGCTGAAATCACTCTTTCAATAGGTTGGCTAGCAATGCTTTCAATGCGGGATTTTTATAATGAGAAAGGCAAGCAGGGCTGACTCAGTAATTAAGAATATGAAAGCGAAAAGAAACCTAGGCCACTTAACGAAAGCAAAAAAGGCCCGACGAGCAATCTGCTCGTCGGGCCTTTTTTAGTGGTGCAAATATAATTAAGCGGGAGTGTCGCTTTTACGCGGACGACCTGGGCGCTTACCGGTGCCAGTAGAAGCAGTACGAGGCTTACGCTCTTTACGCTCAGGCTTAAAGCCCGGCTCCAGCATCGTATTTACTTCAGCAATCAGCTCCGCAACCTTCGACATATTCTTGCGAATCTGGCCGATTACGATTTCGTTTTCTTCTGCATTTGCCAGAATTTGCTGGAGCTTGTTTAGATCAGGGGCAGCCATGAGGTTGTATTTAAAGTAAATGATTTTTCAAAGGTGTAATAAAAACGCTTGCAGGTCAAATAATGTTGACGCGTTTTTAACCAATTATCTCATAATTATTCCTGCATGTCACTCACAACTGTTGCGTTATGGGTAGTGTATTATGTGAAATATGCCTATTAAATGATAAAAACGCAGTTTTCTCTCAATAACCTGTGCTTATCACCATTGATAAGTATGACGCATTTTAATGAGAAGTATCGATGTATTTTTTCATTAGTCGAACAATGCATATAAATTCTGTTGTCAGCAAAAGAATTAAACCTTGAAATGACAAATTGAAAGGACTTGTGCCGTCTACCGGATATTCTACAGAACATTAGGTAAAAGCTCCGTGTAACAAATCCGGAGTATATGATACCTCTGAGTGATTGAGAGTTTCAAATTCAAATGGTGGGTTGAAGTCCTATCATGAGTTTGCCAGATGGAAATATCTCTGATGCAAGAATGGTTGAAATAATAGACTGCTATACAAAAGGTTTTTGTATTAAGTGGGACGTAAATATCAATGAATTGCCTAGCTGTCAATTGTTTAGTAATGTAGTTTGTGCCTAAACCGGAGTTGTGAAATTCAGCAGTTTTACTCCAACAATGATACTTGCAAACAAGTCATGTATTTCTTGAAATGCTGATAAGTAAGGAGTTGCAGCTTGCCCAACATGCCGATGAGAGTCGCCATAGGATGGATTACGGCAGCAAGTTCAGTATGCTGAAACGTGCTATAGTAGTTTCGAAAGCGGTGTATAAGTGCGTGCGACAGCCTAAGAGATATATCATGCGCTAAACCGCTTTAATTGGAAGGTGGTTGTACAGATATATGCATGCTGGAGCAATATTCACTTGGCGTCGGTGGCCCGCTTTGGCGTACCTTGCACGGCTGATTTCCTGCTTTTAAACGGTGTTACCTATTCTGCCTTTGCCTCGCCTTGTGTCTTTATTGCCCCTGAAATGGTTGCTGGTAGCGGGCCTCTTGTCGGGAAGCCAGGTCAACGTATTCGGGCAGTCCCGCCAGGTTGCTGGGCCACCGCCTGCGCTAGGCCAGTATTGGGTGGTGCTACGCGATAAAGCCGGGCAGCATTTTTCGCCCGCTACTTACTTCAGCAAACCCGCCCAGGACCGGCGGCACCGGCAGCACCTGCCTGCCTGCGACAGCACCGATTTTCCGGTGCGCCCCGACTACGTGGCGGGTATAAGGCAGCAAGTAGATTCGGTGTTGCTGGTGAGCCGTTGGTTTAATGCCGTAGCCTGCCGGGCTACCCCAGCACAAGTTGCAGCACTCCGGCGGCTGCCCGGCGTGCGTTCCGTAGAGGCATTAATAGTGGCGCCTTTGCTGCCCGCTGCCCGGCCTGCTGCCCTGGCCGGAGGCTCCATACAGCTCTCCACAGCCGACCGGCAGTTGGCGCGTCGTCAGACGGAAAGCCTTGGGGCGAAGGAGTTTCGGCAGAGTCGCCTTGAGGGAAAGGGAGTACGCATTGCCATTTTCGATGTAGGCTTCAATGCAGTTGATCAGCATGTGGCGTTTGCGCATTTGCGGCGGCAGAAAGCCATTGTCGGGACCTACGATTTCTTGAAAAACACGCCCCAGGTGTATCGGGGGGGCTCCCACGGCACCGAGGTGCTCTCGTGCATAGCCGGCCAACTGCCCGATAGCACCTACCTGGGTCTGGCCCCTAAGGCGGAGTTTCTGCTGGCGCGCACCGAGCAAATGTATCGCGAACGGTATGGCGAAGAACTGGCGTGGCTGGCCGCGGCCGAGTGGGCTGACCGCAATGGGGCTGACATAATCAATTCCTCCTTAGGCTATACTACCCGCCGCTACTTCCCGGAGCAGATGAACGGACGAACCAGCCTGGTAGCCCGAGCGGCGGCGCTGGCGGTGCGCAAAGGAATTCTAGTAGTGAATGCCGCTGGCAACGACGGCGACGATGCCCAATGGCGCACGGTAGGGACTCCGGCGGATGGCGACTCGGTGTTGGCCGTAGGGGGCATTGATCCTGATACGTTTCTGCACATTGATTTCAGCAGCTATGGACCCACTGCCGATAAGCGCCTGAAGCCGAACGTTTCTGCGTTCGCAACGGTGTTGGCCGCCGCGCCTGGTGGCTACGTGCGCACCCAAGGAACCTCGTTTTCAAGCCCGTTACTGGCCGGGTTTGCAGCCTGCGTTTTGCAGCAGCAACGCAATCTGCCGGTGATGGATCTATTCCATAAAATCCAGCAGGCGGGAAATCTTTATCCGTATTTCGACTATGCTCATGGCTACGGCGTGCCACGGGCCGCCGTGTTTACGCAGCCAGCCCAGGCACCTGCCGCTACGTTTGATTTTGTACGCCAAGACTCCGCAGTGGCGGTTATTATCCGGCTGGAAGCTGCCCAGGTTCCGGCCCGCACGCTTCCGCTCTACGCCGACTCCGTGGTGGCCGTCTCCACTGACGCCGACAAACCTGCCGCAACAAAACTCGGCAAGGAGGTATCGCAACAGCCACGCATGGTGGCTAATTCGGAGCCGGTGGTAGCCGGCCCGGCTGCACCAGAGTATCTCTATTGGCACATCATGGATGCCGCGGGCGTGTTGCGGCGCTATCAGGTGCTGGAAGTAAACCAGCGAGCCGCGCTGCGAGTGCCCATGGAGCAGCTCCGTCCTGGCGATGTGCTGCGCGTGTTTTACCGGGGCTTCACTCAAATATATCCAGCTCTATGAGGCTATTTTATGCGGCCTTGATTGCCGGTGGCCTAGCTGCTCTGGGCACGGCCCCGGCCGCCCACGCCCAGCGCGTTTTGCTGCGCTCGAATACCAGTCAGGATACTCTCAGGGATACCTACGGGCCTAACCGGGCATTTTTCCGGCATTTGTTCCTGAGTTATACGCCGGTAGTTGGTAAGGCCAACGGGGCAGGAGCAGACCTGCATGCATTCAGGTCGGCAGAGTTCTCATTGGGTGTGCGCCAAAAGTACAGGTTGTCTCAGGCTACGGCGGCGGGGTTCGATCTGCGATATGCCCGCCTGAATTACTCGCTGAAGCAGTCTGCTGCCAAACTGTTGCCGACGACCGCCCAGCATTACTCCGAAGCGCTGGTGCTCCACCAAGCCCTACTTGAGCCCTATGTGCGCCTGAATTTTGGCCGGCGCGGTAACGTGGTAGGCCACTATATAGACCTTACGGGCTGGGGCGGTTGGGTAATCGGAACGGCGCATGCCTACGAGGACCGGCCGGGGGCGCCAAGTGCTTCGCGAACCGTAGTACACGAGCGCGGGCTGAACTATCTGCACCGCTGGCCCGCTGGGGTGGGCGTACGATTGGGCTCCAACCGGTATGCTGCTATAGTCCACTACCGCCTCACCAATAGCTATTCCGGAACGGCACCTGCCAGCTACCCCGAACTGCCGCGCTGGGCAGCGGGCCTGGAGCTAGGCCTGTTTTAAATGAGTTTCAGGAAAAAAAGAATGTGCAGGCTACAGAAAAAAAGCAATTTTAAGTGCCAAACGCCGCCGAATGGATAAACACGAGCCTAAGAGTATTCGTATGATGCCTTAAAATTGTCTTGTAAAGAGGCACTTCTGGGGCTAAGCAGGCATTCCACTATCCGTCTGCTTTGTTTTATTTTTTTGAACACTCCGTTGCTATTGAGTGCGAAACACAGTTTATCCAAGCTGTTGTGGTACAAAAATGGCTAGGCCACTCGACTCCTCATCAATACCCGTCGGGAGGATTCGTACTTTGGCGAACTGAAAGATGGTTGACTTCCCCTTAATGAAAAAGCTTGTACTCCCTGTTGCCTGCGCCTTATTGCTGGTTTATACTTCCTCCTGCATCAATACTGAGCGGGAAGTAGGTACTTCTAAAAATGCCCAAAAAGTATTTACGCCTGCTCCTGAGGGCAACCGGGGGCGCGTATCTGAGCGTACGGTGCTGCGCACGGTAAATACCACGCACTACTTCTCCAATACGAAGGCAAAAGACAACTTTATCCTGCAATTGCGCGGACCTAAAATTGCGACCTCGCAGGCTAACTTCATCATCCTGAGCAGCACTGGCGATACCCTCCGCAAGGAAGTGATACCCGCTTCGGCCCTCATCAATGAGCGTGACCTGGCCGATCCGCAGGGGGCTACCGTACGCGACAAGGAAATTGCCATTTTGCAAGGCATGAACGCTTTCTTCCGCGACGACCGGTTTGTGCAGCCTGCCATTCCTAAGACATCTGTGCAACCCGAAAACGTGGATGCGCAATCCTGGAGCTCCGTGAAAGCCGACACAAAAGCAGTTGGCTTCGACTACCCCGGTGCCGATGGTCGTGAGCGGCGCCTTGCCTATTCTAAAAAGATGAGCCGCGCCGTTATTATCGCGGAATAAGGAAGGCTACTTTTCTTAAAAAGCCCGGCTAGTGCGCTAGCCGGGCTTTTTTATGGGCAAGCAGTGGGGCTTTACAACTGTTGGTTGTAAACCAGAAAACGCGGTACAGCTTCCAGCAGGAAAGTTGCACCGCGTTTTACTCCAATCACCGTTGCAAACCTAGGGGTGCATGCATGAATAATGGGTGAAGTTAGACCAGGCCGTACTGATTTTCTTGCGTAGCCCACCTGCGGCACTGGCCTAGGCGGCAGGTGCGAGCCAGCCTACCCGGCCATTAGCCCGCCGCACGAGGCGGTAGCCGCTAAACTCGCCCAAAACGGCCACTGTCGTCTGGGCCGGCAGCGAGTCGAGGGCGGGGGCACTCTTTTGGGGAGAACCGTACAAATCGGCGGCTACCTGCAGGGCCACCTGGCGTAAAGGGGCCGCGGTACCTACCGTGCGCGCCGCCACAAAGCCCGTCCGGCCCGTGGGCAGTTGTACTCGCAGCCAATCAGCTGTTACGCCCAGCACGAGCAGGGGCGTGGGTTTGGTGGTAGTACCGATGGTAGCGCTTTTGGCAGCCGGGCTGCGGTGCACAGCTAGGCGAGCATCCTTGGCCCGTACCCACTGGCCCAGGCGCTCGGGTGCAGCCACAGGTGCGGCCGGCAGCGCATCGGCCCGCCGCACAAACGGAAATGGATCTACGGCGCCATGGCCGCCGCGGTACACACCAAAATGCAGGTGCGGCGAAGTGGTGCGGGCATTACCCGTATTACCCACCAGACCCAGCGTATCACCAATACGTACTTGCTGGCCCGGCTGCACCAGCTGCTTATCAAGGTGGGCGTAGTAGAGGTGCTGGCCGTGCTCGGTATCCGCCAGCCACACCACCCGACCACCCAAGGGCGTCTCGTTTACTCTCGTGATGAAACCGTTGGCCGCTGCTATGGCTGGCGTGCCACGCTTGGCAAAAATATCAATGCCCTCGTGGCGGCGGGCGCCACCGTCGCGCGCTACACCCCAGAAACTGCCGACTGCTACATCGTTCTTGCCCCGCACCGGAAAGCTCAGGCTGGGCTCGCGCAGCACGCGCAGGGTATAGCGGCCCGCGCGCAACAGCTCCGGCTGCACTCGCAGCACATGCTGCTGGTCGCTGTCGGCGGTGTAGCGAAACGATAAATCGGTGGTATCGGCTGAGGCTAACAAGTGCGGCTTGGGCTGCGACGGGCGCAGCTCAAAGGCATCCAGAAACACGCGGGCATCGGTGCCGGGCGCCAGCTTAAGGCTGACATGAATAGTTTCGCCGTTGCGCACTTTGTAGCGGTAACCAACCGCCGAAGCCCGATCAGCCGGAAAAAAGCCCCGTTCCTGAAAAGGCAGCGTGATGGTCAGGGAATCGTGCAGGGCTTGGTCGGCGGCCCGCAGCCAGTCGCGGCCCAACGCCGTTTCATCTAGGCGGGCTTGCCGGAGCCGGCGGGCATATTCTTCGTGGGGAGTGGATTTCTGAAAGATTCCCTGCAGCGTCTGGCTTTGGCTGCAGGCAGTAAGCAATAGAGCGAGAAGAATGGCAGGCAGGGCACGAAGGCGGTGCAGCATGTACTGGAGTATGGTAGTAAGAAAGGATAATAGGAGTAACCCCAGCGGCAACCGACTAGTTCGGCCAGAAGAACCGGTGTTCCTGATTCCTGCTTCCTGAGCGTAAATGAACCAGTGTGTTTGCTTCCTTCTGGTTTTCTGGGCGTACTGCGGCTTGTTGAGCAGGGTGTAGGGAATGGTGAGGACAGTTAGCAGCTTGACTTCTACCTTTACGGCCCCAACCAACCCGCCCACCTCCATGCTCCACCTCACCGAATGCCCGCGCGATGCCATGCAAGGGTGGCCTACGTTCATCCCGACGGCCGATAAAGTGGCCTACCTGAACACGCTACTTCGCGTTGGGTTTGATACGCTTGATTTCGGCTCCTTTGTGTCGCCGAAGGCTATTCCGCAGCTGGCGGATACCGCCGAAGTCTTGGACAGGCTGGAGCTAGGCCAGTCAAATACGCGCCTGCTGGCCATTGTAGCCAACCTGCGCGGCGCCGAAACGGCCGCTCAATACAGCCAGATTCAATACATCGGGTTTCCGCTGTCTGTTTCCGAAACTTTTCAGCAGCGCAACACCAACAAAAGCATTGCGCAGGCCCTCGATGATGTAGCCCGCATGCAGGAGCTGTGCGCCCGCACCGGCCAACAGCAGGTGGTGTACCTGAGCATGGGCTTCGGCAACCCTTACGGCGACCCATGGAGCCCGGAGGTGCTAGGCCAGTTCACGCAAAAGCTCGATGCCTTGGGCGTAACCATTGTGGCCCTTTCCGATACCATTGGGGCCTCTACACCCGCTACCATCAGTCCGGCTTTCCGGGAGCTGACGGCCGCATTCCCGCACATCCGCTTCGGGGCGCACCTGCATACCACCCCCGATAGCTGGCATGAAAAAGTGCAGGCGGCTTACGAAGCTGGCTGCCGCCACTTCGATGGCGCACTGGGCGGCTACGGCGGCTGCCCCATGGCCACCGACCAGCTCACGGGCAACATGCCCACCGAGCGCCTGCTGGAATTTGCCCAGCAGGTAGGGGAGGCGCCAAACCTGCAGACGGAGGCTTTAGCTGACGCAATACAGTGGAATCAGCGCATTTTTGCGGCGCATTAACCGTACTTTGTCATGGGGCACTGGCCTAGGAAGCAGCCTTGGCTTCTGGGCCAGTGCCTGGTGCGGCCCTAGTGCCGAATGACGTTCTATTCCCCTCGCTATGCCTGCTGTTGATCTGTTCATTCCTTGCTTCGTAGACCAGCTGTTTCCACAAACTGCCATGAACATGGTGAAAGTGCTGGAAGCCGTGGGTTGTGAGGTTCATTATAACGCTGCCCAAACCTGCTGCGGCCAGCCGGCCTACAACGCGGGCTATAAGGAGCAAAGCCGCGAAGTCGCCTGTAAATTCCTCGACGACTTCCCGACCCAGCAGGAGCGCTACATCGTGAGCCCTTCGGCCTCCTGTATCGGGATGGTACGCAATACCTACGCCGATCTGTTCGAAGGTACTCCAGAAGCAGGCCGTTACCACGGCGTGCAGCGTCGCGCCTTCGAGATGACCGAGTTCCTGGTAGATGTGCTGGGCATCAGCAGCATTCCGAAGGCCCGCCTGCAGGGCAAATACACCTACCACGATTCCTGCTCTGCGCTGCGCGAGTGCGGCATCCGGGAGGCGCCGCGCCAACTGCTGGATGCTATACCTGGCCTAGAGCGCCTGGAAATGGCCGAAACGGAAACCTGCTGCGGCTTCGGTGGCACCTTCGCCGTGAAGTTCGAGGCTATTTCGGTAGCCATGGCCGAGCAGAAAGTAGAGCATGCCCTGGCCACCGGTGCCGAGTACATCATCAGCACCGACACGAGCTGCCTCATGCACCTCGACGCCTACATCCGCCGCGAGAAGAAGCCCATCAAAACGCTGCACGTGGCCGATGTGCTGGCCAGTGGCTGGTAGACCAGTTGGTTGCCCCAATGGCCTAAACCTACCTTGTCATTGCGAGGAGGTACGACGAAGCAATCTTTCCTTCCCATTACGCCGACTGCTGGCCGACAGAAAAGCCCTTACTTCCACCAGGAGGTAAAGGCTTACGTTTTTTTAGATGTATTCTAAACGACAAGGACAGGTTGCTTCGTCGTACCTCCTCGCAATGACAAGGCATTTCAGTAATGTCTTGTCATTGCTTCGTCGTACCTCCTCGCAATGACAAGACATTACTGAAATGCCTTGTTGACTGGCCTACAGCAGCTTCTGTACCCGCGACTTTAGGTTCTCAGAAGCTTCTAGCAACGGCAGGCGTACAGCGCTGGAGCAGAGGCCTAGGCCTTCAAGAGCAGCTTTCACGCCTACTGGGTTGCTTTCCTCATACATCAGTGGGTTCAGGTCCACGAAGTCGAAGAGAAGCTTGCTGGCGGCTTTGAAGTCGCCGGCCAGGGCGTGGCGGGTCATGTCGGAGAAGCGACGCGGAAAGGCATTGGCCAGCACCGAGATGATGCCAACGGCCCCGAAGCTGATAAGCGAAGTCGTGAGCATGTCGTCGCCACTGATCAGCAGGAAGTCTTCCGGCTTGTGGGCCGCAATGAGCTGGCACTGCTCTACATTGCCGCTGGCTTCCTTAATTCCGATGATATTTTCGTGTTGGGCCAGTCGCAGCGTGGTAGCGGCCGTGAGGTTGGAGGCCGTGCGGCCGGGCACGTTGTACAGAATAATCGGTACTGGCGCGGCGTCGGCCAGGCGCTCATAGTGCGCTATTATTCCGGCCTGGCTTGGCTTATTATAATAAGGGCTGGCAGAAAGAATTGCCGTGATGCCGGTGAGGTCGGTGCTGCGGATGGTTTGCTCTACACCGGCCGTGTCGTTGCCCCCGATGCCGTATACCAGCGGCACCCGGTCGGCGGTGTGTTCGCGCACTACACGCAGAATTTCCGCTTTTTCCTCCGTTGTAATGGTCGGCGACTCGGCCGTAGTGCCATTGATTACCAGGTATTCCACTCCGCCTTCAATGGTAAAATCGACGAGGCGACGAAGGGCCGCATAGTCTACGGCGTGGTCGGGGGCGGGGGTGAAGGGCGTAACGAGCGCGACGCCCGTACCACGGAGTTTGTTCATGCGGGAAAGAAGCTGTTGTTTTGTGACTGGAAGAGTCAGTGACGAAGGTACAACACCCGCCGCGAAGGCTCTCTTTCCTGCTTTAAATTTCCTAGTCTGCGGCAGCTGCCCGCCGTGTTAATGCCCCCCATGAAATCTTTCGCTTCTCCGTTGATGGCTGCCGCTGCTCTGGCTGCTACACTCACGCTGCCCGCTTGCAACGACTCCAAATCGGCCGCAGTTTCTGAAAACCAGCAGGCCTCCGCCGTTATCGGCACTGCCGCCGACTCTGCCGAAACCGCTACCATTACCACGGCTGGTACGGCCACGGCGGCCAATACCGGAAACACGGGTAGCCCCGCTACTATTCCGGCCGGCAAGCGCGCCGATGCGGCCACCATCACGGCCCGTCCTCAGGTGCCAATTCTGTGCTACCACCAGATCCGGGATTGGCGCCCGCGCGACTCTAAGGGTGCCAAGGACTATATCGTGCCGGTGGAGCAGTTTAAGGCCCAGATCAAGATGTTGGCCGACTCCGGCTACCATGCTATCCTGCCCGACCAATTGTACGCCTACCTGACGACCGGCGCGCCGCTGCCCAGCAAGCCCATCATGCTGACCTTCGACGACACCGACCTCGATCAGTTCACTGTGGCAAAGCCCACCTTGGATAAGTACGGCTACAAGGCCGTGTACTTCATCATGACCGTGAGCCTGGGCCGCCCGAACTACATGAGCAAGGCGCAGGTAAAGCAGCTTTCCGACGAAGGCAACATCATCGGCTCTCACACCTGGGACCACCACAACGTGAAGAAATACCAGGGCCATGATTGGGTGACCCAGATTGAGAAGCCCACCAAGCAGTTGGAGGAAATCACGGGCAAGAAGATCAACTACTTCGCGTATCCCTTCGGGCTGTGGAACCCCGAAGCTATTCCGGAGCTGAAGAAGCGCGGCATGGACGCGGCCTTTGTGCTGGCGGAAAAGCGCGACCAGCAGGACCCCTTGTACACTATCCGTCGCATTATTGCCAGCGGCTACTGGAGCCCCCGCACGCTGCACAACAGCATTGTGCAGAGCTTCTAGGCCACTCTATAGCAGCAGAAAGGGCTACCCGAAGTATTTCGGGTAGCCCTTTCTTTTTGTAAGGTACTAGGCCACTTGGAGCCAAAAAACGGTGACTAGGGCTGTAGGCCAGGTTGAGCGTTAAGCACCACCACCTCGGTTTGCTGGGCCTTTGGCGAGCCTAAAATGAGGGCTTTTACTTCAGGATATTGTTGTTTCAAGCGCTTAGCCTGTGCCTGTTGGTTAAGACCTGGCTGAGCCAGGGCAAGCATAAAAATCGGTTTGCTATTCAGCTCGGCACGCTCGGCCAGTTGCAGGCGAAGCGAAGTGTAGGGCTTTTTTATCTCGGCCAGCGTGGCCGGAGTCAGGGAGAGGTAGTCAGCGGCAACCCAATCAGTGAAGGCCGAGCCTGGGAAGTACGCGGCTACTGAATCGGGCCGGGGCGGGGTCCAGACCCAGGCAGGACCGGAGACGCCCGAGGCTTTGAAGCTTGTCACCAGTTGCTGCCATGCGGCCCGGTAGGCGGCAGGGTTTGTGGCCCTGATGATGGGCCGCAGCAACAGGGGTTTGCTGTGCTGCTTGAGAATATCTACGCTGCGCTGCCACTCGGAGGAGCCCACAGATTCCGGTTTTACTTCCCAACTGAGCAGGGGCAGGCTGCCTTGCGCGTCTAGCTGCTCCAGGACTGCTGGCTCTACCTGCGGAGCAACAGACGGGGTCAGCCAAAGCTCGACAACTGCCGGAGCCATTGGGCTGGCTGTTTGAGAAGCCGATCTAACAGATGCCGACCAGATAGTGGAGGGGGCTTCGTTATGACCTATGCGTAGGCCACCCTCGCCGGTGTGCGCCCAGATGAGAGAGGCCGAGGGCGTGATGTGGTGACGCCAGAACTCGACGCCCACGCTTAAAAATGCATGCGCCGTAATCAGGCAGCAGGCCACATATACCGCTGCTGTGCGGAAGCGGGGTAAAACAGCTCCTGTGCGCTCTGTCAGCCAGTGCTCCACCTTTTGCAACATATTTTGCACCCAGTGCTTGGAGTTAACGAAGTGCTTTAGGCTCCTGAGCAGGTCATGCTGGGCCATCAGCACCGATACCATAAGGAAAGCGGCGTTAGACATGGCCAACGCCATCATCAGCAGCGCGTAAGGGGTCTGGATCAGATAATGAGCGTAGCGGGCGGCCCCCACGGATAGAGCCGCCAAGGCAATATTGGGCAGGCTGAGCTGCCACTCATTGCCACCGCAGCCTTCTTTGGGGGTCGGGATGTAGGGCACCCGCACCCCGAGGATAGTGTATAAGAGGCCTAGGCAATAAATCCACCAAGTGCCGATGCGCAGAAAGCCGCCGGCAAGGTGTAGGCCAGTCTCATGGGGTTCCCGCAGCCACCGTTGGGCGTTGTACCGGATCAGCAACGACACCAGCAGCAGCGGCGTCATGTGCAAGGCAAACTCGCCCAACGACAAGTGCCAGGGAAACTGGATCATGATCAGGGCCGCAATAGGTACCCCAATATCAATGAGCGTGATGACCCCAGAAAAAAAGTACAGCGGTAACGTGGCGTAGTGTAGCTTTTGCCGCCAGGTAAAGCGCGTGAATAGGCGCGGATATACATGGAACAGCAAATCGAAGCTGCCCCGGGCCCACTTGAGCTGCTGCGCGAAAAAGGCCGCCAGCGAGGCCGGCACCAACCCCCTGCTCACAATGGCCGGCACATACACTGATTTCCAGCCGGCGGCATGCAGGCACATAGCCGTATGCATATCCTCCGTGAGGCCGGCTGCGTGCCCCCCAATACTGTCGAGGGCGGCGCGGCGGAAAGTGCAATTAGCGCCAATAGACTGGGCTGTGTTGTAGGTATTCATGCCCATCATCAGGGGGCCATAGAACTGATAAGTTTGCTCGGCGGCACCCAACGCCACCAAGGTTTCCTCTTGGTTGCTGTAGGCCTGTACCACCTGGGCGTAGCCTACGGTAGGGTCAGCAAAGTAGGGCACCACCTTGTCCAGGAAGTCGGGCGTAGGCACGTGGTCGGGGTCCAGCACTACGCATAGCTCGCCGGTCGCCTGCTGCAGGGCATGGTTGATGTTGCCGGCCTTGGCATTCACTTTCAGTTGGCGCGTAACGTGCACTACGCCCAGCTCGGCGCACACGTGCCGCAGATACGGGTCGTTGCCTTCATCGCAGAGGTAGCTGGTGTGGGGGTACGTAACGGCCTGCATGGCCCGCAAGGTGTCCACAATCATGTCGCGTGGCTCGCTGGGGCAGGCCGTAGTGAGCATATCTACGGTGTACTGCTGGTGGCCGGAAGTAGCTGGCGCTACTGGCTCGCTGACCTGAATGTAATGGTACCACTCGTGCAGCATTTTCAGGCATTTGAAGCCCAAGGATACCGTCAGGAGCCAGAACAAGGGGGCATACCCGATGTGGTCATCATCAGCAAACCACCAGATAAAATGCACCATCAGCAACACCCCAATTATCACCAGCACCCGCATCCGAGGCACGTAGGCCGCTGGCACATTCCGAACGGGCTGGGAAACCGCAGGAGGTAGCTGGCCTTTGGGCTTATGGGTTTGCAGAGGCAGTGTAACATTCATAGTCATGGTGTGATTGACTATCATAGTAGAGCACAAGAGTAAAGCCAGCGTGCTTTCCGATTGTGCTGTAGATCGTATCGATTTGTAATATGATTATAAATAATACAAATAAAAATTAGTTTATGCATAAATTAGTAAAGTAAAATTCACAAGTTTGGTTTGTGTATTCTTTAGTCCACGGTTATGAATTATTGCCTTATAAAGTGGTCGTATGTATGCATGAGCATGTGCCTGTTCCTTTTGGAATGTCAGTCATCCAACCACAAAATGGAAACGCAGGCTGCCTCGCCTCCCCCTGAAGTGTCACCGGTACAGATTGTAAAGACACCAGCCGGTTATCAGCTCCTGCGGGGCGGGAAGCCCTATCGCATAAAAGGGGTGGCGGGACTACAACAGATAGAGCGGGTGCGCGAACTAGGCGGAAACTCGCTACGACTCTACACCACCAATTATGCTGATGCCATTATGGATAAGGCCCATCAGCAAGGCCTCACCGTGATGCTAGGCCTCTGGATGAAGCCGGAGTATGAAGACTTTGACTACTACGACCAAAAGGCAGTGGCCCAGCAAAAAGAAGAAATCCGGCAGCAGGTGTTGCGTTTCCGCAACCATCCGGCCCTGCTGATCTGGAACCTGGGCAACGAACTGGATAACCACACCTTCAACCCCCGGTCCTTTCAGGTGCTGAATGAAATAGTGCGCATGATTCATGAACTGGATCCATACCATCCGGTAACTACCACGCTTACAGGCAATTTCAACATGGTATTTGCCGTGCGTAAGTTCTGCCCCGATTTGGATGTATTGACAGTGAATGTATTTGGTCCTTTGGGTCAGATAAAGAAATATCTAGAAAAGGATGGCTGGACCGGCCCGTATATAGTAGGAGAATACGGAGCACGGGGCTGGTGGGAAGCGCCCAAGACGAGCTGGCTTGCTCCCTTGGACCAAAGCAGTAATGCCAAGGCCGAGTTCATTCGCAAGCGTTTCAAGAAGAGTGTGTTAGGCGAACCGGATAAGTGCTTAGGCTCTTATGCCTTGTATTGGGGCCAACGGTTCGAGCAGACATCGATGTGGTTTAGCTTGTTCACGGAAAAAGGCGAAAAGACCGCGGTGGCCGATATGGTTCACTACTTATGGACCGGTAAACAAGTGGCTAATAAAGCGCCGCATTTGCACGAGTTGCGCTTAGGCGGGCAAGTCGATAGTTGCAGCGCCGCCCTTCGGCCCGGTGGCCACTACTTAGCTACCATTGAAGCCTCCGACCCCGAGGGCGACCCACTGAAACTTACGTGGGAGGTGGTGCAAGATGTAGACGAGAACTTCGTGCTACCCCAGGACCGCACAGCCCCGGAGCCTCTGAAAGAAGTGGTTTTACGTTCCGATGCGAAAGAGGCCCTGTTGCGTGCTCCCACCAAAAAAGGAGCTTACCGACTGCTGGTTATGGCCTCCGACGGGCATGGCAGCGTCGCGACGCACAGCTTTCCCTTCTACGTAGGCGTCCTGACCGAAGAGGATATGGAAAAGATTAAGGAGGAGGGAAGCTTCAAAAAAAAGCTCTCCAGCGTGAACTAGAGAGCTTTAGAGGAAAAAGCTGATCAAGTGAGCTTGCCTTTATTCGGTAGGCAGCTGGGCTTCTTTCAACGTCTGGAAAGCACCGGCATTCACGACATTCTTGAAGCCTTTTCCTTGTAGCAAAAGAGCTGCCTTGCTGCTGCGGTTGCCAGAAGCACAGTACAATACATATGTTTTCTTAGAATCTAGCAAGGCCGCACGAGACGCAAAATCGGGGGAGCGAAAGTCTAGGTTTTGGGCGTTGCGGAGGTGGCCAGTGGCATATTCCTCGGGAGTGCGAACATCGAGCAGGACGACCTCGGGCTGTGTCAGCGCCTTCTTAACCTCATCAACGGGCACAATAGGCACGGCTGGCGGCGTAGTGGCCGGCGCACCCTGGACGACAGCGCCAGCAGTAGGAGCAGGCTTGGGTGTGGGCTGCGTTTGGGCGTGCACGGAGCAGGTGGCACCCAGGAGCAAGGCAGTAGCCAGAGTTATGTAGCGGAGCATGGGAGTCTTAGGAAAAGAAAAGTGATCTAAATAGAGCAAAGCAACCTTCTCTTTGCGAGAGTGGCCTAGACGATGGGTTGCACCATTCTTCGCAAGCGAAAAAGAACCGTGGGACTAAAACAACGAGCCTTGCTGACCTTGGCCAGTAACAGGTTTGGCTGGCAAAGAAGTTTCGGGGGAGAAATCCTCGGATGGGAGAGTGGTGCTGGTGCTTTCCTCCTCTGCGGCCACTGGGGCATTTGTTTCAGTGGGCAGCATGGCCATTAAATCGGCTTCCGAAATGATGGGCACTTTCAGCTCGGTCGCCTTTTCGCGTTTAGCGGGGCCCATTTTGTCGCCGGCCACCAGGTAGCTGAGCTTCTTGCTGATGCTGCCTGTTACCTTGCCGCCGTGTTGCTGGATAAGCTGCTGCAGGTCCTCGCGGCTATGCTGCTCAAACACCCCCGAAAGCACAAACGTCAGTCCCGCTAGCCGGTCGCTGACGGCTTGGGGCGCCTCGCCTGTGAGGGCCAACTGCACTCCGGCAGCCCGTAGGCCACTCACCAGGGCCAGGTTATCGTCTTCCTGAAACCACGCGGCTAACGACTCAGCAATGACGCCGCCAACTTCCGGCACGGCGGCCAGTTCGGTAGCAGTTGCTGCGCTGATTGCCTCCATGGAGCGGTAATGAGCCGCCAGTTTTTCGGCCACCGTTTCGCCTACATATCGAATGCCTAGGCCAAATAACACCCGGTCGAAGGGGACCTGCTTGCTTTCCTCTAGGCCAGTGAGGAGGCGCTGCACCGATTTTTCGCCCATGCGGTCCAGCTGGGCCAGCTCCGCGGCTTTAGCGGGCAGCGCATAGAGGCTGGCCGCGTCTGTTACCAGTCCCAGATCAAAGAAGCGGCCCACTGTTTCTGCTCCCAGGCCATCAATGTTCATGGCTTTGCGCGAGACGAAGTGCTCCAGCCGGGCCTTGCGCTGGGGTGGGCAGCCCCGGTCGTTGGGGCACCGGAAGTGGGCTTCGCCTTCTGGCCGAATAAGTGGGGTGCCGCATGCCGGGCACGCAGTTGGGTACTTAATCGGTTCACTATCTGCGGGGCGGGCGCTACCATCAACCCCCGTAATTTTAGGAATGATTTCGCCGCCTTTCTCCACGAAAACCATATCGCCGAGGCGTAAATCGAGGGCGGCAATCTGGTTGGCATTGTGCACGGAGGCGCGCTTCACTACAGTGCCGGCCAGCGGTACAGGGTCGAGGAGGGCAACGGGCGTAACGGCTCCGGTCCGGCCCACCTGGTACCTGATTTCGCGCAGGCGGGTGCGGGCCGCTTCTGCGGGGTACTTGTAGGCAATGGCCCAACGAGGGCTTTTGGCGGTAAACCCAAGGATTTCCTGCTGCTGAAAATCATCGACTTTCACCACAATACCATCGGTAGCGACGGGCAGGGTAAAGCGTTTTTTGTCCCACTCGTGCACAAAATCCAGTACATCCTGCAATGAGTGGCAACGACGCCAGGTGTCGGAAACGGGTAGGCCCCATGCCTGCAACGCCTCCAGCGAAGCACTATGCGTAGGGAAAGTGCCGCGGCCAGCCGTAAGGAACGAATAGGCATAGAAGCGCAGGCGGCGGGCAGCCACCAAAGCCGAATCCTGAAGCTTGAGGGCGCCGCTGGCAGCATTGCGCGGGTTAGCCAGCAGCTGTTCGCCGTTGGCTTCGCGCTCCGCATTCAGGTCGGCAAATACAGGCAGGGGCATAAATATCTCCCCGCGTACTTCAAAATCGGAGGGCTGGTTGGGAGTTGGGCGCAGGTGCAGGGGCAGGTTCTTGATGGTGCGCACGTTGCTGGTCACCACGTCGCCGCGGGTGCCGTCGCCGCGCGTTACGCCCTGGGTCAGCTGGCCATCCTGGTAAGTGAGGCTCATGGCTACCCCGTCGAACTTCAGCTCGCACACGTAGGCCACTTCGGCCCCTTCCAGGCCGCGGCGGACGCGCTCATCAAACTCCCGCAGGTCAGCCTCAGAGTACGTGTTGCCGAGGCTGAGCATGGGAAAGCGGTGCTCCGCCGTTGGAAACTGCTTGGTGATGGTGCCACCCACGCGCTGGGTGGGGGAGTTCGGATGAGCAAATTGCGGATATTCTTTCTCCAGACGCGCCAGATCGGCCAGCATCTGATCGAATTCCTGATCGGGTATCTCAGAAAGGTCGCGCTGGTAATACTGGTGGTTGAGGTAGTGCAGGCGCTCGGTAAGGGTGGTTATCTGCTGCTGAATATCGGTCATGGAAAAGGAGGCTTGGGTAACTCAGAGGCGTACGCCATGGGCAACAGGTGGCCTAGCGCCAATGGTTTTGCAAGCTACGAATTGAGCGGGTGTCCGTTTCAACTGTGCAGCTTAGGAAAGCTCGCGTAGGCCACTCAAGGCTAAATGCCAGCGCAATAAAAAAGCCCTGACGCAAGGCCAGAGCTTTTCTTATTTTTATTTCCTGCTGTATTACTCAACTACCAGTACGCCATCGGCCTCAAAGGTCAGCTGCTGTTCCGGCTGCGTGATGGCGGCCACTTCCTGCTTCGACTTGCCGGCATCCTGGGCATAATGCTGCAGATCCTGCACCGGAATGGTTTCGCGGTGTGCCCACCCGTTGAGTACCACCTGTTTGCCGGCTATGTCTTTGGGCACGAAGAAAGCGTAATCCTTGAACCGGACGCGCATATCCTGGCCTGTAGGCGTCTTAATGGTCAGCCAGCACCCTTTAGCTTGGCACACCGCATCGGCTGTCCCGATGAGCTTGATCTGCGCAGAGTCCTTATCGGCTAGCACTTGCTGCAGCGTGGCAATAGGCTGAGCACCAGCTGCCGTAATAGCCGTGCCGTAGGTGTTGCCCGTGAGCGTAACGGCAGGGGCAGAGGGTTCCTGTACTACGGCCGTATTAGATTTGGACTGGCAGGCACCCAAGCCAAGCAGCAGGGCAGACAGCAGCAACGTTTTAGGTAGCATAGCAGAACGGTTCATCAGGTGATTGGAAGTGTCAAATTACAACTATTTGACCTTGGTTTTCTCTTTGTATTTCTCCGGCGCCGCGGTTTGCTCTGAAGCAGAATTACGGGCCATGAGCAGGCGTACCTGCTCCAGCTTGCCCTTTTTATCATACACCTCGGTTTTAACGAGGCCTACCGCCGGCGAGTAGAAATCGACTACGCGTTGTTTGGTGCGGATAACCATGTCGGCGCGGGCTACAGTAGCGCTTTCCAGCTCGGCTTCTACTTTGTAGCACTGGAAGGTGCCAGCCGGGGTGGTAACGGGCGCTAGGCCACCTACCACTCGGCGGTTTTGCACCTTGGCGTATACCTTCGCAATATCCACCGCTGAGCTGCTTACTTGTACCGTTATGCCGCCTGAGGGCAGCTGTGTACCAACTGTGGCTTGGTTGGGCCAGGGTACAGGGGTGGGTGAATACACAAAAATCCGGTCTCGGAAAGAGGCCAGTTTGTCGGGGTTCAGCTCGCTGGTTCCGTCCGTAAAGCTTGTGTCCTGGCGGCACCGAAACGTGAGGTCCTGTAGGTTAAGAAGCTTGTTTTTGGCATCATAGCGGCCACTTTTCAGCAGCGCCGTGCCCGTCGTGATGGTTTGTTTTTTGTTCTGCTCCGAGTCCAGCTTCACTACTCGATTGCGGATGAACCCCGTCGTTTTGCCCTTGGCATCCTGCAACTGATACACAGTTTCCATGCCGTGCTGCAGCCCAAACGGATGAGCTGTATCGGGGGCTGAGGCGACGGACAGGGTTAGTGCCGAGGCAGCCATGTGCGTGCCGGCCAAGAGGAGTAGGAGCGGAAGTCGGGTCATACGTAACAACGGGTAGGAAGTAGGTCCTGCTGGCAGCATACGCAGGTTTTGGCCTTTGGATTTTGTCCTGAACATCTGATTTTGTGTCAGGCGCTAGCAGAACAGTATCAAGGTAGCTGCAAATGACTTGCCAGCCTTGGAAGAAGGGTGTATTTCGGGGGCTCATGTAACTTGCTTCGATGCCCGCCGTTGGTGCAACGGGACGCCATTGGCTGGGGCCTAGGCCACTTCCAGCGGGCATCAGAAGCCTTTTCGTTGTTTATTGCACCACATTTACCTCCTTTGCCTTATGCCTGATTCCACCCAACAACCTTCCTCCTGGGCCGATACGGCCGCCTCGTTGCTCTCCAAGCTTTCGGGCGGCGTAGAGCTGGCCCTGAATTTCGACCAGATGGAGCTGCAAATGCCCAACCCGCAGAATCCTGGCGCACCTACCACCTGGCGCCTGAATGGGGCCCTGCGCATCCGGACCCGCGGCGAAAACCCTTCCTCGTCGGATGCTTTGCCACCTGCAACGCCCAATTCCCTTGGCTAAGGGGCTGGAAATAGACGCGCAGCTGGTCATTACCCTCGATGGCGACGACATCAAGATTGCAGGTGTCGGGTCCTACCTCATCGTGAACTTCCCCAGCCAGCGGGTATTCGATAAAATCACGAGCGGCCCTCCCAAAGACCCCAACGCGCCTAAAAAGCCGAAGGACCCGAATGCCCCTGACCCCCTGCAGCAGCTCAATGACCTGGCGTTGCGGCTGGGCCTGGTGCTGGATATGCGCGTGGCCAACAAAACGCACGTCACGTTCGGTACAGGAAGTTCGGCCAAAATTTCGTTGAATGCAGTTCTGGGCAAAATCGGGTCTTTCTTTCGGGGGTAGGCCAGGGGCTAACTCGCTAAAAATGAGGTAGCCTTCCGTAGGTTTTTACGTATCTTGCTGGTAGGCCCTCAACTGCCTCCACTACCTTCGTGGGCTGGAACTAATGGGCTTTAGATTGGTTTGATTAACCTCTACGCAGCCCATTTTTTCGTCTGATGAATTCTGATAAAGAACACAAGGATAAGGTTGGGGCCGGGCGGCCCGCTTCCGCGCTACAGCGCATGGAACGGATGCCGGTTCTACTGATGATGCTCTACCTGGGCCTGATTGGTGTTACGGTGCTTTTTGTAGTGCTGCTAGTGGCTTACGCCCGGTTGCGGTACTCCAATTCTGCTCCCATCGGCCTGTATCCGTTTCCGCGCTATTTTTCCTTGAGCACCATCGTATTGCTCATCAGCAGCTATACCATCAGCCAGGCCAAGCGCTTGTATCAGCAGGATGATGTGCAGACGTTGGTGCGGTGCCTAGCTGCTACTTTGCTGCTCAGCAGTGTTTTCGCAGGACTGCAGGTGTTGGGGTGGCGGGAACTTCGCACCCAGGGTGTACTAGTGGATGGCGTGGCCAGCGGCACTTTTGTGTACCTGATTTCGGGGCTGCACGTGGTACACCTTCTGGGCGGTATGCTGTTTCTGCTGGCGCTGCTGCTGCGCACCATGCACGCCGCCCGCGATGGTGTTCGGACCTTGGTCTTCATCCGAAACCCCTACCGCCGTCTCCAACTCCACATGATAACCGTGTACTGGCATTTTATTGATGTGCTTTGGGTGGTGCTGTTTGCCGCTTTCCTGTTTCTGTACTAAGCCTCTGGTGCTTTATGGCAGACTATACCGGCCTCGGATTTCGCTAAGATTCCGGGGCCGGTTTTTTATTGGGCATTGCGCTGCCCCGCTTTCAACCGCTCTGCTTCCTCAACCAACCTTTGCCCACGTTTGAGCATCAGTACCACGACAGCTGTCTGCCTGCGTACCTTGCCGGCCCCACTACTTCTTAGTCCTTACTATATGCGTCGTATTTTATACTCTTTCTGGAGCGCCTGTTTATTGCTAGGCCACTCCGCTATGGCCCAGGTGCCCAGCTACCAGGCCCGCCCCGCTGATATAGAAGGGGCGGCAGATGGCTGCGCCCAGGCGCGCATTAGCAACGCCAGCCAAGTGGCCTACGCCAGCCTCAACCACCGGCAGAAAATGGCGCTCTACGATGTGAGTTTCTACAAGCTCGATCTGAGCCTCGAAAATACCTCCCGCAACGTGGGTGGCGCCGTGCGCATCAAAGCCCGGGCCCTGGCGTCCGGCCTCGATTCGCTGGCTTTCGAGCTGTACCCTACGTACACCATCGACTCCATTGTGGTAGATGGGCGCAAAAGCCCCGGACTGCGCCGTGCCGCCGGCGACGTTACGGCTGCTTTGCCCCAGGCTGTGGCTCCCAATACCTTTTTCAATGCGCTCATTTACTACCGCGGTACCGCGCCTAACAGCAACTCCGCTGCCATAGGCAATGCCCTGAACACCGTGGCTGATGGCGGTTTTAAGGTCAATACCACCTGGAGCCTGTCGGAGCCCTACAATGCGTATGAATGGTGGCCCTGCAAGCAGGTGCTGACCGACAAAGCGGATTCCTCGGAAGTATGGGTGACGACCTCCGCCACCAACAAAGTAGGCTCCAATGGTTTGTTGATGGGCGTTTCGCCCCAGCCAGCCGGCAAAGTTCGCTACGAATGGAAATCCAGGTATCCGATTGATTATTACCTGATTTCGGTGGCTGTGGCGCCCTACATAGAATACATCAACTACGCCAATCCCGTGGGCGGCCCCCGCATCCCGATTGTCAACTACGTTTATAACCAGGCGGCCCTGAATGCTTACCGCACGGAAATAGACCGCACACCAGGTTTTCTGGAGAACTACTCCCGCCTCGTAGGCCTGTATCCATTTGCCAGCGAGAAGTATGGGCACAGCATGGCCCCCATCGGTGCAAACAGTGGCATGGAGCACCAGACCATGACCACGCAAAGTAGTTTCACCTTTACCCTCACGGCGCATGAGCTGTTCCACCAGTGGTTCGGCGACAACGTAACCTGCGGGGCCTGGGAAGATATCTGGCTTAATGAAGGCTTTGCTTCTTATGGCGAGTATATCTCGCTCGGCCAGTTCTCGTCGGCAGATGCTGCGCGGCAATGGATGAACACGGCACAGAATACGGCCATGTTGTTGCCGGGAGGAAGCGTGTTTGTATCGGATACAAGTAACGTCAACCGGATTTTCGACTCCCGCCTGAGCTATAAAAAGGCCGCCACTATCATTCATATGTTGCGCTACCTGCTCCAGGATGATGAGAAATTCTTCCGGGCGCTGCGCACCTATCAGACCACGTACGCCGGCCGTACCGCCCGTACCCGCGACTTGCAGCGCATTTTCGAGGCCGAAGCCGGGGAGCCGTTGCAGTATTTCTTTGATCAATGGTTCCGGGGCCAGGGCTACCCCACCTTTGCGCTGCGTTGGAACCAGGTGGGCCAAAAGGTGTATCTGCAATCCACCCAGACCGCCTCTATGCCCACCATTACTTCCTTCTTCAAAACGGATATTGACGTACAGCTGCAGTTTACCGATGGAACGTCGCGCATTGTACGCTTTCGGCAAGACCAGCCCACAACCGCCATGGCTCTCTCGGATACTCGGGTAGTGCAGTCCATTTCGGTTGATCCAGCACAATGGATCCTTAAGAACCTGGGCCCCATCACCCGCGATAATGGCTTGGTATTGTCCAGCCGCTCGGCGAAGATGGCCAGCACCTTGAGCGTCTTCCCGAACCCTTGCCGAAATGAGCTGAAGCTGACTGATTTTTCGTCGGTGCGGGCCCAGGCGGAGGTGCTGGATGCTACGGGTCGCGTGGTGCTGCGGCAATCGGTGGCGGGTGCCGCTCCTACGGTCGATACCCGTACACTGGCCCCCGGTCTTTACCACCTGCGCCTCATTAGTCCCGACGGCACGGTATCCCACGCTCGATTTGTGCGGGCCGCTGAGTAGCAGAGTGGCCTAGAACATCAACGGCGCGCTTCCTCACTGCAGGAAGCGCGCCGTTGATGTTCTAGGCCACTCTAGAAAAAGGCTTATTTGCGGGCATATTTCTTGATGAGCTTCTGCACCGCTGGTGGGGCCGAAGGCATGTCGAAAATGGCCTCCAGCATCTCATCAAATGTCTGCGCCGGCGTGAAAATGTCGTTGTCGTAGGGGTTACTGAACAGGCGTAGGAAACCGGGCTGTCCATTGATGCTCACCAAGTCTACCATGATATTGCCGAAGCGCTGGTTGCAGCGGCCGGTTTCGGTGCAGTCGCGGGGCTGGGGCTTCAGGAAGTGCTTGTAGGTGGTTTCAGTGTAGGTGGGGTGCTGTAGACTGCGCTGATCGGAAGTGGCCAGGTTATAGCCTAGCGCCAGCACCCGGTCGCGGATGAAATCCAGCAGGTGGCGGAAGTTGCCGGGGCCAATGCTGGGGTCGTAGAAAAACAACGCACCCTGGCGGCCGTCTTCGCGTAGGAGCTGCACCCGAAATTGTGGGTTGGGTAGGCCTGCCTTCTGGTAATGGTAGGCTTTGTAAAACGGACCCATCCAGTTCAGATACACCTGGTCTTCAATCCATTGCTGCCGAATGCGCTCTTCGGCGGCACTGCGCCGCAGAGGCTGCCACTCAGCAGATGGAGCGGAAGTAGAAGCAGAAAAAAGGTGTTTCAGGAAAGGTAGCAAGAGCAGGGGAGTTTCAGGAGTAACATAAGGCGGGGTAAATAGTTTCTTAGCATACTGCAGCCTTTGCCTGAAAAATCGGGTCTTTTGTGGTCCCACTATCGCTAGTTCTTGTCACTGTTCGCATCATGTCAACGACTACCACTACTCTAAAACAACAGCTAATGGCTGAGTGCCGCCGCATTCAGCAGGAAAAAGTAGATAATGCCCGCCAGGCCATGCTGGAGGTGCAGGAAAGCGCCCAGGACACGGAGTCGGCGGAGGAAGCCACGGAATCGTTTCGGGAGGTATGCCACCGCCAGCGCGACCTGTTTGCGCGCCAGCTGGATGAGGCCCTGACTGGCCTACAGGTGCTGCGCAAAGTGTCGGAAGCGCGCCCACTCAATAACCAGCCCGGTCTGGGCTCGGTTGTCATCACCGACTCGCAGCGGTTTTATGTGTCGCTTAGCCTTGGCGAAATTGAGGTAGACGGGCAGCCGTATTTTGCGCTGTCGGCTTTCTCGCCGCTGTACCAGGCTATGGCCCAGTCGCACCCCGGCGACACGTTTACGTTTCGCGGCAAGTCGTACCAGATCAAGGAAATCCTGTAAAGCGGGCTAGGGAAGTGGCCTAGTGCACCCTCGTCCAGTAGTGGGAGCGGCCAATGAACGAGAAGCCGATATAGCCTTTCACTTCGAGCCGGTTTTTGCTGAGCACGCGCAGGTAGCAGGAGTAGGTACGGCCATTGCGCGGGTCGTAGATTTCGCCGTCTTCCCAGCGGTCATCGTCGGCATCATAGAGCAAGCCCTGCAGAATACGCTTGTTTAGCAGGGGCTGCTTGCGTTTGGAGGAATCTGGATTGCGCGTATCCAGCACGGGAGTGGTGGCTGTGCTGTCTCCCGCCGGGCGCAACCATACGAGCTTGCCGCAGAGCTCCTGGGGGCCGCAGGAATAGATTTCCACGCGCGAATCGCCGGCATCGTCCACCCAAACTCCCACGGGCGTCACCGACTGGCCTAGACCAGCTTGTGGAGCCTTCATGCTAAGGAGCGCGCTGAGCGTGCCGAAAATCCAGGTCTTTGCCATCGTCATACGCATGGGTCAGGAGGTGCGCCACCCCACGTACATCGTGGTAGCCGAGAGTAAGAAACAAAAAAAGCGACGCTTCTGAATAGAAGCGTCGCCTGAAACTGCGTGATGGCTGCCGGGGGCTACTTGATGCGGGTCCAGATCTGCGACTCACCAATCAGGGAGAAGCCGATATAGCCTTTTACCTCCATGGTGTTCTGCTTCAGCATTTTGATGTAGCAGGAGTAGGTTTTGCCGTTCTGGGGCTTGTAGATTTTGCCATCATCCCACTTGTTGTCTTCGTCATATTCAAAGTTGCGCATGAAAACCAGGCCTACCAACGGACGGTTGCGCACTTTGGGGTCGGGGTTTTGCGCATCCAGCTTGGGTTTGCCCGTTTTAGGGTCGTTGGGCTCGGTGAGGCTGATGATTTTGCCGCACAGCTTGTTGCCACACTGGTAGATTTCAAACTGAGCCTTTTTTTCGCCGTCAGTCCAAACGCCCAAGGGCGAAAGGCTTTGAGCGGAAGCCGCTCCGACAACACCTAGCAACAGGGTGAGACAGAAGAACAGAATTTTTTTCATGAGAGTGGGAAAGAGTATTGGGTTTGCGGGAAAAAGATAGAACAAAAACAGCTAAGTACCAGCTTAAGCTCGGCAGTGTTTCTGGGTACCCGTAAAGGCAAGTTTGAGGCCAGAGACCAGAATGAATAATTTATACTCGCTAGGATAAATTAAACCAGCTGATGATCAGCTATATGAGGGGAAAGCAAGGCTGAGGCCTTAAATAATGGGGTTTTTATTTTGAACCATCCGGTGGGCTTTTAACTTTACTAACTGTAGCGAGTGCTACAGCCCCCGCCTAGCGGCCCTAAGGTGCTGGGAAGCGAAGCCCGGGTTATGTCGGATCTAAAGAAAGGAGGTACAAAATGTCTAGTAGTCCCAAACAAATCCTGCCAAGCCTGTCGAATGTAGTCCGCTTCACCGCCGGACGCGCTTAACAACAGCTTTCGCGCGGAACTCGCTCCTATTTGAGATGTTCCCGCATTCTGGCAAGGTCTTACAACTTAAGTGGATGATGGGGCTGTACCCCAGACTCATCGCTTGGTAAGATTTGAAGGATTAGATGCCCGGTTCGCCCAGCAGCCTCCCAGAGGTTCTGCATAGGCGGTCCGGGCATCGCTTTTTTATAAAAATTAGGAAGTGGAGAGTGGCCTAGAAAGTGTCATTGCGAGGACAAAGGACGAAGCAATCTTTCCTTTGCCGTTGCACGAGCCGTTGACCAATGCAAAAGCCCTTACTTCCGCGTCGGAGATAGGCCAGGAGTTAGGGCAACTGGAAGGAAAGATTACTTCGCTCCGCTCGCAATGACAGAACCGCTAGGCTAGTCGAACGGCAAATTCACCATGTCACTGCTTAGAGCACGCGGCGCACTTGCATAAAGCGGCGCTCATAATCGGTGCCTTCTACCTGACTGACTTTGACGCCCGACTCGCGGCGGGCCGAGGAGGAGTGCACAAACTTCAGAGGCTCGCCGGGGTTGGAAATAACGATGCCCGCGTGGCCTGGGGTGGTAGAAGTAGTGGCGGTACCCGTGAACACGACTATATCGCCGCGCCGGGCCTCCGTACGCGGCACCGCCTGGCCAATACTGATGAGCAGGGCAGTGGAGTGAGGTACCGGGATTTTGTAGCGGGCAAACACGTAGTTCACGAAGCCCGAACAGTCGAAACCCGTTTCGGGAGTGCTGCCGGCGTAGCAGTAGTTGGTGCCCAGCTGGCGCATGGCAAACGCTACCACGCTATCGGCGCGGGCTAGGGGGCGCTTCGTGACTACGTAGGCCACCTGCTTGGCCGCAACGGGTGGCGCGGTGCTAGTGGCGGCGAGGGAAGTTGGAGCCGAATGCAGGCTTACCCACGCTAAACGGCCGAGAAGCAGCGTCGCCAAAGTCAGAAATACAAACCAGACGTAACGCATAAGTTAGGGGTGGCAGGAGCCAGGATTTGCTTCCGTAACGGGCGGGGCACGGTTGAGGTTCCGCTCCTGGCCTAGGCCAGGGGTACGTAAGGCGGCGCAAATTTCGGGCTAGGCTTGCAGCCTCCGGCTGTTTTCCCCGTTCTTTGGCGGCCCGGCCGTGGTATTCTAGGCCAGTCATCCGTTTCTCCATCCTTCAATCTTTCCCAGAAACATGCTTCATTCCCGTATCCGCCTCCTGCTGGCGGCGGCGCTGGTGTTGCTGCTGAGCCAGTACACCCCGGCGGCAGCGGCTTCGCCCTCGTTGCGCTACACCTTATCGATGCCAGCGCCGCAAACCCACTACTTTGAGGTGGAAATGACGCTCGGTGGTTTCAGCAAAGCCTATACCGACCTGAAAATGCCCGTGTGGGCGCCCGGCTCTTACCTGGTTCGGGAGTTTGCCAAAAACGTAGAGGGCTTCCAGGCTTCTGCAGGCAGCGAAAAGCTGCGCACCGAAAAGGTGAGCAAGAACACCTGGCGTGTGTACCACGCCAAAGGCAAGGACTTCAAGGTAAACTACCGCGTGTATGCCTTCGAGCTAAGTGTGCGCACCAGCTTTATTGATGCGGCCCACGGCTACCTCAACGGCAGCAGCGTGTTCATGTACCCGGCCGATGCCAAGCAGCTGGCCAGCACCCTGGAAGTGAAACCCGCCCAGGGCTGGACGCAGGTGAGCACTAGCCTGAAACCGGCCGGTGGCACGTTCACGTTCACCTCCTCCAATTATGACGAGCTGGCCGATTCTCCCATCGAAATCGGCAATCAGAAAATTTACACCTTCACGGCCTATGGCACGCCGCATACCGTGGCCATGTTCGGCGACCCGAAAGTAGATGAAACCCGCCTCACGCGCGACATGCAGCGCGTATGCGAGGAAGCCCAGCGCGTGGTGGGCCAGAATCCCCTGGACCGTTACACCTTCATTGTGCACAATATTGACCGGGGTACGGGTGGCCTAGAGCACCTGTTCTCCACTACGCTGTCGGTGTCGCGCAATGCGTATTCATCGGAGGCGGGCTGGAAGGGCTTCCTGGGCCTAGTGGCGCACGAGTATTTCCACCTCTGGAACGTGAAGCGTATCCGCCCGATTGCGCTGGGTCCGTTTGACTATGACAACGAGAACTACACGCACATGCTGTGGGTTAGCGAAGGCGGCACCGAATATTTCTCCAACCTGATTACGCAGCGCGCCGGCTTCCTGTCACCCGATGAGTACCTCGGCGACCTGAGCAACGGCATCAACCGCGTAGAAAACACACCCGGTAATAAGCAGCAGTCGGCCGCCGAGTCGAGCTACGATGCCTGGATCAAGTACTACCGTCCCAACGAAAACTCTTCGAATACCGGCATCAGCTATTATGATAAAGGCGAAGTAATTGGAGCAGTATTGGACCTGATGATCATTCAGGTAACCAAAGGCCAGAAGCACCTCGATGATGTGATGCGCTACCTCTACGACCAGTATTACAAAAAGCTGGGCCGGGGCTTTACGGATGAGGAATATCAGGATGCCGTGGCCAAAGTAGCCGGCCGCCGCTTCGATGATTTCTTCCGTCGCTATGTATATGGCACCGAAACGCTGCCCTACGAAACCGCTCTGGGGTATGCCGGCCTGAAGCTGAACGTGACGCCCGCACCTGCTACCGATGTGGCGCTGGGCGCCACCGTTAGCTCGGCAGGTGGTAAGCAAACCGTATCGAGCGTGGCGCGCAACGGAAGTGCCTGGCAAGGCGGCCTTAGTGTAGGCGACGAAATTCTGGCCATTGACGACGTGCGGGTAAACGACGACCCCAATAAGCTGCTGGCAAACCGCGCCGTGGGCTCCACCGTGAAACTGCTGGTTTCCCGCGACGGCCAAACTAAGGAAATTGCTTTGCCACTGCTGGCAAACCCCGCAAGCCGCTACCGCATTGAGCGACAAACCAGCCCTACTGCGGAGCAGCAAACCGTATTCAATAAATGGTTGCCCGTGCGTTAATTCCTTCGGACTAATCAACCAACAAAAAGGCCCTGTGCAGTACTGCACAGGGCCTTTTTGTTGGTTGCCGAAGTGGCCTACAGCAGAAGACCCTTCGTAATGTCGGCCACCTCTATGCGGCCCCAACCCAAGCTGCTGCTGGTGCTACCGATGTGGCGCCAACCGGGCTCGGCTCAGGGCCAACCAGAGGCATTGGTACATAAAAACGCCCTGCTACTAGGTAGCAGGGCGTTTACTGAAAAGCTGACATTCCGGGTATTTCCGGAGGTTGGCGAGGTTAGCTGATACGCTTCAGCGCAACGTCGCGGACGGGGGTAATAACCAGCGGCACCTTTTCTACTTTCACCGAGCTGGTATCCAAGCCGAAGTACTTGTCTTCCGACGCAATGAACTGCTTGATGTAGAAGTATGCCTGCATAACGAGCTTCTCAATGAGCGGAAATTCGTTTTCAACCGACAGGAATTTTTCCAGCACTACAAAGCGGAAGTCACCGGTTACGTGCTGCTTGCTCAAGGATTCGTAGCGGGAGGTGATATCTACCTCTTTGTTGCGCACCAGGTCTTCCACCACTTTGCGGAAGTACAGGTTGATGCGCTGCTCCACCCGGAAACCCAGCCGGAACGTGATGCGGAAGGCATCGTCGGGGGCCAGCTCCGTTACCTTGTATTCCATGGTATACGGCTCGTCGGTGGTGTCTACGTGCACAAACCAGTAGATATCGGCGCGCTTCGGGCGCTTCTGGAATATGGAGTAGATGATTTTCGATTCTATTTCCGTGGCGCGTTCAGCAGAGCTCATGAACACGAGGTGCGTGGCATACTTGGAAACCGTTTCGTCGTCAGAGAGCTGCTTGAGCGCATCCATGTAGGGCTCAATCTTCACAAATTCCGTGAGGCGGCGCTTGATGTAGTAAGCCCGCAGCCACACGTACATCACGGCCATAAGCGCTGCCCCAATAGCCAGGGACACCCAGCCTCCGTGCGGGAACTTGATGAGGTTGGCAATCAGGAAAGAGCCCTCAATAGCACCATACACCAGCACAAACAGCACAATAGCTGCCATCGGTACTTTCTTCGAGCGCAGCCACATAGTCAGGAGCAGCGTGGTCATGAGCATAGTAAGCGTGATGGCCAGACCGTAGGCCGCTTCCATGTTTTCGGAGCGCTGGAAGTACAGCACCACGCCAATACAGCCGATGAGCAGCAGCCGGTTCATGCTGGGCACATAGAGCTGACCTTTCACATCGGTGGGGTAGTTGAGCTTCACTTTGGGCCACATATTCAGGCGGATAGCCTCAGCCACCAGCGTAAACGAGCCCGTGATGAGGGCCTGCGAGGCAATGATGGCCGCAATGGTGGCAATACCGATACCAATGAGCAGAAACCATTCCGGCATCAGCTCATAGAACGGGTTGCGGCCTTTGAGCATTTCGCCCTGGTGGGTAATCAGCCAGGCGCCCTGGCCCATGTAGTTGAGGACCAACGCGGTTTTTACAAAGATCCAGCTGATGCGGATGTTGCCTTTGCCGCAGTGGCCTAGGTCGGAATACAATGCCTCGGCCCCGGTGGTGCACAGGAACACAGCGCCCAACAGCCAGAAACCACCGGGGTAGTTCACCAGCAGATCGTAGGCATAGTAGGGATTGAGGGCCTTCAGAATTTGGGGGTGTTGGGCAATCCAGGAACCGCCCAGGACGCCCAGCATCGAAAACCAGACCATCATAATCGGTCCGAAGGCCTTGCCTACAATCTGGGTTCCAAAGCTCTGCAGCAGGAATAAAGCCATCAGAATGCCAATGACAATTGGCACAGTCGGGATATGCGGGTACACCGCTTCCAGGCCCTCGATAGCAGAGGAAACCGAAATAGGAGGCGTGATGACCCCATCGGCCAGCAGCGCCGAGCCCCCAATAATGGCCGGAATGGTTAGCCAAGCCGCCCGCCGCCGCACCAGAGCATAAAGCGAGAAAATGCCGCCTTCCCCGTTGTTATCGGCATTGAGCGTGAGCAGAACGTACTTGATGGTGGTCTGGAGCGTGAGCGTCCAGAAAACGCAGGAAATACCGCCGTACACCAGATGCGGATCAATCTGCCCAGGGTTCACCGACTGCGACTGAATGATGGATTTCATCACGTACAGGGGCGACGTTCCAATATCCCCGTAGATAATACCGAGGGCAATAAGCAAGCCGGCCGTTGACACCGCAGTATGCGGGTGTTTGGCGTCTAGCTGATGTTTTGCGTCCATGAGAGGAGTGAAAAGGAAATAGCGTGTGGTAAAGCGGCGCCAAAGGTAGTTGTTGTCGCTTAAGGAGCCTGCGCTACAACAGCAGAACTACCGGCAAGTGAAGAGAAGTGGCCTAGAAGCCATCCTCAGTGGTGGGTAGCGAACCAGGAGCCGCCGGAGGCCAGGTAGCCCGCTGCATCCAATAGGTAGTACTGGCGGCGGCCTCATCGTGGCGCTGCCGGATGCGGCGGTTGGCCTCGGCGGCTAGCTGCTGCCAGCTGCGGGCCGCGCCAGGCAGAGCAAAGTAGGCCACCTCGCGGCCCGGCCGATGCAGGCGCCAGCGGTTGGAGCCGCGGGCTCCAAAGGCCAGCAGAAGCGCCCCGGCCGCCATACCCGCCGCCGCAGGAATGGTGCGGAGCCAGTTTTGCAGAAACGCGAGCATAAAGCCGGCCAGCGTAAAACCGCCCAGCAGAAACCACAACAGCCAGCGCACCGGCTGCACATCTACGGCCTCCAGCTCGCGCCACCCTACAGTTTGTCCATCCACTTCCAGCGCCTCGTTGGTCAGGGCCATCCGCCCGTCTTCGCTGCGCACCAGCGGAAACACTTCGGGGGCAGGTGGGGGGAGTAGCTGAAACCCAAGTTCCGGAATGGAAGAGGATGCGGCAGTTCCCGCTAGGCCAGGTAACGTGCTTAGTGAAGGCATGTCATTTCCAGGTTGCTCCTCGGGAGCAGCATCTGGCAGGAGGGGAGGCGTATCGGGCATAACGAAAGAGGCCCCGCCGCCTAGTAAGCCCGGTACCATGTACATGGTGCCAGCAGCTCTGGGGCAGCGGGGCCTTCAACCGAAGGGTGCTTAGTTGTTAACTTTCAGCAGTTCCACGTCGAAAATCAACGCGGTGTCGGGACCGATGTCGCGGCCGGCGCCACGGCGTCCGTAGGCCAGGTCCGACGGGATGTATAGGCGCCACTTCGAGCCTTCGGGCATCAGCTGCAGGGCTTCTGTCCAGCCAGCAATAACCTGGTTTACACCGAAGGTAGCGGGCTGGCCGCGCTGGTAGGAACTGTCGAACACCGTACCGTTTATGAGCGTGCCGTGGTAGTGGGTAGTTACTGAGGAACTGGGGCCGGCCTTTTTGCCGGTGCCTTCCGTCAGGACTTCGTACTGTAGGCCACTTGGCAGTGTAGTGATGCCCTGCTTGCTCTTGTTTTCGGCCAGGAAAGCTTCGCCTTCTGCTTTGTTGTTCATAGAATTAGAGTCTTGTGGTTCATCTTGGTCCTCGCCGCCACCCAACTGCTCCTGCAGTTGCTGCATGGCGGCCTGCATCTGCTCGGGGTTGAGACGGCTTGGCTCACCACCCATGGCTTCTTTCATGCTCTGGGCAAAGGTATCAACATCAATGTCGAGGCCTTGTTGGGCGAAGTTGCGGGCCATATCGCGCCCGATGATGTAGCTGATCTGCTCTTTCAGGCTGGTCAGATTCATAAATCACTACTATTGCGCTGCTTACTGAAGCCGTTGTCAGAAAATATTCCTGTCAATCTGCTTCATTTTCAGCGGGTGAAAAGGAAAACCGGTGAGCCCACTGTAGGCCACCGTTGGCGTGAAGTACCGAAAACCGGCCCGAATGGATACGGTTTTTTTGTGGGCTTCGGCTAACAGTCTGAGGCTGAAAGCTAGATTATTACCCAGTACGGAAAATTCAGCCCAAAGTGAGGCAAAATCCAGGAAACTCCTACTGCCCGCCCGCAAAAGCCCGTAAGCCCGGCTGGCCAGATCAGTGAAGTGGCCTAGCATAAAAACAACGGACCCTGCCGAGGGCAGGGTCCGGGCTGATAAGAACAAAGCGCAAACGGCTTAGCAGAAATGCAGCTCTTCTTCGTCGCGAAGGTCAAAAAACAGGTTCAGGTCGCGCACTTGGGCGGCTAGGTAGCTTAAAGATCCCAGGCCACCTAGAAAGAGTAGCGAGGAAACAGCAGCAGCGCTCTTTTTCATGGTATTAATGTATGTTGATGCAAATCAGTTTATTGAATGCAAAGGTAATACGGACGCGTGACGAAATTGTTATGCAAGCATCATTTATTTGCTTCCTGAATAGTTCGGCTTCCTCTTGAAAAGCACGGTTGCCACCTAGGCCAGTTGAAAACGCAGTTGGCGTAATTACGCGGGCAGCTGGCGCGCGAAATGCTCCTGCAGAACTGAGTCGATGTGCTCCCGGCTAAGGGGCTTACTCAGAAAACCAGATACGGGTAACTGCGAAATGCGCTGCATGTCAACTGGATGCAACGAGGTGGTAAGAATCACTATGATAATGCTGTGTTGCTGGGCCAGCGGAAGCTGCAGGTAGGCTTCCATAAACTCAAACCCATTCATCACCGGCATCTTGATGTCCAGAAAGATCAGGACCGGACAGCTGGGCGTGGCGTGGTGGCAGGTGTTCGTGAGGATGTCAAGCGCCTCTTGGCCGTTGTGGGCAACCAGTATTCTATCAGAAATGGCTAAACGCTCCAGCAACTTTCGGTTGAGGTAATTGGTCGTCTGATCATCATCGACCAGCATGGTACAGGTTAGCTTTTGCATTCTCACTACTAAATGGCCGGCGTAATACAGCCCAACGGATAGCCCAAAACGGCTAGTTAGGGAGATGAACGAAATAACGGAAGCCATGGCCGACCCACCTTCAAATTTCTAGGCCGCTTCCGGCATTCGCCCCGTCCGCTACAGCCTGTACCGAGCTAAGCCACAGCCCGCTACATACAAGGCTGTAGCTGCCGCAGGATGAAAATATACGCATTGGTTAGGGCTCAGGTAAGAACTGTAGAGTGGGCAAAGCAGCCGGTAGTAGCTGCTGGGAGGCACATAAAAAAGCCCCGATCTGCTGACCGGGGCAACTAGGGTACCTCACAAAATGTGAGAGCTGTTATAAGGCGAGAGGGGTACTAACCTCATTGCTCACAAAATAGGGCTTAGGCGGGCACGTATTGCTGTGCTGCCTGCAACAGGGCATCGGCACTCCAGTCGGTGCGCTGGGCCAGCAGCTGCTCGCACTGTCGTTGCAGATATACCTCCTGTGCCAGCCCCAGGTGCTTGTGCTGCTCGTAGTACTCCACCAAGAGTTGAGCAAGTAAAATAGCGGCAGTATTGAGTTGGCCCCTGTTTAAAGCAGAACGAAAAGAAGCTTCGGTTGAGAGCATAAGGGAGAAGGAAAAATGCACCTTTCTCCCAAAAGCAACAAACATACCACTTGGCTTAGCTGGCTAGTTGCCTAGGGTAGGGAATGTAGTCTATGTATTTGATGAGTAGGGATTTATTTTAATTTTAGCTATTGCCAGAAGTTAATTTTGTAATCGGGAATGAGCAAGGGAGTGGCCTAGCAGTGCATCGGTTTGCTGGCATGCCGCGCTAAGCGGGCAGGTTTACTTTCAAGTAGTTCAGTTGGGGCCGAAGACCTTGCGCAAAAACTTAACCGTGTAGTCCAGCGTGGGCTCAAACCACGGGTTAAACAGCGGAAACGGATGTGGAGCATCCGAAAACTGCTGTACTTCATAATAGACGCCGAGCTTGCTCAGTTCGCGGGCCATGTCGTCGCGGCCAGCGTGCATACGCGCTACACTGCTGTTGATGAACAGAGTAGGGGGCGTTTGGGGGCCTACATATGTTAAGGCCGACGCCTGTTGCCACAACTCCGGATGCACGGTTTTGGCGCTCCCAAACCAGTACGTAGCGGCCGAGGTGTTCTTGCTATCATCTCCCTCGCCTGACTCCGGATGCAGAAAGGCCAGAATGCCATCCACATCCACAATGGCCTGTACGCTGCTGCTATGGGTGGGGTAGCACTGATTATCCTCGAAAAGCGGGCCGCCATTAGTTGTGCCCACCAGCGCCGCGAGTTGCCCACCTGCCGAAAATCCCCAGACGGCAATACGCGTCGTGTCGATGGCATAAGCGCTGGCATTGGCCCGCATCCACCGGATGGCCGCCTTTAGGTCTAGCACGGCTGCTGGGTATTGTGCCTCCGTAGAAAGTCGGTACTCTGCTGTAACGGCCACGAAGCCTTGCGCGGCCAGCTGCTGGGCCATTGGTACGTGCTGACTTCGGTCGCCGGAACGCCACCCGCCGCCGTGCACCAGCAACACCGCTGGCAGGCGCTGCTTGCGCTTTGCTTTGGGGTAAAACACATCCAGCATCAGGCCGTGCGCACCGCGGGTGCAGTAAACAAGGTCGTTTTTGCTCCTGACCCTGCGCGGAACCGGCGGCCGCGCAATACTGATAGCTGGGTTCTGCTTTTTGGCCTTGGTATAGGCGCTATAAGTCGTGAAGGAAGTGTCTCGGGCTATGGCAGGCTGCTGTGCCGAAGCGGGCTGTGCCAACTTCAGAAGCACCAACAGGAGAATGATAAAACGGAAGTGGCCTAGAGGTATTTGGGTGGAGCACATAACGGAAAGTCAGACAAGAGCACAAGGCGCAACCCCTAAGCTACTAGAAAGACTTTTTCTTGACTGGCCTACGCCTTCCGTTTCCTTAATGCCGCATCACTATTAATAGGATATACTAACTGATTTGAGAGTTGGGAATATAGGACAATGTCTTGTCGAGTTGTGCTTAATGCCGACGCAGGTTAAGCCCAATATTATAGTGACTGACTTCAAAATGATTGGTTAGCCTACTGATGGTTTGAGTAGAAGTGTCGCTAAGTAGTCTCCACTTAAATCTTGCGGCTCTGAATCTATAGTATGAGTAGAAGTAAAGTGCAGTTATGTAATAATTTATGCAATTAATGGCGCTGTAAATGCACACTTGCACAAGGAGTTGTGTAGAATTTAGACACAGTAAATCCAATTTGAATCAGACCTTCGTAGCTGAAATAAGTATTCTTTTTCACGCTTAAATCCTACATATATGTCAGAGATTTTTGAAGAAGGTTCTGCAGCTGCATTAGCTGAGAACAGGTCTGGTTCGCCGCTGAAGCGCCGATCTTTTTTGCGTTTTACCGGGGCCGGAGTAGTGTTAACAGGCCTGATGTTGGCTGGCTGCGATGACAACCAGCTGGACAAGGAGCTAAGCGAGGCTGCCAGCAGCGACAGCAAAGAGGACAACAACCGTGTGGTAAATGTGGGAAGCGGCGACTTTGGCATCCTGAACTTTGCGTACGCGCTCGAGCAGTTGGAAGCCGCCTTCTATGCCCAAGTGTTGAAGGGAGGGTATTATGCCTCTGCCTCAGAGGCAGAAAGACTGGTTTTCAAAGACATCGAAGCGCACGAGCGCATTCATCGGGATTTCTTCAAGGCGGGCATTGCGGCTAACGGTGGCACCCCCATTGAGGACTTGGAGCCCGATTTTTCCAGTATCAACTTTGGAAGCCGCAGTAGTGTACTCAGTGCTGCCAAAGCATTCGAAGACCTAGGGGTGGCGGCCTACAACGGCGCCGGACCTCTCATCAGCAACCCGGTGTATCTGGGATTGGCTGGTAAAGTAGTATCCGTAGAAGCCCGCCACGCCGCCTTAATCCGCGACCTGATTCAGTACGGCACCTTCGTAACGGCCGAAGTAGTGGACCAAAGCACTGGCCTGGAGAAGTCACTGCGACCTGCGCAGGTAGCCGCTATGGCTAACAAGTACCTCAAGCCAGGTTCTAAAATCAATGTCAGCAAGCTGCCCCGCGACTAGGGTAGGCATTTCTTTCTGTTCTCGTATCGTCAAAAGTCCTACCCATGAATATTTTAAATCTGATTACTGAAATCGAGCGTGTTGACCCCGAGGTGTATGAACGCCTCGATCAGCGGCGGCAGATGTTTCAGCACTTTGCGGGCTTCGGCAAAAAACTCGCTGCAGCGGCCGTGCCACTGGCTCTGGGTGGCATATTCCAAAAGGCCTATGGCCAGTCAGGGGGGCTCAGTGAGCAAATTAAGTTTGTGCTCAACTTCGCACTCAAGCTCGAATACCTGGAGTATTACTTCTACCAAATGGGCCTCGATGCTCCGGGCTTACTCACGGGGCAGTTACGCAATTCTGTTACTACGATCCGCAATGATGAGCGCAACCACGTGAATTTCCTGCGCAGCGTGCTAGGGAGCTCCGCCATTCCGGACCCTGGCGCTGGCGCGTTCGATTATACAGGCGCAAAAGGTGGTGCCCGCGCTCCTCTGTTTCCGGATGTATTTACCAATGCCGGTACTTTCCTGGCCGTAGCGCAAGCCTTTGAAGATACCGGCGTGCGGGCCTACAAAGGCGGTGCCCCGCTGCTCATCAGCAACAACACTATTCTGGAAGCCGCCCTGAATATTCACTCAGTAGAAGCCCGCCACGCCTCCCATATCCGGACGGTGCGCCGGGGTGGTCCGCAGGGAATACCAGGCCCCCTGACCTCCAAGCCCAAAAGCTGGATATCCGGCGACGATAACGGCGGTCCGGCGCCCCTATATACGGCGCCCGTTTACGGTCCTGGCATGCCCGCTGCTACTTACCCGAGTGAGGCCAACGTGACGCAGGCCGGCGTAAATCTGGTAACCGTCTTCGGCGTGACAATGGCTGAAGCTTCAGAGGCCTTTGATGAACCTCTGGACCCCAATACGGTACTGGCCATTGCTGGCAACTTCATTAAGTAGCGGAGTACTAAGTTAAAAAAGCGTACTGCCTCACCAGAGGGCAGTACGCTTTTTTAGGTAGCTAAAGGACAACGGGAGTGGCCTAGAGCTCAGGTACATTCGCCAACTGTCTGGCTCCGGACAACGTGCTTGCTTGTAGGTCAGAGCAGTTGGGGTGTTTACCCTTTGGCTTTGCCCGCGGCAGAGCTAGCCTGAGCCGACTTGATCTTTTCGGCAACTTCTACCATGGGGGCCACCCAAATGTCCTTCTCATGGGCCTTTAAGTAGCGCAGCAGCTGCCGATGCGCTTTCAGATCCACATTAAGCCCGTGGCCGCCACCCACACCATGAAATAGGAACACCACCAGCGTGTGGGATTGTTGGGCTTGCTTCACCAGATCAATCAGGTAGTCGCCGGATTGGCCATTGATCATGTAGCTATCAATGTTCGTGAGGTCTACTTGGGCGGCGGTTTGTAGGCCACCCATTACACCGCGGGCCGCCACGAAATCGTTCTGAAGCTGGTCGTAGAATTTTACTCCCCCGATCTGCAGGTCTCCGCAGGGGTACGCAAAAGTGCGCGCCGTCTTGCCATCAATGGCGTTGAGCAGCACGTTATTAGCCCTTATTTCACTTACGGCCCGGCTTACCGTGTACTTGCTCAGGTCGTTGTCGGGCGTTACGAAGGTGCGGCCGGGCAGGCTGCCGTCGCAGGGGTGCATTAGGGCGTGGTTCCCGAGCTCGTGTCCACGCTGGGCGGCACGGCGCCATTCCGGCAGCCGCTTGGCTACTACCGGTGAGGAGCCAATCAGGTAAAACGTGCCGCGCAGCTTCAGGGAGTCGAGGGCCGGAATGGCGTTATCGAGGTCTACATCAATGGCGTCGTCGTAGGTCAGTACTACCGCGCACTGCTTGTTATTCCAGAGGCTGGAGGTTTGGGCGAGGCTGGCAGAGTGGCCTAGCAGGCCAATGGCCGCAGCTAGCGCACAGGTTCGGAAAACGCGCATCGGGGTGCTATGAGGAGTAGAGTAAGAGACGATGTGGATAGGCCTAGGCCACAGAATTGAGGTACTGAATTCTGCTCTAGCAAGGACAGAGTATGATTCGAAAGCTACTTTATGTCTTCCACTTCTACCCGCCGGTTGCGGGCATCGGGCGAGGGATACAAGGGCCGAGCATCGCCGTAACCAATGGTGCTGATGCGCTCAGCGGGAATGCCGGCCTTCACAAGATAGTTTTTCACCGCTTCGGCCCGCTGTTCTGATAAGACTTGATTTTTTTCTGGCTCCCCAATCTTATCAGTGTGGCCGGCCACTCGCACTTTCAGCGTAGGCCGGTTCCTGAGCTCCGTTGCCAACTGATCCAGGACCGGAATGCCTTCGGGCAGCAAATCGGGGGTGCCTAGCTTGAACAATACGTTGGGTAGCACCACGGGCGCAGGCGCCAGAATAGGCGCTGGGGCCGGCCGGGCAGTATCGGGTGGGAGCGGAGCCGGAATGGGCACCACTGGTTTTAGTTTGGCCGGTGGAGCAGCGCCCGTAACCCGAATGGTAATAGGCACCACGGCGCTTTGGCGAGTAGGGTAGTAGCCCTGAGTCAGGTAGAAGGTAGTGGTTTTGGTGAGCTTGGTGCGATACGTATTGCCCGTATTTACGGGCTGCTTCAGGCTTGCATCGGCATACCAGAGCACATTGCGCCCCGAAACCCGAAGAGTGGTTTCGATAGCTGCCGGCACCGTAGCCGCCGATTTCAGCCTGACGCGGTAAAAGGTAAACGTACCGACATCGCAGTCGCCTACGGGCTCGTATGTGGCGTGGCCGGTCAGCTTTTCCAGCGCAGGGTCGTAGGTGAACCTAATGAAACCTTCGCACCAATAAGAGAAGGGCGTGCGGCCGGTTTCGCTGAGCTTTTGCTGATGCTCCAGGCGCAGGGAGTTGCCCGTTTGCGTGCCCTTTACCTGAAACGTGACCGTGATGAACGGCTGGCCACCCACCTCCTGGTAAAGTACACCAAACATACCCGCACTGCCGCTTTTCTGGAGCCGTAGTTCAGCCGGCCAAGTAGCGCCCCGCTCGCCTGTATCGGTTTCAACACCCTGCCAAATGCCCGCCAGGGATTGAGCTCGTACCTGCCCCGTCATCAGCAGGGCTAAAATGCCATACCAAATGCTGCCTTTCATTATACTAAGTAAGGCTAGTTTGTCAGATAGTAGCAAGACTGAGCCTCTGGATATAAATTGCCAGGAAGGGTCGGTAATCATCCACAAGAAAAGAGCCGTAGCCCATTAACCGCGGAAATAGTTCTACTGGCATGCTGCCGTTTCTCGTAGATGATCAGCTCGACGGTTCTGCTTTGCAGCCGAAGTCAGTCTGATGCAACGAAAATAAGATAAGACGAATTCTACAGCTTTGTTATAGCGGATTCATGAACGGTGTACGTGATAAACCTAGTGATTGAACCAGGCTTTGGCGTCTATGCTGCTGATCCAGTCAATGGCGGTTTGTAGCGCCGCCCCCAGCGCTTCCCCGGTGCGCGCCTGGGCCTGGCTCAGCTTGATTTGGAGTTTGCTCCAGGCCTGCTCGACTGGCGTGAAGTCAGGCCAATAAGGCGGCAGGAACAACACTTCCACGCCGCGTTGGGCCAACTCTTGCGGCAACCCGGCCAGCTAGTGGACCGGCAAGTTGTCGAGCACCTGCACGTCGCCACGCCGCAACTGCGGGGCGACGTGCAGGATGTAGAGGGCAAAGCGGTAAGGGCCCTTTCCAACAGTGCACGGCTTTCAGGACGCGCACCCCCAGTGCCCCGATCAGCGTCAGACTCTTTCCCAGGCGCAACGGCACGGCCCCGCCCGCGCGCCGGCGCGCGGGCGGGGCCGTGCCGTTGCGCCGCGCGTAATCCAAGTGCAGACCGGTCTCATCCAAGAAGTAAAACCGGTGCACATCGCCGCGCTCGCTCACCGCTTCTACGTGCTGGCGCCGTAGCTCGTGCACACGGGGCATGTCACGCTCGGCCGCGTGCAGACTTTTTTTGCGCCGCAGCCTGTGCTCGTCTAGCACGCGCCAGACGGCGCCCATGCTCACCCGCTGCCCGTGTCGGCCGCCAGCGCGTCGCGCAACTCGGCCAGAGTCGCGTCCGACTGGTGCCCGACCTGCGCCACCACCCCGGCGGCCCGCCCCGCCATCGAGCCAGTTTGCCGCTGCCTACGCTGCAACTTGCCCACGAAGGCCAAGCTCACACAAAAGCGGGCCGCTACCTGCGCCTGCCGAGCATCCGGCTAGGCCAGCGCCTGAGCCACGCGCTGGCGCAAATCCAAGGAATACGCTTGCATACCCCATCTACGTAGGCCACATAATAACAGCTACATCGTTTGTGAATCCGCTGTATAAATCCTTATTAGATTTTACGTTGATGAAAGCAGCAAATATGTTATCGCATTTTGGTGCCATAAACCCAATCATCAATGTAATCCGTGCCAGTACATTGGCTAATTATAGCATACCCATTACGCTTTAAGTAGTCGCTCACCAATGCTTTCGTACGGAAAAATTCGTTTCCTTCTTTGGTAAAGCGAAAATTATGACATGAAATAGCAACGTGTCTAATATCAAGTTCAGGCCGTTCGAAAGCAGTTGCTAGATAACGTTCGGCTCCCTCAATATTTACTTTCAGCAAATCTATTTGGTGAATATTGTAGAAAGAACAAAATTCATGCAGTGGTAGACCTTGCACTTCGTATATTGTGCCTTTTTTTACATTGTTCAGTGAGGAAGCTAAATAGGTGTCGGGTGCATCGTCAATACGAACTAACTCCTGCTGCTCACTGATTGCAATATTAAAAAGGTGCACGTTAGTAAAATTATTCAGCTTAATAACTTCCTGGAGTACTTCATATACCATCGGGTTAGCCTCCACCGCATATACTGCTCCCTTTGGGGAGACAAGATCGGCATAAATACACGTCTCTTCCCCTAGTCCAGCTCCGATATCTAGGACTACGTCACCCGCGCAAGGACGATAGAATTTACCGCTAATATTGGTTACGTCCTGTTCCAATAAGTACTTATGTAAATACCAGCTAAATGATTCTGATGCCATATTAAAGCCATTTACATCATAAATAAAAAACCTGCCTTTGTGATACATTCTTAGGCTTCTTAAATTTAAATTTTTTCTCATATATCCTATTTTGCAAATTAAAAAAAGCAAATATTTATTTTTTATTAATTTTAGGATGTTCATATATTAAAAAATTAAAAAAGCAAAAATTTGGCTGTTGATCAATGTTTATTGACGGTTATAAACTGTGTTAATGTATGAATAAATTCATGATAATGCCAGTAAATATCAACTATTTCTATTAGGAGGTGGCCTAATTTGGTGTGAATCGTTGATCTTGGTCATCAATGCAGAGTTGCAGCCAGATTCGATTCATGCCTATAGAGCGACTAAAGGAGCATGACTTACCCGCCAGTACGGCACAACGCTGGCGCAGGGAACACTTCACTGCTTCGATGATGCTATTATGACCACTACCTTTGGGACTAGGGCGATGGGCGGCGAGCGGTAGCGACCCTCGATACGGCTCTCACACATCGTAAAGTACTAGGTGCCGGTGTAACACAGCCACGGCACGGCTAGCTAGAGCCGCTGTGCCGTGGCTGTCCCGCGCGTACCGAGCACCCAGGCCACGATCCGCCGGCTGTGCCGCGCGACAGCTAACTCTATTCAGACTTTTCAGCGCCTACGGCCCACAAAGGGCCACATTTCATCCATCCCCAGTACCTGCGTCCGAACGGGGAGGCGACTGATTAGGAGCGGTGCCTGCGCATTTTTTTGCCAGCTTGGCTGCTGTGATCGAGCGACACCCATCAGGCGTGCAATGGCGCGCTGGGATACGTGCTTGACCAGCAACTTCTCTACATGGGCGTACAGGGTAGCGCGCGCTGGGGCAGCAGTTTGAGAGTACCCTTGATAGGTGCAGCTAGTACACTGTTACTTAGGGCGGCCATGACTACTGCCATTTCTGCGCACGTGTAGGCTGTGACAGCGCCCGCAACGTTGGCTCGTTGTTATCATAAACAGCTATACGCCTTTCACACCCACTTAGACCACCACCTTCTATTAATGACATACTCATTTTCTTGCCCCTCCTTATGGGACAAGGTGATAGTCACCCAAGTGAGAAGCAGTATGTCAACGCTTGATTTGCTGGGTTATATGTGAAGTCCAATTATATTCACTCATCTTGCCGAGCCCGGTTCTGAATGCGCTTTTCCCAGCGCTTACGCTTGGCCGCGATGCTGCCGCGCAAGTACTTCTCCATTACCATCACGGCGCAGGGCGCGGCGGCCTTGGCTCCAAAGCCGCCGTTTTCGAGGTACACCGCCACGGCTATTTTGGGGTTGCTGGCCGGCGCGAAACCTACGAAGGCGGCGTGGTCGTCGCCCTCGTCGTTTTCTACGGTGCCGGTTTTGCCTGCCACCGTGATGCCCACATCGGCGAGGCTGGAGGCATCGGCGGTGCCGCCGCGCTGCATCACGGCTACCATGCCCGGAATGAGTTCGGCAAAGTGCACGCTGTCGATGAGGGTGCGGTGCTTTTCAAGGAAGCGTGGCAGCGGCCCGCCTTCCCCAACTTTGCGCACCAGATGAGGCGGGTAGTACCAGCCGCGGTTGGCAATGATGGCCGCCATATTGGCCATCTGGAGGCCCGTGAGGTTGATTTCACCCTGCCCGATGCTGAGTGAATAGATAGAACGGTACGTCCAGCGAGTGGTGCGGCGAGCTTTGTCGTAATACGCTGGGGTAGGCAGAAAGCCCGGTACTTCGCGCGGTACATCCACACCCAGCACCGAGTCCAGCCCAAACGACCGGACGTAACGGCGCCAAAGGGCCAGGTTAGCGTGGCGGGCTGCCACCGTATCCACCGCGGCCAGACTATCCGGCATGCGGTCAATGAGGTTGCGCATCACTTGGTAGAAGTAGGGGTTGCAGCTGTACTTCAGGCCCGCCGTAAGGGTTTTAGCCGGACGGTGGTCGTGCACGCAGCTGATCAGCGACTGGTCGCAGCGAAACCCCGTGGTGGGGCTGATGGCACCCAGTTGCAGGGCCACGGCCGCATTCACCAGCTTGAACACCGAGCCCGGCGGGTTGGCCACCATGGCAGGCCGATTCAGCAGCGGCATATTCTCGCTTTGCAACAGCTTGGCGCGCACCCCGGCTCGGTCGGGGGCGGTAAGAGTAGCGGCCTCATAAACGGGCGCCGACACGTAGGCCAGTATTTCGCCCGTGCGCGGATCGATAGCCACTAGGTAGCCCTTGCGGCCACCGAGCAGCTTCTCAGCGTAGGCCTGCAGCTTCACATCAATGGTCAGGTGCAGGTCTTGGCCTTGCTGAAAGGTGGTGTCCTTCGCCCAGGTGCCGTGCTCCTTGCCCTTGGCATCTACAAGGGGGTGAAGGTAGCCGTGGCGTCCGTTGAGCAACCCATTATAGTAGGTCTCAACGCCACCACTCCGCAGCCGATAAAAACGGCCTCGCCGGTAGCGTTTGGCTTGGCCAAAAAACGCCTGAGCCTCGGAGCCTTTATAGCCCAGCACCGGAGCACCCGCGTTGGTAGTATAGGTGCGTTGTCGGCGCTCAGTCAGAACCAGGCTAGGCCACTCGGCGCTGTCGCGACGGACGCGTTTGGCTTCGGTGGCAGTTAGCCGAAGCTGAACCGGGTAGCCGGCCGGGGCTTCTTCGTAGGGCAGGGCATTGGCAATACGCCGCCGAACGGTTGTGGAGTCCCAACCCAGCAACAGGCCTAGCGCCAGCGTGTCGAGAGGGGGGCGGCGCGGCAGCTTCAGCAGGTATTGCATGCGCGTATCTACTAGCACGGAGTCGTTGCGGTCGAGGATGCGGCCCCGGATAAGCGTATCGGACACCACTACGCGCCGCTGGGCGTACACTTCGCCTGTCTTTGGGTCCTGAACAGGGGCGCTGGTCTGTTGATCAGGGGAAGAGCAGGCGGCTAGGCCTATCAGTAATAGTAATATGGTACTTTTCCACCTAATGAAAGCAGTGCGCATGGGGTAAAGCTAGGCAATTGCCGGAAGTAGGCACGGCGCTCCTGTAGCGGGGACAGTTTAGCCCATGAACAGTACCTCCAGCAACCCCGGTCGTCCGGTGTAGTTACGGGCGCTGCTATATTGAAGTTCCTCGGGCGTGTCTACAAAGCCCGCCACGACAGGGTTGCCATGAAGATACTCCAGTCGCTGCCGGTGCATCTCGTGGGAGTGCAGTTCAATAGGATGGCTATACTGCTGCCAGAACTGATATTTCTCGTTGTGACTGTTGCGCTGCCCGGCCCGTCCAAACATCCAAAGCAGCTACTCATGGCGGCTTTACTGCCCATTCTCCTCAATGGCTTTCAGAATGGTTTTGGACATGTGCCGCTTCAGGTCGCGCAGGATGGCGGATAGGTTATCCTTTTCGCTGCAGATAATAAGATGGGCATGTTTGGTCTTTAACATCTGATCCATTTTATCAGAACCTCGGGCATAAAGTTCACGAAGGATAGCATTTAGTTTCTCGGTATGTTTCATATAGTAGATTGTATGACAATGAAAAGGGCGCTACTTCGTTGAAGTAGCGCCCTTTTAACTTAGTCCGAAAATCGATTTACATATTCCGGCGGTACTGTCCGCCTACCTCAAACAAGGCATTGGTGACCTGGCCTAGGGAGCAAAACTTCACGGTTTCCATCAGTTCCTCGAAGAGGTTGCCGTTGGCTACAGCTACCTGTTGTAGCTGCTTCAGGCGCTGCTCGGTGGTGCTAGCGTTGCGGGCGTGCAGGTTCTGCAGCATCGTAATTTGGAACTGCTTTTCCTCCTCCGTTGCGCGGATAACCTCGGCGGGTACCACCGTGGGCGAGCCTTTCGAGGAGAGAAAGGTATTCACACCAATGATGGGATACTCGCCCGTGTGCTTGAGCATCTCGTAGTGCATGCTTTCCTCCTGAATCTTGCCACGCTGGTACATGGTTTCCATGGCCCCGAGCACGCCTCCGCGCTCGTTGATGCGGTCAAACTCCGTCAGGACGGCTTCTTCAACGAGGTCCGTGAGCTCCTCGATGATGAATGACCCTTGCAGTGGGTTTTCGTTCTTCGCTAGGCCTAGCTCGCGGTTGATGATGAGCTGAATGGCCATGGCCCGACGCACCGATTCTTCGGTAGGCGTAGTAATGGCCTCATCGTAGGCGTTGGTGTGCAGAGAGTTGCAGTTGTCGTAGATGGCGTAGAGAGCCTGCAGCGTGGTGCGGATATCGTTGAAGTCGATTTCCTGGGCGTGCAGGCTCCGGCCGCTGGTCTGGATGTGGTACTTTAACATCTGCGAGCGGGCGTTGGCGCCGTACTTCAGCTTCATGGCCTTGGCCCAGATGCGGCGCGCCACGCGGCCAATTACGGCATACTCCGGGTCAATGCCGTTGGAGAAGAAGAACGACAGATTGGGTGCAAAGTCGTTCACGTCCATGCCCCGGCTCACGTAGTATTCCACGAAAGTGAAGCCGTTGCTGAGCGTAAGGGCCAACTGGGTAATGGGGTTGGCGCCAGCCTCAGCAATGTGGTAGCCGGAAATCGACACCGAGTAGAAGTTGCGGACCTTCTCCTTGATGAAGTACTCCTGCACGTCGCCCATGAGGCGGAGGGCGAATTCCGTGGAGAAGATGCAGGTGTTCTGGGCCTGGTCTTCCTTCAGGATGTCGGCTTGCACGGTGCCGCGTACCTGGCTGAGAGTGAGGGTTTTGATGTCTAGGTATACATCGGCGGGCAACACTTGGTCGCCGGTCACGCCGAGCAGCATGAGGCCTAGGCCATCATTGCCGGCGGGCAGCTCGCCCTGGTAGCTCGGGCGCGTTACACCTTTATCCTTATAAATAGTCTCGATCTTCTGGTTTACCTCGTCCTCTAAGCCATGCTCCTTTATGTATAGCTCGCACTGCTGGTCAATGGCGGCGTTCATGAAGAAGGCAGCAATTGTGGCAGCCGGACCGTTGATGGTCATCGATACCGACGTACTAGGGTTGGCTAGGTTGAAGCCGGAGTAGAGCTTCTTGGCGTCGTCGAGGCTACTCACGTTTACGCCGGAGTTGCCAATTTTGCCATAAATATCGGGCCGGTGGTTCGGGTCTTCGCCGTAGAGCGTTACTGAGTCGAAGGCCGTGCTCAGGCGCTTGGCCGGTAGGCCTGCCGATACGTAGTGGAAGCGACGGTTGGTGCGCTCGGGGCCACCTTCGCCGGCAAACATACGAGTCGGGTCTTCGCCTTCGCGCTTGAAGGGAAACACGCCGGCGGTATAAGGGAACTCGCCGGGTACGTTCTCCTGCAGCTGCCACTTCAGCAAGTCGCCCCACGCGGTGTAGCGGGGGAGGCTTACCTTCGGAATCTGCTGGTTGCTGAGGCTGGTGGTGTGCGTCTGGATGCGGATTTCCTTGTCGCGCACCTTGAAGATGAACTCGGGTGCTTTGTAGGCGACTACCTTTTGCGGCCAGGCCTCCAGAAGCTTCCAGTTCTGCCCGTCCAGCCGAAGCTTGATCTCCTCGAAGGTGCCCTCCAGGCCGGCCACGAGGCCTCGTGCGTCGGGTCCGTGGCTGCTGTTCCCGGCGCCAGATCCTCCAGGGGTGACGTTTGCGTCGAGGCTTTGGACGGCTCCAATTGCCTGCCTGATTCCGTAAAGTTGCTGAGCGACGTCAGACTGTTTTTGAACCCACTGGTCATACTGGCGGTTGGTTTCGGCTATTTCAGAAAGGTAACGCGTGCGGTGAGGCGGAATGATATAAATCTTCTCCGAATCCTCGGTGGAGGTTTCGAGGTGAGACGCAAACGGCACGCCCGTCTTGGCTTCTACGGTAGCCAGCACGGCGCGGTAGAGGCGGTTCATGCCGGGGTCATTGAACTGCGAGGCGATGGTGCCGAACACGGGCATCTCCTCCAGCGGCTTTTCCCAGAGCTGGTGGTTGCGTTGGTACTGCTTGCGCACGTCGCGTAGGGCATCAAGGGCGCCGCGCTTGTCGAACTTATTAAGAGCAATGACGTCGGCGAAATCGAGCATGTCGATTTTCTCCAGCTGGGTGGCAGCCCCGTACTCGGGCGTCATCACGTAGAGGCTGGCATCAGAATGCTCAATAATTTCGGTGTCCGACTGGCCTATGCCCGAGGTTTCGAGGATAATCAGGTCGAAGTCGGCGGCGCGTACTACGTCCACGGCATCCTGCACGTAGCGGCTCAGGGCGAGGTTGCTCTGGCGCGTGGCAAGGCTGCGCATGTACACGCGCGGCGAGTTGATGGAGTTCATCCGAATCCGGTCGCCGAGCAGGGCCCCGCCGGTTTTGCGCTTGCTGGGGTCAACGGAGATAATGGCAATGGTCTTCTCCGGGAAGTCGAGCAGGAACCGGCGTACCAGCTCATCCACGAGCGACGATTTACCCGCACCACCTGTGCCCGTGATGCCCAGAATCGGCGCCTTCTTTGGCTCCGAAGAAGCATCATTAATGCGCTGATCAGAGCCAAACTCCGACTTCTGGAAATCCGCAATCAGCTGACCTTTCACGCGCTCAAACTCCTGGGGGAAGTTCTCAGCGGCGGAAATCAGGCGGCCAATGCTACGGGCGTCTTTCTCCTTCACGTGGCCGGCCTCGCCGTTGAGGTTCTGGCCAGTAGGGAAGTCCGACTTCTGCAGCAGATCATTGATCATACCCTGCAGGCCCATGGCACGGCCGTGGTCGGGGGAGTAGATCCGGGTAATACCGTAGGCCTCTAGGTCCTCTATCTCGGTGGGCAGAATTACGCCGCCGCCACCGCCGAAGATCTTCACATGCCCCGCGCCGCGCTCCTTCAGCAGGTCATACATGTACTTGAAGTACTCGTTGTGGCCACCCTGATAAGAGGTGATGGCAATGGCCTGAGCATCTTCCTGAATGGCACAGTCCACAATTTCCTGCACCGAGCGGTTGTGGCCTAGGTGAATGACTTCGGCGCCGCTGCTCTGAATAATGCGGCGCATGATGTTGATAGCGGCGTCGTGCCCATCAAATAGGGCAGCCGCCGTCACGATGCGGATATGGTTCTGGGGCTTATACGGAGCTACAGGAGCTGCTTGCATAGCGCGGGGGATTAGGGTGGATTTTGGGGTAGCGAAGGTACGAAAAAAGCCCCGGCGTGGTGGCCTAGGGCTTTTTATCACCAAGATTCTTGCAAGTAGTGTATTAAGTCTTCGAGTTTCTTTCCTATGTACGTCGTATCCTCTGGAATATCACCGATAAAAGGAACAGTGTAGATGTGGCTTGTTTTCTTTTCAATAGCACAAGCTTCTCCAACTTCATAAGTGCCAATTAAAAAGAAACCAGGGAAGTACTCTTCATCATTATTGTATCCCTCGTGTATTTCCGCGACTTCAATCAAAGGCTAAAGGTGTAGATACTTTCCTCCCTCAAAATCAAAGATCTTTTCATGAGTTTGACTCATCAGGTTTATGTACCATTCAGGTGGTGTGAAGTCAATCGACTTCAGAAAGCTAGCAATAGCTTCAGGGCTAGGAGGAATGTTCAATTCACTCATGTATAAATTATCAGTTGGCCTAGAATCAGGCAAAGTTACCGGAACTCCGAGAGCTGTAGCGTAAACTCCGGTAGCAGCGTTTCACTGGACGCTCTTGCCCAATACTTTAACAGTTTCTACCAGTGTCAAATAAGGCAAAAATGAAACAGCCGGACTGCTCCAGAGCGGTCCGGCTGTGCTGCTTCTAGGCCACTTGCTCTACTTCGTGGCTTTCTTTTCCAGAGCCTGAAGCAGGTCATCGGCGGCTTTTTCAATATCGGAATAGCCTTGTTGGGCGGCGCGCTCCTTGGCGGCAATCAGGCCGTCGCGGTGGACGGTTTTGAAGTCACCATAGGGGAAGTGGTAGCGGCCTTTGGTGTCTTCGCCTTTGCTCTTGTCGAGGCCGAGGTGCCACTGGCCATATTCGGCTATTTCGTGCTTTTCCAGGAACTTGTTTTCGGCGCTGGAGTCGGGGTTGTACTGGCCCCAGTGGCCTTGGTCGTTCTTCAGTTTGCCATCCTGAATGAGTTGCTTGGCAAACTTTACAGCTTCGGGATTCAGTTGAACGATCATAGGAGGGGAGAGGTGAAGTGAAAGAAATAGGTTTGGCCCAAACGGGCACTTCACTACTTTACGCGCCTTGGAATGCAAGTGTTAGTGTGGCGTTTACTGGCCTAGCCAGTAAGCAACTCTTAGCCCCTTGGGCTTCGAGCCGTCGCATAAAGGCTCAGATTCACGGGCTGTACTTTCCACGAATCCTCCGACTTATCCCGGAATACCATGCGGTGCGTAGCCGATAGTGCGGCCGGGATGGTGAGCATATACCACGCTTTTTTCTCGGTGGGGCTGCCATCCAGCCACTCAACGGTAACAGCCACGCGCTCTTGCTGGCCTACGTTCACCTGATAAGGCTTTAAATCAATGTGCTGCCAGCCGGTGGCGCCAGCCGCTACCGCGAACTGCACATCCTGAGAAAGCAGGCTGGTGGTTGGGTGGTCCTCTGCATCGAGGGCGCGCACATTCAGGCGGAAGCGCAGGTTTTGAAACGTGTTGCCTCCGATGTACACGTGCGCATCATCCAGAAAGCTCTCGGGCTTAACGTGCAGAATAGTGCCTACCTCCCGGCCCAGTTTTCGGGCGGGGTCCTTGTCAGAGGCCAGGTGAAAATTATAGAAAGTAATACCCCAGGAACCATCGCGGCCAATTGTGTGCTGTTTCCAGCCAGCGGCCCGCACCCGCACTTCCTGCAACGCGTGCGTCTGGGGCTGCAGCTTCACTTCCCGTAGGCCACTCAGGTCGCGGGCCAGCAACTTATGGGCCTGATAACCCACGCAACTTACTACCAGCGTATCGGTGGGAGCGGCGGTGGCAAGCATATCAGCCGAGAAGTGGCCTAGGCCATCTGCCACGGTGCCTATCGGCTTGTTCTTCACCCCCACTGAGGCATACGGTACGGGCGCCCCCGTAGCGGCATCCGTAACAAAGGGCCGGGTTTGCTGGGGTGTAGCTGCACATAAGGGAAGCAAGAAGATTGCGGGTAATAACCAGTAGCGGGGATGAAAGCGCATAATTAAAATAGGAGAGGAGCTAGTGATGAACTGCTCTCAGGAGCCCTAAGTGACCTGGCGGGTTGCACCTCCCAACGCAAACAGCCGGACTCCCCTGATAGGAAGCCCGGCTGAGCGCAACGTTTGAACACGAATAATAGGCTAGGCCGTCTCTTTTACTTTCGCTTTTGACTTTGTGGTTGGAATCATATTGTGCGGGTTGATGACGAACTTCTTCGCCACGCCGCTATCAAACTCCTCGTAGCCCCGCGGCGCATCATCCAGGCTGATGACCTCCACGTTCACGGCTTTGGCAATCTGCACTTTGTCGTAGAGAATCGCCTGCATCAGCTGGCGGTTGTAGCTCAGCACGGGCGTCTGGCCGGTATAGAAGGAGTGGCTCTTGGCCCAGCCTAACCCAAAGCGAATCGAGAGGCTGCCTTTTTGCGCGGCTGTGTCTTTGGAGCCGGGGTCTTCGGTCACGTAGAGGCCCGGGATACCAATAGAGCCACCAGCCCGCGCAATTTCCATGAGGGAATTGAGCACCGCCGCGGGTACCTCATCCTTGGAGGTTTTGCCTTCGCCGTGCGCCTCAAAGCCCACGCAGTCTACGGCGCAGTCTACCTCGGGCACACCCAGAATCTGGGCAATCTGCTCGGCCAGGGTGGCGTTTTCGGTAAGGTCCACAGTTTCGCAGCCGAAGGAGCGGGCGTGAGCCAGCCGGGCCTTGTTCAGGTCGCCGACGATAACCACGGCGGCGCCCAGCAACTGGGCGGAGGCCGCGGCCGCTAGGCCTACCGGACCCGCGCCGGCAATGTACACGGTGGCTCCAGGGCCCACGCCGGCCTTAACGGCGCCGTGGAAACCGGTCGGGAAGATGTCGCTGAGCATCGTCAGGTCCCGGATTTTCTCCATCGCCTGGTCCTTGTCGGGGAAGCGCAACAGGTTGAAATCGGCGTAGGGCACCATCACATACTCAGCCTGACCGCCTACCCAGCCGCCCATGTCCACGTAGCCGTAGGCGCCGCCGGCGCGGCCTTCGTTCACGGTCAGGCAAATGCCGGTTTGCTGCTCTTTGCAGTTGCGGCAGCGCCCGCAGGCCACGTTAAACGGCACCGACACCAGGTCGCCTTTCTTCAGAAACTCTACATCGGTGCCCGCTTCCACCACCTCGCCCGTAATTTCGTGGCCTAACACTAGGCCTTTGGGGGCGGTGGTGCGGCCACGCACCATGTGTTGGTCGGAGCCACAGATGTTGGTGGAAACCACTTTCAAAATAACCCCGTGCGTGATCTTCTTGCCTTTGGGGTTCTTCAGCTCGGGGAAAGCAATATTCTGAACCTCGACTTTACCGGGCCCCATATATACTACGCCTCTGTTATCTGCCATGGTTATTGCCTGAAAAATGAAGGAAGTGAAGTGGCCTAGGCCACTCTAGCGGTTTGCCACGGCCTGCATACCGGCTTCGGCTACGGTGTGGTCGTTTTCCACGGAGTCGCCGGATACGCCGATGGCCCCAATAACGCGGCCGCTGGCGTCCTTAATGGGAATTCCGCCGGGGAAGGTGATGAGGCCGCCGTTGGAGTGCTCAATATTGTAGAGTGAGCCGCCGGGCTGGGAGAGTCCTCCAATAGCGCCGGTTGGCATATCAAAGAAACGGGCGGTTTTAGCTTTCTTAATGGAAATGTCGAGTGAGCCCAGCCAGGCGTCGTCCATCCGGATAAAGGCGGTGAGGTTAGCGCCGGCGTCCACCACTGCAATATTCATCTTGAGGCCCATGTCCATAGACTTTTGATGGGCTGCATGAAGGGCGGCCTGTGCTTGTTCGAGGGTAATTCCCATAATGATTTTGGTAGTTTGGTTAGGAAGGATTTCCACCAAACAACGGGTTTCCTGGGGCTTCGGCTATTGCGCCGGGCACAGTTGAGACGATACAGCGCCTCTTTGCGACTATAGCACAGTTGAGCGCCCGTATTTGCCAGTAGCGTTAGTCGGGACCAAGCGCTAGGCCACTCCCCACACAGTCTTTTGTCGGAAAATATGGCTTCTGTAAGGCAACGAAATATGCCCGATACCGCAAGTGGCCTAGCGGCATGCGCGGAAGTGCCAAGGGCCTCCATTAGCTTTTTGCGGCCATTTTGCGTACCTTCGCCTTCGGAAAAAACCGCCTCTAGTGAAGAACATCCGCAATTTCTGCATCATCGCCCACATCGACCACGGTAAGAGTACCTTGGCCGACCGCCTGCTGGAATTTACCAGCACCGTCTCGAAGCGCGATATGCAAGCTCAGCTTCTCGACAACATGGATTTGGAGCGGGAGCGAGGCATTACCATCAAGAGCCACGCCATCCAGATGCAGTACCCCTACAAAGGGGAAATCTACACGCTCAACCTAATCGATACGCCCGGTCACGTCGATTTCAGCTACGAAGTATCCCGCTCCATTGCCGCCTGCGAAGGCGCTTTGCTGATTGTGGACTCGTCGCAGGGCATCGAGGCCCAGACGATTTCGAACTTGTACCTGGCCATCGGCTCCGACCTGACCATCATCCCGGTTCTCAACAAAATCGACTTGCCCCACTCCATGCCGGAGGAGGTGTCAGACGAGATTGTGGACCTCATCGGCTGCGACCGGGACGAAATCATTCCGGCCTCGGGTAAATCGGGCATCGGCATTGAAGCCATCCTGAACGCTATCTGTGAGCGGATTCCGGCTCCGGCCGGCGACCCGGAAGCGCCTTTGCAGGCCCTTATTTTCGACTCCGTTTTCAACTCGTATCGCGGCATCGAGGTTCTGTTTCGCATCAAGAACGGCACCATGAAAAAGGGCGATAAGCTCCGCTTCATGGCCACCGGCAAGGAATACGGCGCCGATGAAATCGGTATCCTGGGCCTCAACCAGGAACCGCGCCTGGAAATGAGCGCCGGCAACGTAGGCTACCTGATTTCAGGTATCAAAGAGGCCCGCGAAGTAAAGGTGGGTGATACCATCACGCACGTGGCCAGGCCTACCGCTGAAGCCATTCAGGGCTTTGCCGATGTGAAACCGATGGTATTTGCCGGTATCTACCCTGTGGATACCACCGAGTACGAGGAACTCCGCTCGTGCATGGAAAAGCTGCAGCTCAACGATGCCTCGCTGGTATGGGAACCCGAAACATCCGTTGCCCTAGGCTTCGGTTTCCGTTGCGGCTTCCTGGGCATGCTGCATATGGAAATCGTGCAGGAGCGCCTGGAGCGCGAGTTCAACATGACGGTAATTACCACTGTGCCGTCGGTGCAGTTCCACGCCACCGGCACCAAAGATCAGCTCCTGACCATCAACGCCCCAAGCGAAATGCCGGAGCCGAACATGATCAAGCTGATTGAAGAGCCCTACATCAAGGCCCAGATTATCACGGCTGCCGACTATGTAGGTCCCATCATCACGCTGTGTATGGAAAAGCGCGGCATCATCAAAGGCCAGAGCTACCTGACCAGTGAGCGAGTGGAGCTGTCGTTTGAGCTGCCGCTGTCGGAAATCGTGTTCGACTTCTTCGATAAGCTCAAGACTATTTCGCGCGGATACGCCTCCCTGGATTACGAGCTGATCGGTTTCCGTGAGTCGGATATGGTGAAGCTCGATATCATGCTGAACGGAGAGAAGGTCGATGCGTTGTCGGCCATCGTGCACCGCTCCAAGAGCTATGAATGGGGCCGCCGCCTCTGCGAAAAGCTCCGGGAGCTCCTTCCACGCCAGCAGTTCGAAATAGCCATTCAGGCCAGCATCGGGCAAAAAATCATTTCGCGGGAAACCGTGAAGGCCCTGCGCAAAAACGTAATTGCCAAGTGCTACGGCGGCGACATTAGCCGGAAGCGCAAACTGCTTGAAAAGCAGAAAGAAGGCAAGAAGCGGATGCGCCAAGTGGGTTCCGTAGAAATTCCTCAAGAGGCCTTCCTGGCCGTCTTGAAAATCGATTAAAGAGTGAAACGCGCCTCACAAAGGCGCGTTTTTTTTGTGCCTGTATCTCCTTTTTTTCACTCATACACTTCTTGACACGGCGTGCTATGATTTTATCGTCAATCAAATGCCAGACAAACTCACCAAGAACTGTACCTCCGAGGAGCAGCTAGAAAAGATCCGCAAAGGGCAAGAGCACAAATTCCGGTGGAGGGATGACTGGCCTACGATGGAGAAAGCCCTAATGGCCGCTGGCCATGCCGCTATTGCAGCGCATAAGGAAAAGAAAGCACCAACTCAGGACTAACCACATACACGTTCGCATGACCACAGCGCCCGAAGCTACCACCTACCGCCTCATCGACGGAAAGCAAACCGCAGAGGCTATCAAAGAAGAAATTGCTGCGGAGGTAACCCAGCTGAAAGCAGCTGGCCATAAGGTGCCACACTTGGCCGCCATTCTGGTAGGCCACGATGGCGGTTCCGAAACCTACGTCCGCAACAAAGTACTTGCCTGCGAACGGGTAGGGTTCGAGAGCACGCTGCTCCGCTACGAGGACACCATTACGGAGGCTGAGCTATTGGCCAAAGTAGAGGAGCTCAACCACGACCCTGAGATTGATGGCTTCATTGTGCAGTTGCCCTTACCGCGCCATATCGATACCAACAAGGTGATTGAAGCGGTAATGCCCGAAAAGGATGTGGATGGCTTTCACCCAATGAATATTGGGCGGATGGTGGCAGGCCTACCGGCCTTGCTGCCTGCCACGCCTTCGGGTATTGTGGAGCTGTTGCGCCGCTACGAACTTGTGACGGATGGCAAGCACTGCGTGGTTATTGGTCGTTCGAATATTGTTGGAACACCGGTTAGCATACTGTTGGCTAAGAACTTAGAGCCTGGAAACTGCACGGTTACTTTATGTCATTCGCGCACACAGAACCTGGCCGAAATCACCCGTACCGCTGACATTCTGGTGGCTGCCCTAGGCCGACCGGAGTTCGTAACGGCCGATATGGTGAAGCCGGGTGCGGTGGTTATTGATGTGGGCACCACCCGGGTAGAGGATGCCACCAAGAAGTCGGGCTGGGCCCTGAAAGGCGACGTTAACTTTGCTGAAGTTGCGCCGCTTACCTCCTACATTACTCCGGTTCCGGGTGGCGTGGGTCCCATGACCATTGCCATGCTCTTGCTCAATACCCTGCGGGCTGCTAAAGGGGAAGTGTATCCGAAACAGGCCTAGGCCAGTACGCTGGCCTAGGCCTGCCTGGTAATAAGCCTGCATCGTTGGTTTACCTTGTAAAATCCAATCAAAGCTGCTTCAGGCTTTTAGATTTCAAGGCGTTGTACTACTTTTAAAGTCGGGCCGTTAGAAAAGGCAATGGAAGCTCCTGGTTTCTGCCCATCTGACGGCCCGGTTTGTCGTTTTTAGAATACCCTATTTTGCTGCACGAACTTCCTATTGCGTCGGTGGCCCCGACAGGTGGGGCTCCGGCACCTGCACTGCCCGTGATGGAGCAGTTTTACACCATTCAGGGCGAAGGCTACAACACCGGCCGCGCTGCCTACTTCGTCCGCCTGGGTGGTTGCGACGTAGGCTGCGTATGGTGTGATGTGAAAGAATCCTGGGATGCTGACGCGCATCCGCGGGTATCTATTCCAGATATTGTCGCCACTACTACTGCCCACGCCGGGCGCAACGTGGTTATTACGGGGGGCGAGCCCCTCATGCATAACCTAGGCCACCTCACGGCAGCTTTGCACGCGGCCGGGTGCCAGAACTGGATTGAAACCAGCGGCGCTTACCCGCTAAGCGGCGAATGGGACTGGATTTGCGTCTCGCCCAAAAAATTCAAGGCACCATTGCCAGAAGTGCTGGCTGCAGCTCATGAGCTGAAAATAATCGTGTTTAATAAGTCTGATTTTGCCTGGGCAGAGCAGCATGCCGCTTTAGTGAGCCCCAGCTGCCGGCTATATCTGCAGCCCGAGTGGAGCAAAGTTTCGCAAATGATGCCGCTCATTGTTGACTACGTGAAGGAGAACCCCAAGTGGCAGGTGTCGTTACAGACACACAAATTCCTCGATATCCCGTAGCCTCCTACCGCCTTTCTATGCGCCGTCTGCTTTCTGCTCCCTTGTTTGTGCTCCTGCTAGCTGGTGGGCTACTTCCCATGAGTGCTGCCGCGCAGGCCAAACTGGCTACTACCAACTCCAAAGCCCGTAACCTTTGGGAAAAAGCGCAGGCACAAGCCAAAGATCGTGACTTCACGAAGGCTATTGAAACACTCAATCAGCTAAACCAGAAGTTTCCTTCACTGGGAGAGCCGTATGTGATGAAAGGCTCTTTGCTGAAAGCCATGGGCGAAAACCGCCCGGCGTTTGAGGCCTACCGCGACGGTGTAAGTAAGCTCCCGCTCGACCCTTTGCGAGCTAACGACTACTTCACGCTAGGAGAGCTTGCCATGACCTTTGGTGAGTATACTACGGCGGCAGACAGCTATAAGAAGTACCTCAAATCGGCTCCCAAGAGCAACCGGAATGGCCCGCGTGCTCAGCGGCAATTGCTGAACTGTGAGTTTGCCAAGAAGGCCATGGCAGCCCCTACAGGGCCGCAGCCGGAGCGCTTAGGCGAACCGCTCAACAGGTTTCGGTTTCAATATTTTCCGGCCCTCACGGCTGATAACCGTTTCCTGCTCTTCACAGGCCGCCCAACGTCGGAAAGCGGGGAAGACCTGTTCATCAGTACCTTCACGAAAGAGGGTGCCATTGGGGAACCGGCGCCCATTTCTGCGGCCATCAATACCAGTTACAACGAAGGTGCCGGCACCATCTCGGGTGATGGCAAGACCCTGGTCTTTGCTTCTTGTGACCGGCCGAACTCCGTAGGAAACTGCGATTTGTACATCTCACGCCGAACCGGCAACAACTGGAGCAAACCCCAGAACCTGGGCCGGACAGTGAACTCGCCGGAGTGGGACTCGCAGCCGACGCTCTCCGCCGACGGGCGCACGTTGTATTTCACCAGCACGCGCCGCGGGGGTAAGGGTCAGGAGGATATCTACATGACGACCCTGGACGCGGACGGTAACTGGACGCCTGCTCGCAACTTGGGCGAACCTGTCAATACCGCTGGGAAGGATATGGCTCCCTTTATTCATGCCAGCGGCACGACACTTTACTACGTGACCGATGGGCTGGTGGGGATGGGTGGCCTAGATGTATATCGGTGTGTGCTGCAGGCCCCGAATAAATGGAGCACTCCCGAAAACCTCGGCTATCCACTGAATACTTTCGAAAACGAGGCCTCCTTGTTTATCGGTTCTGATAACCGCCGAGGCTTCTGTTCTCGCTCACGGGCAACTGAGCCTGGCGTAAAGCAGGAGCGCGACCGGCCAGTAGAACTATTTGGTTTCGAAGTGCCCCAGATTATCAGGGCCCGCGAAACCAGCACTTATACGCAAGGCCGGGTATTCGATGCCGTTACCAAAAAGCCCATTCAGGCCGACGTACAGCTCTATGATCTGAACACCGATGAGTTGGTGCAGTACGTTGGTTCAGACAGCGAAAACGGCGAATACACTGTGGTATTGAACGAAGGCCGCCAATACGCCATGTATGCGGCGGCCAACAAATACCTGATGAAGAGCCTGAGTTTCGATTATACCGATAAGCGGGCGTTTAATCCCCTGACACTAGACATTTATTTGGAGCCAGTAAGGTCGGGGCGTAGCATCGTACTCAACAACCTTTTCTTTGATACAAAGGAGTTTGCGCTGAAACCTAAGTCGCGGACAGAGCTAAACCGCCTTATTGCCTTTATGAAGCAATATCCTGATATTCAGGTAGAAGTATCGGGGCATACGGATGATGTGGGCACGGACGAAGACAACGTTGCGCTGTCGCAGAACAGGGCTAAATCAGTGTATAGTTACCTCGTGACGCAAGGCGTTAGTGCGAACCGGCTGCGTTTTAAAGGCTATGGTGAGGCGAAGCCGCTCGTACCCAACGACTCGGAGGAACACCGTCAGCAAAACCGCCGGATTGAGCTACGGATTTTGTAAGTAAAACAGCCTCTTGGCTAAATTATAGAACCTGGTTGCGTAAGCAGCCAGGTTTTTTTGTTTGTAGTTTCTCTTTTTGGTTTAACTATTAAATGATTGATAATGAGAAAAATAATATTTTCCAGTGAAAGTTATAGAATAGAATAGTGATAAAATTTCTATTTTTTATTAAATTATAAATTGTATGTTTGGGTATCAGGATCAGATAGGATAATGGCGCTTATAAACCAAGTATCAGCTCTTAGTCACTCCTGCTTCTTAAATCTGTCACACTTTCCACTTCCTTACTTAATCCTTCACCACTATGAAAAAAGCCTACTTTTTCGCTTGTCTGTTAGTCGGTTTACAAAGCGTTGCTATGGCGTCGTCAGTTTCTGAATCAGAAGGCCCCTCGGCTGTTCAGGCTCGTGCTACAGCCCTGACGCGTACAATTGCAGAGAAAGCTCGGTTGGATGAAGGGCAGTACCTGCGCGTAAAGCAGCTGAATGTTCGGATGCTCACGGAGATTGATGAACTGAAGAGCCTGCTGGGTGCTGATTCGGCGGCTTTAGATCAGCGTCTGGCTGATGCCCAGGCCCGCTACGAGTCAGACCTGATGTCGTTGCTGCGCCCCGCCCAGCTGGCTATGTATGAGCAGGCCCGCACCAGCATGACGGCTCTCGGCTCTACGCCCCGCTAATTTCAGTGGCGCAGAGGGCTTATTTGTTGCGGGCCTTCTGCGCTAACTGCTAATCTGATTGCTTCTTCTTTGGTGGCTTTCAATTGTTGCCAAATGCACTTATCCCATTCCTTTCTACCTAAATCCTACCACCATGAAAACCCTCGCTACTATTCTTTTGATGTGTGCTTTGTATTCTACTGGTAATGCCCAGGCAGCACCCACCGATGGCTCCAAGCTGCACGAGCGGGCTAAAACGCTAACCCGCCAGATGGCTGAAAAGCTGCCTTTGAGCGAAGGCCAATATGTAAAAGTGCGTCAGCTTAACCTGCGTCTGCTGACCGAAACAGCTGATGTTCGTCAGCGCTTAGCCAGTGATGCTACTGGCCTAGACGAAGCCATGGCCGACATCCAAATGCGCTATGAGTGGGACCTGGCCGCCGTGTTGCGCCCCCGCCAGATGGCTGTGTATGATCAGAACAAAGTGACCATGACGGCCGTGAACCTCAAATAGGCACTGCCTTCTGTATAAACGAAAAAAGCCCGCTACCAGCGGGCTTTTTTGTGTGCTAACGTGAAAGGGGGAGTGGCCTAGCGCTGCTCGATGGTCACGTAGTCGCGCTCGGTTTCACCGGTATAGATCTGACGCGGACGGCCAATAGGCTCTTTGTTCTCGCGCATCTCTTTCCACTGGGCAATCCAGCCGGGCAGACGGCCCAGGGCAAACATCACCGTGAACATTTCGGTTGGGACGCCTAGTGCTTTGTAGATGATGCCTGAGTAAAAGTCGACGTTCGGATACAGCTTACGCTCAATGAAGTACTGATCAGTGAGAGCAGCCTGCTCCAACTCCTTTGCAATCTTCAGCAGGGGGCTGTTCTGTAGGCCTAATGCCGCCAGCACTTCATCAGCTGCCTTCTTGATGATGGTAGCACGTGGGTCGAAGTTCTTGTATACACGGTGGCCGAAGCCCATCAGACGGAAGGAGTCGTTCTTGTCCTTGGCCTTGTCAATGAACTTGCTGGTGTCGCCGCCATCGCGCTCAATAGCCTCCAGCATCTCAACTACCTCTTGGTTGGCACCACCGTGAAGCGGGCCCCAGAGAGCATTGATACCAGCCGATACCGAGCCGTAAAGCGAGGCATTGGCCGAGCCTACCAAACGTACGGTAGAGGTAGAGCAGTTCTGCTCGTGGTCGGCGTGCAGGATTAGCAGCTTGTTGAGGGCGCTTACTACCACGGGATTCAGCTCATACTTCTCCGTAGGGAAGCTGAACATCATGTGCAGGAAGTTGGAGCAATAGTCCATGTCGTTCCGCGGGTAGTTCAGCGGATGACCCATCTGGTTCTTATAGGTCCAGGCGGCAATGGTAGGCAGCTTGGCCATCAAACGAATCACGTTCAGGTCAATTTCCTCCTTGTTCAGGTCCGGCGACACGCTTTCAGGATAGAAAGCGGTGAGGGCGCAGATCAGGCTGCTCAGGATGGCCATTGGGTGGGCGGCCGACGGGAAACCGTCGAAAATCTTGCGCACATCTTCGTGCACCAGCGTGTGCTTGGTAATCTGGGTACTGAAGTCGGTTAGCTCAGCCGAAGTAGGCAGTTTGCCATAAATCAGCAGGTAGGCCACTTCAATGAAGCTGGACTTTTCAGCCAACTGCTCAATCGGATACCCGCGGTAGCGCAGAATGCCTTCCTCACCATCGAGGAACGTAATGGCACTCTTGGTAGCGCCGGTGTTCTTGTAGCCTGAATCCAGGGTTACGTAGCCCGTCTGGTCGCGCAGCTTGCCGATGTCGAAAGCTTTTTCGTGTTCGGTGCCTTCAATGACGGGGAGAATAATGGATTTCCCGTCGAGGATAAGTTCAGCAGATTCTGCCATGAGCGTGGGTTAGAGGGTGGGTTACGGGAACAGAGAGAAATCCCGATAAGCAGTTGGCGTCTATACTACAAAACCCGCCCGGTTGTTGTTTGCCGTGGAGGTGAAGCCACAAAGAAAAGGACCAGGTTGGAAATATGTGGTATAATAAATGGGTTTTTGATGAGGTAATAGAAGGATGTATAGGTAAGTGGTTATAAATGCGAGAGTTGACCTTGCGCTAACGATTGTTTTAGCGTGCTGACGTGCACCCCCAGCTAAACAGCCTAGGCCACTACTTACCAATACAGAACTGCGTGAAGATGCTGGTCAGCAAATCATCGTTGCTGATTTCTCCGGTTATCTGACCCAGGTCGGACAAAGCATGGCGCAGATCGGCGGCCAGAAGCTCGGTGCCGGTACCGGCGGCTAGGCCACTGAGCACGGCATCCAAGTGCTGCGAGGCCTGCTCCAGGCTGCGGGCATGGCGCACATTCGTGACGATGGTGCTGCTGCCAGCACGGTCCAGGCCTTCGCCACGCACGCGGGCCAGCAGGGTTTCGCGAAGTTCGTCGAGGCCGTCGCCGCGGGAGGCAGCAATCAGGGCAGTATTAGGGCCAGACTGGAAAGCGGCAATTTCTGCATCGGAAGCCACGTCCATCTTGTTGCCCACGGCCAGTACGGGAATAGTAGCCGGGAGACTCAGTGCTTCAATTTCAGCTTGAAGTTGAGCAGGAGTAGTGCTCGTTATATCAAATAGATATATAACCAAAGCTGCTTGCTGAACTCGCTTTAGGGTACGCTCTACGCCAATGGATTCTACCAGATCAGTAGTGTCGCGGAGGCCGGCCGTATCTACGAAACGGAAGCGAATCCCGTCGAGGCTCACTTCGTCCTCAATCAGGTCGCGGGTGGTACCGGCCACTTCCGAAACGATGGCTCGTTCCTCGTTTAGGAGAGCGTTGAGCAGGGTGCTTTTGCCGGCGTTGGGGCGGCCGGCAATAACCGTTGTGACGCCGTGCTTGATGACGTTGCCCAACTCGAAGGAGCGGAGCAGGCGGCGCACCAGGGCCTGTACTTCCCGCAACAACTTTACTAGGCCAGTGCGGTCAGCAAACTCTACATCTTCTTCCCCAAAATCCAGCTCTAATTCCAGCAAGGCCGCAAACTGCACCAGCCGCCCACGAAGGTCTTTCAGCTCCTGCGAGAAGCCACCCCGCATCTGCTGCATGGCTACTTGGTGTGAGAGGGCAGAGTCTGCTGCAATGAGGTCGGCTACGGCCTCAGCCTGGGCCAGATCAAAGGCGCCGTGCAGAAAGGCGCGCTTGGTAAACTCGCCCGCTTCGGCCAGGCGGGCCCCCCGCCGAACGAACAGGCCTAGGAGCTGCTGCACAATAAAGTCGGAGCCGTGGGCGCTGATTTCCACTACATCCTCGCGGGTATAGGAGTGCGGTCCCCGAAACAAGGACACGACCACTTCATCCAGAATCCGGTCACCGTCGCGGATGGTCCCGAAGTGCAGCGTGTGGCCCGGCTGGTCGCGCAGGCGCTTGCCGGCAAACACACCATCGGTGAGGCCAATAGCTTGTGGCCCCGAGAGGCGGACCAGTGCGATAGCGCCCGCGCCGGGCGGGGTCGATAATGCCACAATGGTATCGGATAGCGAAACTGGAAGCGGTAGGGCCACGGGAACAGAATAGGATGTTTCCGTAAAGGTACGAGCTACTGGCCTAGGCCCCTACAACGTCGCCCCATGGGGCTTTACCGGCCGGGACATTTGGAGAGGTGCAAAACGAAAGGTAGATGGCCTGCTAGTCGTCATAAAAGCCCAACCTTGGTATTCGTGCATGTGACTATAGGCACTAGTCAGTCACGTACAGGTTTCTGCTAACCTCTGAGGATATGAGGTATTTGGTTGATCCGTTTATTCTGATTTCTAATGAGTTGTCAAACGTTATCTTATCAAGTACTTCAAGGCTGGCACCTAAGTTCAAACCGACTTTATCCAGGTACTGCAGGAAGGGAACCGAGGTGTTTTTGACAGCTACGACGGTGCCTCGGTCGCCGGGTACCAGCTCGGAAACCAGGCGGTGCTGGGGGCGAAGAATAGCTCCTTCAGCAGTTGGGATAGGGTCGCCGTGGGGGTCGAGCTGCGGGAAGCCCAGGAACTCATCAAGGCGCCGGATGAGCAGATCGGAGTCGATGTGTTCCATCTGTTCCGCCACATCGTGCACCTCATCCCAGGAGAAGCCCAACTGTTGCACTAGGAATACTTCCCAGAGCCGGTGCTTCCGGATCGTGAGTAGCGCCACACGGCGGCCTTCCTCGGTGAGGGATACGCCCCGGTAGCGGGTATAGTGGAGCAGGCCCTTCTCACCGAGCCGCCGGAGCATATCGGTAACGGAGGCGGCCCGGGTCTGGAGCTCCTCCGCCACACGGTTGGTGCTGACCTCCACGCCAGGCTGCGCTTCGGCAAGTTTATAAACGGCTTTTAGATAATTCTCCTCGGTGTAACTGGGCATTTCTTCAAGTAAAAACCAAAAATGAAGAATTTGATGGATTTGGCGCGCAAAGATTAGAGCAGGCCTACAAGAAAAAAGTGGCAGCCGGAAGCCGACTGCCACTAAATCAACTACTACGCATGCCAGCGCACTGGCCTAGCAAAGTAACTTTTTCTGAGTGCGGGCCGGGATAGGCCTACCACTTGATCAGCGCCGAAGCCCAGGTGAAGCCGGAGCCAAAGGCAGCCAGGCACACCAGGTCGCCGCGCTTGATGCGGCCTTCCTGCACGGCTTCGCTCAGCGCAATGGGCACCGAAGCCGCCGTGGTATTGCCGTAGCGTTGGATGTTGCTGAAAATTTTATCGTCGCTGAGGCCCATTTTCTGCTGCACATACTGCGTGATGCGTAGGTTGGCCTGGTGCGGAATGAGCATATCAATATCCTGCGGCTGCATGCCGTTCTGATCGAGCGCCTCCTTGATTACCTGTGGAAACCGGACTACGGCGTGCTTGAACACGTTCTGGCCATTCATGACCGGGTACAGCTCCTCCTCATGCGACATGATGTAGCCTACCCGGTCATTGCGGTTAGAGCCGGGCTCCTTCACAATAAGCTCCTCGGCATGCTCGCCCTGGGAGTGCAGGTGGGTACTCAGAATGCCATGCCCTTCGCGGGTGCAGGGGCGCAGCACCACCGCGCCGGCTCCATCACCAAAAATAACCGAAACGGCACGGCCGCGGGTGCTGATATCGAGGCCCGAGGAATGGATTTCGGAGCCCACCACCAGCACGGTATCATACATGCCGGTCTTGATGAACTGGTCAGCCATCGAGAGCGAATACACGAAACCGGAGCACTGATTCCGCACATCAAAAGCCGGAATTGGAGCCTTAATACCGAGTTCCCGTTGCAGCAAAACGCCTGAGCCAGGGAAGAAATAATCCGGCGACAAGGTGGCAAATACAATCATCTGCACGTCGTCGGGGGTGAGGCCGGCCATTTCCAGCGCCTTGCGGGCGGCGTTGGCGGCCATATTGGCGGTGGTATCCTTGCCTTCCTCAAACCACCGGCGCTCTTTTATCCCGGTGCGCTCCTGAATCCACTCGTCGGTGGTATCCATCAGGCCGGTGATATCGGCGTTGGTCACTACACGGTCGGGCACATAGTGGCCTACACCGGCAATTTCAGAAAATCGTAGGGTGTTGCTCATCGGGAATTTTGCGAGGGAGAGGGCGAAAAAGGAGTGGAAAGTAGCTAAATTCAGCTTCCTGCTTCCTAAAACGGGCTGCGAAGATCGACAGTTGCTAAATAGAATCCATGAAGCGGTGTAATTTTTCCGCTTCAGTTTTCCAAAAGGCTTCTGCAGGGACCCCAGCCGGATAAAAAGGTTGCTGAAGCAGTGCAGCCAGTTCCGTTCCGGATAAGGGGTACTGGCCTAGGACCTGAAAGTCGATACATATTCCTGCCTTATAGCGCTCTATCATTTTTTGCCAGAGTGGATTTGGCGGTATGACCACCGGCAGCCCATGCGCCATATATTCAAAGAGCTTAGTGGGGATGCACCGCGCCGTACTGGTATGCGGCCGGTATGGCAGCAACCCCAGGTGGCTCCGGTTTATTTCCTCCACAATGCGGGCGTGCGGCACCAGCGTATTGCCCCCAAGCAGCGTAATGCCTTCTCCGGCGCGGTCAATCGCCGACCAAAGCTGTATCAGCTGCGCCGGCTGCTGGCAGAATCCTACAATGGTAAGCTGCGCGGCCGGCCACACGGCTCTGGCCTGCTGCCAAAAGGTAATGGCCTCAAACACCCCATTCAGCTCCGAAATAGTGCCGGAGTACAGTAGCCGCAAAGGCTCAGTGGTAGCTGGCAAGTGGCCTAGGGCCTTGGGGGCATCCTCGCCCGTGTACGGCTGGTACTTATTTTCGAGGATGAGGGTCCGGTTGGGAGTGGCAAAGGGGAGCTCAGCCGAATAGCTGCGCTCCGCCAGCAAAACGCCCGCAGCTCTTGAGGCGGCCAGCGTCTCCAGGCCCCGCACGAGGGCTGCCAAGGTGTTGCGGGCCCATGCCGGGTACACCTGCTGGGTCCGGATGTTGAGGGCGTAGTTTTCGCGAACATCATACACAAACCGCCGGCCTGGGTCCAGGATACGCCACAGCACTGTAAGCGGCAGCAGCTCGGGGGCATGCACACACACCACATCCGGCTGCACTTCCTGGAGTAGCTGCCAGTAGCGGCGTTGGGCGCGCAGGCGGTTTAGGCTTAGGCGGTTGCCATCCAGCAGGGCATGGGTGTGCAAGTTGGCGGGTAGGCCAGTAGGAGTGGGGGCGAAGCGGCCGGCCACATGGATCTCGGTATTCGGGCGGGAAGCCAGCGTGCGCGCAAATTTGCCCAGCATGCGGGTATCATCCAGCGGCTTTAAAACTGAGGCGAGTAAAATGGTGACGGGACGCGGCATATTGGCCGTGAAGATGGTAAGTTTGCTTGGTAGTTGCCGGTTTCCGGTTGCCAGTTTACCTACACTTACTGGCTTCGGGCCCCGAAATAACTGACTAGTACGCACTGACCACTTTACTTTTCATGTCCGACCTCCAACACACCATCGAAGCCGCCTGGGCCGATCGAAGCCTGCTCCAGCAAACCACTACTCTCGAGGCCATCCATCATATCATCGAAGAACTCGACAAGGGCCGCCTGCGTGTGGCCCAGCCCGGCACAACCGAAGGTGCCGACTGGCAGGTAAATGATTGGGTGAAGAAGGCCGTTATTATGTACTTCCCCATCCGTCAGATGGAAACGATAGAGGTAGGACCGTTTGAGTTTCGCGACAAAATGCGCCTCAAGACCAACTACGAGCAGCAGGGTGTGCGGGTAGTGCCGCCTGCTGTGGCCCGCTACGGTGCCTACCTGGCGCCCGGCGTCATCATGATGCCCAGCTACGTAAATATTGGGGCTTGGGTAGGCGAAGGAACTATGGTGGATACCTGGGCTACTGTAGGCTCCTGCGCCCAGATTGGGGCTGGCGTACATCTGAGCGGTGGCGTTGGCATTGGTGGTGTATTGGAGCCCGTACAGGCTGCCCCCGTAATTGTAGAGGACGGCGCCTTTGTGGGTTCGCGCAGCATTCTGGTGGAAGGTTGCTTCGTGGGTAAGGAAGCCGTGATTGGGGCTGGCGTAACCATCACGGGCAGCACCCGCATTATCGACGTGACGGGCGCCGAGCCGAAGGAGTACCGGGGCTATGTGCCAGCCCGCTCAGTAGTCATTCCGGGCTCTCTGCCGAAGCAGTTCCCGGCCGGCGAGTACCACGTGCCCTGCGCCCTCATCATCGGCCAGCGCAAACCCAGCACCGACCTGAAAACTTCCCTCAACGATGCTCTGCGCGAGCATAACGTAGCCGTTTAGCGGCTGCTTTTCTTCTTTCGATGAGCAAACATACCACAGTTGTTTCCGCGGCACAGGCCCGCGATGAAGTGCGCGATTTTGTAGCCCAGGAACTTGGCGTAGAACCAGACTCCGTGCAGACGCGGGTGGCTTTCAACCGAGAGCTTCCTTGGGTTGATGGCAAATCCCGGCCCTGCTTTTTGGTGGAGTGGGCGGAGCCCAACGGCCGCGACGGCGTAGCTATTGCCGGCCCCTATACCTATAATTTCTTCGAGCTGTCCCGTCAAGAGGCCTACGAGTTGGGCCCGGTAAATGCCTGGCGCCAGCACCTGATCAACCTGTACGCGGGCTGCGAGCTAGCCGTGCAGGCCCGCCTTACTCAGCCCCTCACCGATGCCCCAGACCCCTTGCGGCTGTCTGTCATCCAGAATGCCCTGCAGGAGCGCACCAACTGGCGCATTGGGGTGAATATTACGCTGCGGGAATTTTTGCGCCTGGGCACGGAGGAGTATTATATTTTCGATGGTCACTGGGTCTGGAACCCATACTACCGTTATTCTTCCGTGAAAGGGTTTATCCCACTTGGCGAAAAGACACTGTTTGAGTTGCCCAAGCAGACCTTCATTCCGGTTACCAACATGTCGCCCTTTGAGGCTATTCCGGCCGTAGGCGAAGATGGTGCATACCCCGGCCAGCTGACCGGCTTTATTGCCGTGAAAAACAACCAGATTCTGGAAGTGAATGAGCCGCAGCCCTATATCCGGTTGCTCTATAACAAACTGGCGCTATATTATGTGCTGGGGCGTGAGCATGGGCCTTTCCAGATAGAGATACCTGCCGCTTCCTAGGCCTGTACCCGGCTTACACTGCACGTAAAACGCCGCCCCAATAGTCTTGGAGCGGCGTTTTGCTTTCAAAAGTGGCCTAGCACTGAGAGCCAGCTATGCGCTAGCCGCAGATTTCAACTTGAGCCCGAACACCTGGCGTACTTTATCCACTTTAGGCTTCACCACGAACTGGCAGTAAGGCTGCTGGCCATTTTGGTTGAAGTAGTCCTGATGATAGTTTTCAGCCACATAAAAAGTTGGCAGCGCTACTATCTCCGTCACGATAGGATTGGGAAATGCATGAGCTTCGTTGAGCTTTTGCTTGTAAGCCTCTGCCAGCTGGCGTTGCTGCTCATTGTGGTAAAAAATGGCCGAACGGTATTGAGTACCTGTATCGGCTCCTTGGCGGTTGAGCGTGGTGGGGTCGTGGGTTTTCCAGAATATCTCCAGCAACTCCTCGAAGCTGATTTTGGCCGGATCGTAGGTGATCTGAATTACCTCAGCATGGCCTGTCAGGCCGCTGCAAACTTCTTTATAAGTAGGGTTGGCGATACGCCCGCCGGTGTAGCCGGAAACTACTTTCTCTACGCCAGCGAGGTTCTGAAAAACCGCCTCAACGCACCAAAAGCAGCCAGCGCCAAAAGTTGCCTGTTCCATATTGTGTAAAAATCGTAGTTGATGAAGGTGTGCAGCGCTCAACAAGAGTCGTTGGTCGCTGCTTGTCCCGGTCAGCCAGAGGCTGTGCCGTAACCAGTCTATGATTACAAGGATTTGGGAGGCAGAAAAGTTTACTGATAAATGATAGAGGCTATTAAACAACTGGCCTGCAGGAAGTCTTTCCTGTAGGCCAGTGCATGATCGTATATAAGTAAGACTATTTACGAAACCGTTCAGCCAGCACCAAGTCTTTGGTGCCATGCCCCCAGGAGTAAAAGCCCTCCCCAGATTTCACGCCCAAACGTCCCGCCGTCACCATGTTCACCAGCAAAGGGCAGGGGGCATATTTCTGGTTGCCCAGGCCCTCATGCAGCACCCGCAGAATAGCCAGGCATACGTCTAGGCCTATGAAGTCGGCGAGTTGCAGGGGCCCCATGGGGTGGGCCATGCCTAGTTTCATCACCGTGTCTATTTCTTCCACGCCCGCTACGCCCTCATATAGAGAGTAAATAGCCTCGTTGATCATCGGCACCAAAATGCGGTTAGCCACGAAGCCCGGGTAATCGTTTACTTCGGTAGGCGTTTTGCCCAGCTTCCGAGAAAGCTCCATCACTTGCTGTGTCACTTCATCGGAAGTGGCATAGCCCCGGATAACTTCCACCAGCTTCATGACCGGCACCGGGTTCATAAAGTGCATGCCAATCACCTGCGCAGGGCGCTTCGTGGCTCCTGCAATCTTGGTGATAGAAATAGAGGATGTATTGGAAGCGAGAATGGCATGTGCCGGCGCATGCTTATCCAGTTCACGGAAAATATTCAGTTTCAACTCAAAGTTTTCCGTGGCAGCTTCTACCACCAGTTCTGCGCTACGAACTCCGTCGGCTACGCTCGTGAAGGTGGTCAGCCTGCCAAGGGTATCTGTCTTCTCTGCTTCAGAGAGGCTGCCCTTGCTGATTTGCCGGTCCAGATTTTTGCCAATAGTTTCAACTGCTTTGTCCAGCGCCGACTGATTGATATCAATCAGAGCCACGGTGAAGCCATTCTGAGCAAAAACGTGGGCAATGCCATTGCCCATGGTGCCAGAGCCGATGACGGCGATATTCTGCATATTAAGAGAGAAAGGGTGGGTGAACTATGCCTATGAGGCTTGGGTGGGGCCACAAATCTAATGGTTATCTCATCTGCTACGAACATAAGTGGAGGCGACTGTGACCAAATAGCAGAGGAATTTAATGCACGCTGAAATACCCCGAAACGTCTCATAGTATGGGAGTAAGATGTTTTTCTAGCAGAATTGTTTAGTTTTTTTTCATAGAATAATATCCTTTTCTCTATACCCGCGTACAAATCCGCAAATGACCTTTCTACACAGCCAGATGTTACTATCTGGTTTCCAAACTGGTCCTTGAATCATCCCTTCATCTCTCTCCAACCTCACCAAACTACAATCACCATGGGAAATCTGCTGTATATCATCGCTGTCATCCTCATCATCATTTGGGCTCTGGGCTTCTTCGGCGTGCTGGGTGCCGGTATTCAGGGTAATGGTCTGATCCACATCCTGCTGGTAATTGCCATCATCGCCATCCTGCTACGCGTTATCCGCGGCGGACGGGTAGTTTAGTAACCAAACTGCTTGGTGGTAGCCCGTGGGTTACATCCGAAAAAACACAAAAAAGTCCTTCTTTTAACTGAGAAGGACTTTTTTGTGTTTGGCAGTAGCCTAGTGGCCTAGCCGGTAAAGAAAGTTAAACCGAATCACAGGCTGACTATAAGGAGAAGTCCGGTTACCGTAGGCATCAATTCCATCATTGAAATTGTAGAGGACCAGAATATCAGCAGCCACCCGCTCGCCCAGATCCTGGCGATATCCTACGCCGGCTAGTGGAGTTTGGTAGGTTCGGTTTACCTTGAATATCTCAACCTGCTGCGTATTAATGTTGTCTCGTATGCCATAGGCTTGGGCACGCGTTACCTCATACTCAGCGTGAACGAAGAACTGGCTAACCACTCTATACTGAGCAAACGCCTTCAGTCCGAAGCTATGCAACGACAGGTTGGAAGGATAACCAGCTTGACGGAAATAATCCGGGAAAGAATAGTTATTGAATACGTAGCTAAAGCCCGGACCAAAGGCAAACCGCTCGTTTACCTGGTAACCTAACGCTGGCCCAATACTGGCATTAAACAACCCCGACTCATTTACGCTGCTGTAGCCCAGTCCGAAATTGGAATACAGGAAATACTTGCGAAGAGGCGGGGGTGGCGCTGCCACCCCCGGCCGGTTGGGCAAGTCTAGGCCCGATGGCCGGTTAGGATCGTACTGGCTGCCCGATGGAAGCGGTGCCTCTATAGGTTGGGGAACCGGTACCGTAGGCTGCGGAGAATTGACGGGCTGTTGCGGAGCCGGGCGCGGAACTGCGCCAGGAGGCGCGGTATTTAGCTGAGGCTTTACACCAGTGCTGTCGGTGCGCTGGGCGTGCGCGGTCGGAGCCAGCCACAGGCCGGCCCCACCCAAGCTAAGAACTAACAGAAGTCGTTTCATATCCGCGCTAAACGTGCCTACGACACAAGTTGATACATCCGCTGACGCTGGGCTTTGATTACGTCATCAGCCAAGTACTCTTCGTACGACATACGACGGTCGATGATACCATCTGGCGTCAGCTCAATAATACGGTTCGCTACGCTCTGAATTACTTGCAGGTCATGAGAAGCAAACAGCAGGGTGCCGTTGAATTCCCGTAGAGAGTTGTCCAGCGCCGTGATGCTCTCCAGGTCCAGGTGGTTCGTCGGGTCGTCGAGCACGAGTACGTTGCCGCTTTCCATCATCATCTTGGACAGCATGCAGCGCACTTTCTCGCCTCCGCTGAGGACGTTGGATTTCTTCTGTGACTCTTCGCCCGAGAATAACATGCGGCCCAGGAAGCCCCGGATAAACGACTCGTCCTTCTCAGTGCTGTACTGCCGGAGCCAGTCCACCAGGTTCAGATCAGTATTGAAAAACTCGGTGTTTTCCTTCGGGAAGTAGCTGGGTGTGATAGTCGTACCCCACTTGAAGTCGCCGGTATCGGGCTTCGCTTCATTGAAGAGAATATCGAATAGGAGGGAGGCGGCCCGGTCGTCGCGGCCAATGATGGCTACTTTATCCTTCTTATCCAGCGCAAACGATACGTTGCGGAATACCACCTGTCCATCAACCGACTTGCTCAGGTTCTCCACTGTCAGGAGCTGATTGCCGGCCTCGCGCTCGGGCTTAAAGGCGATGTAGGGGTACTTACGAGAGCTAGGCTTGATTTCTTCCAGCGTGAGCTTCTGGAGTAGCTTCTGGCGCGAGGTGGCCTGCTTGGATTTCGAGGCGTTGGCCGAGAACCGGCGTACAAACTCTTCCAGTTCCTTACGCTTGTCCTCGGTCTTTTTGTTGATATCCTGGCGCTGACGCAAGGCCAACTGCGACGACTCGTACCAGAACGAGTAATTACCGGGATACATCGTGATTTTCGAGAAGTCCAGATCGGCCATGTAGTTACACACGGCATCTAGGAAGTGACGGTCGTGGCTTACTACAATTACCGTGTTCTGGAAAGAATCAAGGAAATTCTCCAGCCACAATACAGTTTCCGCATCGAGGCCGTTGGTTGGTTCGTCGAGAAGCAGGACATCGGGGTTACCGAAGAGAGCCTGGGCTAGCAAGACCCGAACTTTATCGGACGAGCCCAAGTCGCCCATGATGGTTTGGTGCTTGTCTTCGCCAATGCCCAGGCCCGAGAGCAACTCGGCGGCTTCGTACTCGGCGTTCCAGCCTTCCAGGTCAGCAAATTCGCCTTCCAGCTCGGCGGCGCGCTCTCCGTCAGCATCCGAAAAATCGGGCTTGGCATATAGAGCATCCTTTTCCTCCATTACTTTCCATAGGCGCGTGTGGCCCATGATTACGGTTTGGAGCACTGGGAAAGCATCGGCCGCAAACTGGTCCTGCTTTAGTACCGAAAGGCGGGCCCCCTTGGGCATATCAACCGAGCCCGTATTCGGCTCAATCTCGCCCGAAAGGATTTTAAGAAAAGTAGACTTGCCGGCGCCGTTGGCCCCAATCAGGCCATACACGTTGCCGGGCATGAACTTGATGGTAACGTCTTCGAACAATACGCGCTTGCCGTAGCGCAGGCTTACGTTGGAGGTGCTGATCATATCAAAAAGGTGCGGAGAAACACTAGTATAAGGCTAGCAGTGGCCTAGGCCACTGCTGCGGCGCGCAAAAGTACGCAAAATGCCTTGGCTTAATGGGATGCTGTGCAACGGCCTATACATGGCTGGCCACGAAAACTGAAAAAAAGCCTCCGATGCACAACACATTGCCTACCAACCTGGTATAGAGTATAACTGGTTGGCTGGGCGCCCGATGCTCATGGGAAAGCAACATTCTCTATCTGAGCGTGAGTTCCGTCGCGGTCTTCGTTCTCTGTCTTTCCCACTTTTAGCTGACTTACTCCTATGGCTGACACCCGCCTTACGCCTGAAACTAATGGCGTCCGTTACGGCCTTTTTACGGCCGTTGGTATGATCCTCTATTTCGTGGTTGCTTCTCTGTTCAAGCTAACAGACCGTATTGAATTTAGCTTCCTGAACGGCGTTATCTTGGCAGTGGGTATATGCATGGCCATAGCGAACTATAAGCGCTACCGACACGACAGAATGCCGTATTTGCACGGCTTCGGCACCGGTGTCATTACGGCCATGGTTGGCTCGCTCGCCTTTGGATTCTTCTTCATTCTATATGCCGGAGTAATAAATCCCCGGATTATGGAAGGCATCCGGGCTGCAGACCTGTTCGGATTTGATTTATCCGTGACAATTGCTTTCCTGGCCATTCTGCTACAAGGCGTTATGTCGGGGGTAATCATCACATTGGTGGCTATGCAGTATTACAAGAGCCCCGATCATAAGCCCATTACAGAAATTGAATAAAAGAGCATTCTAGACGTTTAAGAGCCGCATCCTATTAGTAAGGTGCGGCTCTTTCGTTTTAGCAATTCAGTATTAAATAAATATTCCAATAAAAATATATAATAAATTTATGGTTGAGTATTGTGGATGTGCTTTTGATTATATATTTTTGTATTAAATCAAAGTGAAGTGAAATAGGAATTTTCCAGCTCTTTATAGTGTTACGAACTCGAATTCCGTTCTCTTGACTCCTACCCGCACACCTTTTCTTCACTTATTATGAAGTCGTTACTTTCTACTCTGATTTTATTGGTTGCCTTATCCACTGCTGCTTCTGCTCAGATGAAAGAGCGACATGCTGAGCTACCAGGTGTAGGCACTCCTTCTGCCACCCAGGTTGATGAAGCCACCCGACAGATGAGCAACCAGCTGCATCTGAATGAGGCGCAATTCATTCGGCTGCGTGCGGCTAACAAGATTAAGCTGGCCCGCCTCGACGAGATTCAGTGGCAGTATGAAAGCGACGCTGCCATGCGTAATGCCAAACTGCTGGAGCTGGAGTCGCAGTTTGAAGCTGAGTGCAGCCGCATCCTGACGCCTTCTCAGTTGAGCATGTATCAGAATGAGCAGAAGCGTGACTCAGTGCCTACGGCTCCGGCTTCAAATGAAGGCGGAATAGGGTAAGCTCTTCCAAAGCACCGCAAAAAGGCCGCTCCGTATTATCCGGGGCGGCCTTTTTTATTTAATTGTTTTATGAGTCGAAGGAAAGTATTAAGCAATTAATATAAGCTTATTACTTGGATAATTATAAATTTACTGAGCTGGTACCACTGGATATAATGTTTCCGTAAGCATGCCAGTAGCACCAAACCGCAGGACCAGCCGGGGGCCGGCCGCACGCGGATGACTGGCCACGCACTGAGGGCCGGCAGTGATGTAATAGATGTACACCTTTTCGCTCTGTTCACTCAATTCCTCTTCATCCGGGTGGCCTAGCAGCTTGTCTACTTCACTGATTCTGGCGCCGTAGAGCTCATCACGGTGCTTTTCCAGTACACGCAACAACGGTATTCGCTTGTTCTGGCAGCCGTAGGTATCGCGGCGCCAAGTAGTGGAATCGAAGTCGGGAAAGTCGGGGAGGGCATGACCGCACCCAGCCAGAAGCAGGCTGCCAAGCGCAAATAAAACCAGAGAACGAGAAACCATATGAGCTGGCGGGAGGGCCGAAGTGAAGAGTAAGTAGTTGAGAGTGGCGTGCTTAGTTGGCGTAAAAGTACTATTTTTGCCAACGCACCAGTTTGTCTGGTGCCCAAGGGTGTGTTTTCTGTTTGCTACAACAAGTTTAGTTGATGTTTGATAAACCAACTGCCGCTACCGGCCTGTTGCTTGCTTGTCTTGCACTTTTAAGCCCGGCCGGAGCTGTGCCGGCTTCTAGGCCACTCGTTGGATCGGGGGCTCGTCCTGCTTTAACTCCTTCGCTGCGCACTACGTACATGGCGGCTTTTGAGCAGCACATGATGCGTACCTACGTGCAGGCTGGCCTTGTGAATACTGGCCTACCGGTGCTGGTATTCCGGAAAGCTATGGTGGGCTACTACCACCTGCAGCAGGAAGGGGCCGTAAAGTCCCGGCAGTCCTTGCTCACCATCATCGACTTCAGCCGTGCCAGCAATCAAAAACGCCTGTGGGTGATTGATCTGGCTAAGTCGCGGGTGGTGTTTCATACACTGGTTGCCCATGGCAAGAACACGGGCGAACAGTATGCGCAGACTTTTTCCAATCGGGAGGGCTCAGAAATGAGCAGTCTGGGATTTTATGTAACCGCCAATACCTATCAGGGCAAGCATGGCCTCTCGCTGAAACTGCGCGGCCTCGACCCCGGTTATAATACCAACGCTGCCAGCCGCGCGGTAGTCGTGCACGGCGCCGATTATGTCAGCGAAAGCTTCATCCGGCAGCATGGTCGCCTGGGGCGCAGCCAGGGTTGCCCGGCCTTGCCCGTAGGCCAGTCCAGCGCCATCATCAACACGATTAAGTCGGGCACGGTGATATTCGCCAACGGACCAACCGAAGTGGCCTACGAGTCGGATTGGCTCAGTCTGGACCCGGCTTTGCTGGCCTTTGCGCGCAGCACTGGCTTAGATAACGGTTAAAGTGCCGCTTGAGAATAGCTGATTGAATGTATTAGTAAATAGATAAGTAGCTGCAAACAGAAACGCCCGACTCAAGTGAGTCGGGTGTTTCTGTTTTTAGACTGTGCTTGCAGTGCTAAGCTAGGCTCGGTCGCCGGTGGTTTTTACCAAGTTGATGCCAGCGAAGAAGAAAATGAGTCCGACAATGAAGGGAACAATGGAGTTCATCTTGCTCAGGCCCAAACCGCCAATCTGGAGGTAGCCCAGGGCACCGGCAATGATGCCGAGAATACCCAGGATGGTCAGGATGCTGCCAAATGTGCGTTTCTGATTCATAATTTCGAAGGGAGTAAGAAGGGAAGACAATCAAAGAAAGGGAGATATGGCCTGATACGGTGTTAAGAGAAATTTGGGTGTATCCGGGCCGGCAACCCTGCTGCAAGCTGCGCGTTACAAGCCCGTAGAGGAACATTCATTCTCCTTTCCCGCCCTATTCACTCCCTTTTTTCACACCAACCATGAGAGGAAGCCTTCGTTACATAATTGCCCTGCTTCTGGGGGGCATCACCCTCATATCCTACTACTGCAAACGCTCCGTGAACGATGTGACCGGCGAAACGCAGCATATTGATATGACGGCCGACCAGGAAATTGCCCTAGGCCTGCAAGCGGCGCCCGAAATGGCCCAACAGTACGGTGGCCTACACCCCGATAAACAAGCCTCCGCGGCCGTGGAAAGAATCGGGCAGCAGATTGTACGCAGCACCAAAGCAGGCCAGACGGCCTACAAGTTTCAGTTTCATCTGCTGGCCGATGAAAACACCATCAATGCCTTTGCGCTACCCGGCGGGCAGGTGTTCATCACGGCCGGACTGCTGAAAAACCTGAAAACGGAAGGGCAGGTAGCCGGCGTTTTGGCCCACGAAATCGGGCACGTGGTTGCGCGGCACTCGGCTGAGCAAATTGCTAAATCCAACCTGACGCAGGGCCTTACCGGCGCCGCTGCCATCGGCCTCTACGACCCAGACCGGCCAGGAACGGCGGCCAGCGCTGCTGCCGCCGCCATGGTTGGGAAGCTGTTGACGCTGCGCTATGGCCGCGAAGATGAGCTAGAAGCCGATAAGTTGGCCGTTGATTTCACCCCATCGGCCGGCTACGACCCCCGCGCCATGATTCAGGTGATGCAGGTGCTGGAACAAGCCAACCAGGGTGGTGGCCCACCCGAGTTTCTGAGCACTCACCCCAACCCCGGCAACCGTATCGAGGAGCTGCAGCGCGATATTCAGACCGATTTTCCGCAGGGACTGCCGGCTAACCTGAAGCCATAACCGTTACTGCTGTCGATTTTACTGTCGTGGCCGGCCATTTGGTCGGCCACGTTTCGTTAGGGGAATCGGCAAATTCTTCTCATCTGAGGTAGCCCTCTCTTGCTGGCTATCGTATCGACGATTTGCGGCCGTACTGTTCCGCTTTTCTCTTGTTTTTTTGTTTAGTACTATGGCTGCTCATGCCCAATTAGAACGTCTGCTTTTCGTGCTCAACCCCATCTCGGGCGATATTGACAAGGCGGAGTTTGAAGGCAAAATCACGGATTACTGCCTGGAACGGGGCCGCAAAGTAGAATTCTACCACACCACTGGCGACGATGACCTGCAGCATCTCCAGCACCATCTGCGGGAAGTGGCCTACGATGCCGTTTTCGCGGCTGGGGGAGATGGCACGGTGAGCTTGGTGGCCGAGGCCCTCACCAATGGAACCGTGCCGCTGGGTATTGTGCCGCTGGGCTCCGGCAATGGCTTATCCAAGGATCTGGGGATTCCGCAGGATATAGATCAGGCCCTGCGCCTCACCTGGGAGCACCGCACGCTGGTAATGGATACGGTGCGGGTAGGGGGCAAATTCTCGGCTCACCTAGCCGATCTGGGGTTTAATGCGCTGGTGGTAGAGCAGTTTGATAAAGGCGATGTGCGAGGGCCCGGCGCCTACGTGCGCATTGCCACACAGGAATATCTGAGCTTTGAGCCGGAAACCTACCATATTCAAACGGATGTGGAAGTGTGGGAGGGACCGGCCTTTATGCTGACCGTGGCCAACGCCAACACTTTCGGCAGCAACGTCGTCATTAATCCGGAAAGCCCCCTGGACGACGGCCAGTTTGAAATCTGCCTGATCGATCCTTTTCCCAATGCTGCTGCACCGGGTATTCTCTATAATCTCTACACCAGCGGGTTTGATGCTTCCGACTACACCCGCCGGCTCTGCTGCCGCCGGGCCACCATTTCGGTACCCGGCAAAACGGAGGTGCTGGTGCAGATTGACGGCGAGCCGTGCAACCTGCCCACTCCCATTGAGGTGGAAATCAACCCGAAAAGCCTACGGGTGCTGGTGCCCCTGAATACGCAGGGCCGCTAGGCCACCCGGCGTCCGGCTACCACCAGCGGGACCACAGCCGGGGCAGCCGCATGGGTAGGCTGCAGCCGCAAGCGGAATACTTCTGAGGCATCGGCTAGGCCACTTGTGGGGGCAGGCTCCAGAGTGCGGAGCCAGGTTTCGCCGTTGGGATAAAAATCCAGGCTGAAGAAGCCTTTGTTCTCGTGCACGAAAGTGGCGGAGCCGCCTTTTTGTACAAAGGCCGTTTTGCTGCCTGCGCCACTGACCAGATAATGGCCTCCGTTTTTCTGGAAGTACTGCAGGTTATGGTCGTGGCCGGCGGCGTATATCACGCCGGGAAACTGCTGGAGTACCCGCAGCAGGCGCCGGCGCATTTTACGGTAGCGGGGGTGAGCCATGTCTTCGGCAGCACCCACCACTTTGCGGTATAGTGGCAACAGGGACCCAATGAGGGGCAGCGGCACATAGGCCCGTTTGTTGACCGTAGTGAGGGGAAATACGTGCTGCTTGGCCGTGAATTTTCCCCCGTGCAGAGCATTAGAATACAGCGGATGATGCCCGGCCACCAGCACGCGCTGATGCTGGTTTTCCTCCAGCAGCTGTTGCAACTGCCGAAACGGCTCTTTGGCATCGGCAGCGGGCCGGGGGCCAGTCTGCACCCACCACTGGGTATTGAGCACGATGAGCAGCACGCCTTCCGCCAGCTGCAGGCTTACAGGCCCTGGTAGGCCACCTTCGGGGAGGTAGTGCGCCGTGGGCAACTGCTCGTGCACGAAGGCTTCCTGCCGCTTTAGATATTCCCAGCCATCGGGGCGGCCCTTGTTCCAGTCGTGGTTGCCGCTGAGCAGCACTACCTGGCCCTTAAACTGTGCCAGAGCGGCCAACAGGGTTTTAAAACGCGCCTCGGCGGCCGCGCGGCCCGGGTGTTCTACTGCGGGTAGGCCAGTCGGATAGATATTATCACCCAGGATGATGATGGTGCCAGCCGGGCCGGTTTCCTGTTCCCAGCGCTCCAGCAGATTCAGGATGGCATCGGTGCCATCGGTGGCTACGGCGCCAGGGTCGCCGAGTACGGCCACGCGGTGCAGCGGTACTGCGTCGGCATTGGGGGCTTGGTGCTCCCAGTCGAGGAAGGCCGGCGCCACGTAGGGCCGCCGCCGGTACTGGCGCTCCTGCCAGAACCGCCAGCTTAGCCACACAGCCGCCCCTAAGGCCAGCAGGGCAAATACATACAAAACAAGAGTAGAAGTAGGCACGGCTTTCCAGTTGAACTACCTATACGCAAGAACCGGGGGCCGGCGTTCCACCCAGGTGGCCTAGGCACAGGGAAAGAAGCACCTTAAAAGTTCGGGGGCGTGAGGTTTTTGAAATGCCCATTGAGGCGGGCGCGTTCCTTGAGCCGCTCGGTTTCCAGCAAAATGGGCAGCACCTGCTGCAGATGTTCCAGCACCAACTCCTGCCGTTCTGTTTCGGTGGCAGCAGCCAGCAACTGGTATTCCTGCTCGGTGCTGAGGCCCAGATGGTGGGCAATATCATACACTCGAAAGTCGGTGGGGAGGTCCAAGAACAGGCGCCGCAGCCCCAGGATATCATATAGCTGCTGAATTTCTTCCTTGATGCGCGTCTGGAGCAGGATGTCGCCTGTATGGTCATCAGCCACGTCTTCTATCTGGCCCCCGGCGTAGAGCTTGCCCGGCGACTCGCGGTAGAACTCCCGAATGCGGAACACGCCCAGCGCTTTGGTCCGGATATCCATTTCCCCCGACTCATAGGATTTTTCTATGCCCACCAGCTTCATTTCGGTACCCAGCGTGCTCACGCCATCATTGATAAAGGGCGGAATACCGAACGTGATATTCTGCTCCAGGCAATCGTGCACGAGCTGCCGGTAACGCGGCTCGAAGATGTGCAGGTTAAGTTTTTCGCCCGGAAAAACCACCAGATTCAAAGGAAACAAAGCAAGCAAGCGCATACGGACCAGGTGAGAGAGTAAGCAGGCCAGCGGCCGTAGAGCAGCCGGAACAGGCTGGTCGTGATAGAAGCCAACGCGCAAAACCGCCGCTGGCTGTTTGGTGAGAAAGAGGCCAGTAGTCCCCTTTCACTCGTAAACAAACAAATGGTGCTTTTGGTGGAGACCCTGGCCCAATATCGTGGCTTTTCTCCCAAACCCTGCGCCAAACTACGCTGGATGCAGAAAAGCCTGAATTTCGAGGACGGTGGAGCGGGCGGAGCGGCCTACCCCAATGAGGGTAGCTGAGGCGAAGCCAGTCCAGCTACCGTAGCCCACCAGCCACAGCCCGGCCAGATGGGTGGCGCGGGTGCCTTGTGTAAGCACCCGGCCATTGGGCTGCACCAGGCCTAGCGGCTGCAAATGCGCCAGGGCAGGCCTGAAACCAGTACACCATAGCACGGCATCAAACGGCTCGGCCTGCCCATCAGGCCATACTACCCCGCTTGCCGTGAAACGGCTGAAGGGCCCGCGGCTATGCAGAACACCCCGGCGGCGCGCGTCTTTCACGGGCTCTACCATCACAATATCTCCCAGCGAAGCGGGTGGGGCAAGTTCCTCTCCGGCCTGGTAGCGCTGGGTGGCCTGCGTAAACAGCACGCGCCCGTCCACGTTATCGGGCAGGAAATGCGGGGGCTTTTCCGTAACCCACACCACGGTAGCTACCCCCGATAGCTCAGCCAGAATCTGCGCCCCAGAATTGCCGCCGCCTACTACCAGCACCCGCTTTCCGGCAAAGGGCACCGGACTTTGATACTGGGCCGAATGCAGCTGTAGGCCACTAAACTCCGCCAGGCCAGGGTAGGGCGGAACAAAAGGCTGACTCCAAGTACCGGTGGCACTCACTACGGCGCGGGCACGCCACGAGCCGTGGTCGGTTTCTACCAGGAAGCTGTCATCCTTACGGACAATGGCGCTGACCCGCACAGGCCGTATTACGGGAAGGTCGTAACGCTGCTCATACTGGGTGAGGTAGTCGATAACCCAGTCGCGCGCGGGGAAGCTGTTGTCGGGTGGGCGAGGCATCAGCCAACCGGGCAGCGAGCTGGCATCGGCGGGTGAAAACAGGCGCAGGGAGTTCCAGCCGTGGGGCCAGGCTCCGCCCGGCCGCGGCTCCGCGTCGAGCAGCACATACGAAACTCCGGCACGGCGCAGGTAATAAGCTACGGCTAGGCCACTCTGCCCGGCCCCAATCACAACTACATCGGCCACGCGTGGTTCCATCGGGGGAAAGTAAGGAGGCGCTTAGGCCTCCGCGAATTCGTTGCGCACAAAATCCTGCGCGTAGGCCTGTATCTGGTCGCGCACGTTCCTGAACTGTTGCATGATTTCCTCTTCGGTACCGGTTGCTTTGGCCGGATCCGGGAAGTTATGGTGCCGGCGTTTTGCGCTGGAAGGGAACACCGGGCACACCTCGTTGGCATGGTCGCACACTGTCAGAACATAGTCAAACGGCACGGCGGCATACTCATCTACGTGGTTGCTAGTGTGGTGAGAGATGTCTAGGCCGGCTTCCTGCATTACGCGCACGGCCCGCGGGTTGAGGCCGTGGGTTTCAATGCCCGCTGAATACACGGTAGCCCGGCCCGCCAGCATCTGCTCCAAGTAGCCGTGCAGTAGCTGGCTGCGGCAGGAGTTGCCAGTGCACAGCACCAGAATATTTTTCTTCTCTGACATACAGTGAACCACGGGAACTACGACAATCGACTGGCTTATGAGAACCGACTGAGGCGGCTAATGGGCTTCTGGAGCGGGCACACCCACTACCGGGCTGCGCCGCTCCATCTGCACAGTGTTGCGCCACACACCATGGTGCTGCCCGATTCGTTCGCGGTAGCCTATCACCCGAAAGCCAGCCTGCGTATGCAGCCCGATGCTGGCTTTGTTTTCCTCGAACGTACCGGCCTGCAGCGTCCAGATGCCATTGGCCTCGGAGTCGGCAATAAGCGCCTGCAGCAATTGCCGGCCTACGCCTTGCCCCCGAGCTTCCGGCGCAATATAAATGCTGATTTCGGCCACGCCGCCATATACGCAGCGCCCCGAAACTGGGCTCAGGGCCGCCCAGCCCAGCACCGTGCCGTCATCGGAGGTGGCTACCAGGCGGCTGTAGGCCAAGTGGCCACGGTCCCAGGCTTCCCAGGTAGGGGCCTGGGTTTCGAAGGTAGCATTTCCGGTCGCTATGCCAGCCTCGTAAATAGCTCGTACCGCTGGCCAGTGCGTTTCAAGCAGTGGTTTGATTAGCATAGCCATGAATATGGGGTAAATAAAATATAGTGTGCCAACAACGCCAGTAAAGAGGGTAGGGCACTAAAGTCTTTGCCCTGCTTTTCCTGCTAGCCCACGTCGGGCCTAGGCCAAGTGCTCGGAGTGGCCTAGGCCACCAGGGCGGATGTATATTGAGCCGGCACAATTGGCTGAGAGTGGCCTAGCAGCATCCGCCGCCGGGTGTGCAGGCGGCAGCGGGTGAGTTAGCTGGGGTGGCATCTACCAGCGTGAAAGCCATGGGTGCGGTGGTCAATACTTCTTCCGGCACGGCGGCGGCAGACGTAGCAGGCGCAATGCAGCACTGGCTGCTGCCATTGGCCTGGTCGTATTCCTGCTGGTAGCGTGGGTCATTGAACTCGGCATCCTCATGAAAGTAGTAAACCTCCCATTCCACGCCGTCGGGGTCATTCACCCAGAACTTGTCCTGCTTGGCGTAGCAGCAGCTGGTGCCCATTTCCTCGCGGGCCACCAGGCCCTGCGTCCGGGCTTTGGTCATTCGCTGCTCCATTTCCTCCACCGTTTCCACCTGAAAACCCAGGTGCCCGAAGTTGCTGGCGACGCGCTCGAGATTCTCCACGAAGGATATAATCAGAGCAGGCTGGGCGAGTACATACTTCGCGTAGCCCCGACGGATTTTAGTGGCCGGCTGTCCAAAGAAAGCCGTGTAGAAATTAACCGTTGCGGTCAGGTCGGACACGTACAGTGAAACGTGCATCCGAGGGAAAACGGGAGTTTTCATGAGGGTATGGCTAAAAGGGTAAAACTTAAAAAATGAGGGTTAAGGAATGCGGCGGCCATGGTGTACTGCGCGGTCAGCCAATATTCTGTTAGCAGCAGGAGCCATCGGGAGCACAGGCGCCGGGGGGGGTGGCCTCCAGAAAGAAGCTGGTGAACTGCGCGTGCACCTGGCGCAGAAGCTCCGTATTTAGGCAATAGCAAACCGTGAGGCCATCAATCTCACCCCGTATCAGGTCCAGCGCTTTCAGCTCCTGCAAATGCTGCGATACGGTAGTGCGGGACAGCGGCAGCTCGGCCGCTATATCGCCGGAGATGCAGGTGTTTTTGGAGGCCAGCAGCTGAATAATTGCCACGCGAGCGGGATGCGCCAGCGCTTTGGCCACGCGAGCCAGTTGCTGCTGCTCCTCCGTGAAGGCGGTTGTTTTGGCGAAGGTCATGGAGGTGTTATGAAGTATGTTGTAAATATACGACATATAATGACGTAAATATACGTCATACTGAAAAAAACCGTACTTGCAGCATCGGTTGGCCAGCTGTGGGCCGACACTATCCCTTATACATGGAAGCAGTTTCTCCGCTAATAAGGCCGTTGGTACGGCCATTTAATGAGTTTTTTCGTCGGGAAGCAGCGGGTGGTATTATGCTGCTGGCTACAAGTTTACTGGCCTTGGTTCTAGCAAATTCTGACTGGGGAATTGCGCGTTATTTCCCGGCTATTTGGGAAAAGCACGTGCACATAGGAACTGAAGGCTTCCTATTGAATATGAGCCTGCTGCATTGGATTAATGATGGGCTGATGACGGTGTTTTTCCTGATCGTAGGCCTGGAAATCAAGCGGGAGGTTTTGGAAGGGGAGCTGTCTTCCATCAAGCAGGCTTCTTTGCCTATTGCCGGGGCCATTGGGGGCATGCTCATGCCGGCCTTGTTGTTTTGGCTGATCAACCGAGGCACGCCAACCGCCGGAGGGTGGGGCATTCCGATGGCAACCGATATTGCTTTTTCCCTGGCCGTACTGAATCTGTTAGGGCCACGGATTCCGTTGGCGCTGAAGGTGTTCCTGACGGCTTTGGCGATAGTAGATGACCTGGGAGCCGTGCTGGTAATTGCGGGTTTCTATACTCAGCACCTGGAGCTTTCGGCCTTGGGCACGGCCGCCGTTATCTGGCTGGCACTGGTGGCATTCAACCGCCTGGGCCTACGCAGCCTGTGGTTTTATCTGCCTCTGGGCTTTGTGCTGTGGTTTTACATGCTGCAATCGGGGGTGCACGCCACGCTGGCCGGGGTGCTGCTGGCCGTAACCATTCCCTCGCGCATCGGCCACGACCGACCCGCGCTGTTACGCTTGTTGGAGGAGAAGCTGCAATTTCTCAACCTGGAAGCACACGGTACCACCGCCGACCCGCGCACGATTAGTGAGGAACTGGAAGCGTTGGCCGAAACCATCAGCTCGCCGGCGCAGCGCTTGGAGCAGCGGTTGCACGGGGTGGTATCGTTCGGCATTATTCCGCTTTTCGCCTTCGCCAATACCAGTCTCATCATCGAGCCTAGCGCAATCCAGGAGTTAGCCTCTCCGCTGAGTCTGGGAATATTGGTAGGCCTGGTGGTTGGCAAACCGTTGGGAATAGGCCTGGTTTGTGGGCTCATGCAGTTCATCACCCGAAGTGCCCTGCCCAAAGGCGTGAGCTGGCGGCACCTTATGGGGGCCGGCGTGCTGGCTGGTATCGGGTTTACCATGTCCATATTCATCACCCTGCTGGCCCTGGGCGAGCATTCAGAAGGGCAGGCGGTTGCGAAAATTGCCATTCTGTTGGCTTCTCTGCTTGCCGGCACGTTGGGCTACCTGCTGTTGCGTACCACCCCTGCCACCCATGCGTAATCAGTCAGGTATTGCGTACCTGGGGCTCGATTACATCGCAGAGTGGTTGCACCTGACTTCCTAGGCCAGTTAGCTGAACTGCCGGGCCACAAAAAAGGCGGCGGCGGCGGCCAAAGCGCCGGTGCCGGCCATTTTGAGGGCACCCCAAACGGGCGGCTGCCCCGTCATGCGGCTCTTGAAGTAGCCAAACACCAGCAGACACACAAGCGTAATGATGGCCGACCAGAGCAATCCTTCACTCGGCGTTTCAGTAAGGAAATAGGCGCTCAGCGGAATCAGGCCACCCACGGCGTAGGCCAGGCTGATGGTGGCGGCGCTTTTAGGGGCTTGCTTAGGATCTGGTTTTTCCAGGCCCAGCTCATACTTCATCATGAAGTGAACCCACTGCTCGGGGTTGGAGGTCAGCTCGCGCACGGCGGCTTCGCGGGTAGCTGCCGAAAGACCCATTTCGGCCAGCAGCTCATCCACTTCGGCACGTTCCGTTTCCGGTACTTCCTGCACTTCGCGGTGCTCCCGCGCCAGCTCGGCATCGTAATGCTCAATCTCAGTGCGGCCGGCCAGGTAGCCGCCCAGCCCCATGGCAATGGAACCCGCTACCACTTCCGCCAGACCCGCCGTAATAACCAGTGCCGAGGAATCTACAGCCCCGCTCAGGCCCGCCGCCAAAGCGAAAGGCACCGTCAGGCCATCAGAAAGGCCTATCACGATATCCTGCAACATGGCGGAGCTGGTCAGGTGGTCTTCCGGGTGCGGGTGTTGATGCGCGTGTGAGGAGGGGAGCATAGAGTTCAGTAGGGAAGTTTTTACCAGTGAGCGAGGGTTGGCGAATCCTTTCCGTAGGCCAGTCCGGAGCGAAAGGAGTGGCCTACAAAACTTCGGCTTGGGCTTTTTTAAACTATTAAAGTTCAAGCAGTAAGCTCACGAACCCGGTACGTAGCTGCCGCAGAATTGGGCATAGGTAGAGAAGCCGGACCCCGATTTCTGCTACTTTTGCCTCGCTGCCCCGGCCGCAGGAAGTAAGAACTAAAGTATTTAGCGGGATTTCTGTTTTGAACAATACGTATAAAAGGCAGTTGAGTCGTGCCGGACGGATAGGCCTACAAGTGGTAGCGGCTATGTTTCTGGCTTCGGTAGCCTGGGTGCTGGTGTACCGCTGGGTTTCGCCGCCCGCTACCTGGCTGATGCTAGACCGCCGGGCCCACGCGCCGGTGGGCAAAGGGTATTATGGAATCCGGGAAGAAGACCGGCGCATCAACTACAGTTTCCTCACCATTGAGGAGGTTTCGGCGCACGTGCCGCTGGCATTGGTGGCCGCCGAAGACCAGCGCTTTCTGCTGCATCATGGTTTTGATGGAGATGCCCTGTTGAAGGCGGCCAAGTCGAACATGAGCGGTGGAAAACAGCTGCGCGGCGGTAGCACCATCTCGCAGCAGGTGGCCAAAAACGTGTTTTTGTGGCAAGGGCGCAGCTACGTGCGCAAAGCGGCCGAGGCATACTTTACCATCCTTATTGAGCTGCTCTGGGACAAGCGCCGCATTATGGAGATGTACCTGAACGTGGCCGAAATGGGCGACTGTATTTTTGGAGTGGAGGCCGCCTCGCAGCAGTATTTTCATAAGTCGGCCAGCAAGCTCAGCCCTCAGGAAGCAGCACTGCTGGCAGGGGTGTTGCCCAATCCCTTGCGTTTCCGGGCCAGCAACCCCGGCCCGCAGGCCCGCGCCAAGCAGCAGCGGGTGCTGCGCAATATGCGCCGGCTGGGTGGCCCGGCCTACGTGCGCACGCTCCTGGAAGACTAAATCCAACAGCTTATTATGAACCGATACTTGCTTTCAGGTGGCCTAGGCCTGTGCCTGCTCTCCGCTTGCACCACCACCCAGCCGCTAGGCCAGTCGGGTAACCCGCGCCCGGAAATTGTGCGCGTGCTGACAACGCAAACTGCCGCCTGGAACCGGGGCGATGTAGCAGCCTACATGGAGGGCTACTGGCACGATGACTCCCTGGTTTTCATCGGCAAGAAAGGCCTCACATATGGCTGGCAGCCTACGCTGGATAACTACCGCCGCAGCTACCCAACCCCCGAGGCCATGGGCCAGCTTGATTTCTCTAACCTGCGCATTCAGCCTCTCAACCCCGATGCGGCCCACGTTATTGGTCGCTGGCACCTGGCCCGCCCAGCCGCTGGCGACCTAGAAGGCCACTTTCTGCTGGTTTTTCGGCGCATAAATGGCCAGTGGGTAATCGTAGCCGATCATTCGAGCTAGGGAAGGTGCTAGCAGGTGACAAACGGGTAATACTCCTAAAGCCTTAAGAAGCCGGAAGGAAGGCAGTGGAATAGGGGGATATTACTTCCCACCCCAGCCGCTGGTACAGCCCCCGACCTGCTTCCGTGGCCACCAGTAAGCGCTCAGAAACGCCGGCTTCTTGTGCCAAGGCATCCAGAGCAAGCATCAGGCTGGTGCCGAGCCCTTTGTTGCGGTGGGGTTCCCGCGTTTCGATCCGGTCGAATACTGCCGTTCCACGGTGCAGCACAACGCGGCCTATTGCTGCGGTCTGGCCTGTGGTATCGAGCAAGCGGATCACGTAAGCCCCGTGTTCTACGGCTGTTTGCGCCTGATAGCTAGCGGGCAGTGAGCTAAGCGGAGCCATCATGGTGGGGCAGCGCATGAAATACCGGGGTAGTTCAATCTGCCAGGCAGGAGGCAGCGCCCGCCGCAACTGAGCTGGCTGTACAGCGGCCTTGAGGTAAATAAACGGGTCCTGAATGTGGGCGGCACAGTTTTGTAAAGCTTCTCTGGCCTCCACAAATACGTAGCGCCGCACCTGCTCGGGCCAGCCTACTTCCACCACTAATCCCTCGCCGTAGGGCTGGGGAAGCGGTAAGCCGCGGGCAAGGCTCCAGCCCGTCAGCCAGTGCTCCAGAAGACTCAACTCAACATGCATGAAACGGGGAAAGGAGCGGTTTTACTCAGTAAGTGAGACGCAAAGAGCCGACACGATGCATAGCCGCCAGACTACTTCATCACCGGCTCACCGGTAGTTTCTTCCGTGCCGTTGGGTTCAGCGGCTTCATCTTTGCGCTTCTCGGTTTCTACCGCCTGAATTGCCTCTTGGAAGATCAGGCCCTTTTGGGCCGCGTGCTCGGCCGCTTGAACGGTGTCTTTCACCAGCAGCATTTCCACTTTATCATTCCGCAATTCCTCCGAAACGCGTTCTACCAGGGCGGCACGCTCTGGCAAATTTACGTCGCGTATGTACACGGCCAGAATGCGGCCAGGGTAGCGGCGCACCACCTCGCGGTAGATGTTGGCATCTTCCTGGCCCGAGTCGCCGATGAGCACGAAGGGCAGCTCCGGGTACGTGAGCAGCAGGTTGTCGATTTCCTTAAGCTTGTGGCCGTGGTGCTCCGAAGTTGCGCCGGCTTCTTTGCGCTTCATGGCCATATCGCGGAGCAGCAGGGGGCCGGGCGGAATATTGTTGAGGTCTAGGAAGTCTTCCAGCAGATCATACAGATTCCAAGGCGAGCTGCTCACGTAGAAAAACGGGTTGTTGCGCTTCCCATTACGCCCCAGCTGCAACGACCGGTAAAACTCGGCTACGCCTTTAAATGGCATCCGGGAGCGGGCATTACGCAACAATACGGTGCGGGCCATGCGCAGCAAATCGGTGGCAGAGGTCTGAATGACGGTATCATCCAGATCTGATATGATGCCATACTCGGCGTCGGGCGGCGGAATGAGCACCATGGCCTGGGTGCGGAGGTTGAGCGCGGCCGGAAACGGGGGCGGCGACTTTTCCAGCAGCACATCTACTGGGTACCACAAATAATCAATGGGTTCGGGCAGTACGGTTGGCTCCAGGTTTAGGGTGAAGTACCCTTCGTCATCGGTCACGACGGCGTGCGCGCTGCCATCAGCCGGGCGCACAGAGAGCAGAGCGCCGCTGATTTCGTTGCTATCGAAGCGGCGATACATGTTCAGCAGGTTCTGCCACCGCGAGTCGGTTGCGCCGGGCTCCTTTATGCCCTTATCCGTGAGCAGGCGACCTTTTATGTACAGACGGGTAGGGGTACCGTAGCTGCGGTAGGGGACCATCTGCAGCGGGTGCAGCAGGCCCAGGCGCGCCCGGGCCCGGGTCAGGGCATCATCGGTCCGCTCGGCCCAGTCGTTGAATTTGTCGAGTAGTGAAGCCATAGAACCGTAAAGAAAGCAAGAGTAGATGGAATAGGCCTACGGTGAACCTTAGGTCTTTCGTTGCGCCCAGCCTCAAAAGAAGGGCATAAAAAAAGGCCTTCTGCCGAAGCAAAAAGCCTTTTTCGTTCAGCATCAGTGGCCTAGAGCAAGCTCTTGAGCTCATTGAGCGAAGCACTGCTAGAGGTACGGTTGCGGCAGCCCAGCTGGTCGGCCTTCGTTTGAATGGCCTCTACCCGGGAGCCGGGGTCGGGGTGGGTGCTCAGGAATTCGGGGGTGCTGGCCTGGCCCTGCGTTTGGGCCTTGATGAAGAAGCCGGCCGCACCATCACAAGCGTAATAGCTGGTGCCGTTCAGATATACTACAGAGTACTCATCGGCCTCGCGCTCATAGTCGCGGCTGAATTTGAGCTGCCCTAGGCCAGTAGCAATCTGGGCCAGCTGGTTCGGGTTTTCGCCCAGCAGCACACTCAGCAGCACACTAATGCCGTACTGCTGCTGTAGCTGGCGCGAGGTGTGGCGGCGGTCGGCGTGGGCAATTTCGTGGCCTAGCACACCGGCCAGTTGGTCTTCGCTATCCAGAAACTTAATCAGGCCCGAGAATACGTAGATGTGGCCGCCGGGCGTAGCAAAGGCATTTAGCGTCTTATCATCCTTGATGATCTGCACATCCCAGGGAAACTCGTTGCGGTACTGCAGCTGGCCCGAGTTGAGAACCCGCGTCACGATTTGGTTGAGCAGCGCGTAGACGCGGGCATTGCTGCTTTTTTCCAGCAGCTGGCCCTGAGCGCGGTAAGTAGAATCGGTTTGGTGGGCGACTTTAACGCCAAGGGCCTTATCGTCTTCCACCGAAAACAGGATGACACCGTCGCCGTCTTTGGAGCAGGAGGCCATCGAGCCGAGAGTTAGAAAAAGGCCTAAATACAGCCAGGGCTTTAGCAAGGTGCGACGCATGAACAGGAAGGAGAGTAAGTGAAAAAAGAGCGGATGGTAAAAGCACACTAGAAAATACGATGCCAAAAGCACGCCGCTCCGGTACGGCCACGCAAAGCCAGTGGTTGCCGTTTTAAACGCATTGGCGCTATTTATCGGATTATCAGGCCCAAAAAAATAGTGTTGAGCAGCTCGGGCCTTGCTTTCTGGTGATGATGCTCCGCGCCTTCGCCTTAGCTGCCGGAGCGCTTTTGCGGCAGCCGAAGCGTTGAGCTACCCCGGCATCACTTCCGGCGGTTTTTGCGTAGAGCTAAACGCCCGTAGGCCACTTCCGGCCCGCGGGCTTTTCTGTTCTGTTTATGTCCCTCAGCACTGCCCGCCCCAAAACCCAAAAGAAACGTCTTGATCCCCTGGAAGAGGCGCACCTGCTTTACAAAGACCCGGCTCGCCAAGCCGAACTGGCCGGCCTGCGCTACCTCACCGATGCTAAGCCCGGCATTACGCGCCAGCCCGCCGCCGAGGGCAGCTTTCAGTATCTGAGTGCCAAAGGAGAGCCCGTTACGGATGAGAAAACGCTGGCCCGCATCAACGGCTTCGTGATTCCGCCGGCCTGGACGGATGTATGGATTTCGCCCTCGCCCAACACCCACCTGCAAGTAACTGGCCGCGACGCCAAAGGTCGCAAGCAATACCTCTACCACGGCGCCTGGGACGAGGCCCGCAGCCTTACCAAGTTCAGCCGCCTGCGCGCGTTTGGGGAGAAGCTGGCCGATTTGCGCCTGCAGATTCAGAAAGACCTGGCCCGCCCCAAGCTGGATAAGCCCAAAGTAATTGCTATTGTCCTGACCCTGATGGACCAGTCGTTTATCCGGATTGGGAATAAGGAGTACGCCAAGAAGAACAAAACGTACGGCCTCACCACACTCCGCGACCGGCATGTGGAAGTAAATGGCGCCGATGTACGCTTTGCCTTTGTGGGTAAAAAAGGCGTGGCCCACGACCTGACCATTCATGACCGGAAGCTGGCCCGCCTAGTGCAGAAGTGCAAGGAGATACCAGGGCAGCACCTATTTCAGTATTATGCCCCCGACGGGCACCGCGCCGAGCTGGAATCGGGCGATGTGAATGCGTATCTGCAGGAAGTTACGGGCCTGAAGCTGTCGGCCAAGGACTTCCGTACCTGGGGCGGCACCGTGAAAATGGTGGAGTGTCTGGAATCTATAATTGAGGAGGAGCCCGAGTTTCCGAAGCCCAAAACCCTAAAACGGGCCGTGCGGGATGTAGCCCAGAACCTGGGCAACACGCCCACCGTGTGCTCTAAATACTATATCCATCCACAAGTAGTCGAGCTATTCAACTCCGATCAACTCATCGACTACCTCCGCCGCCACAATGCCGACCCTGCCGAAGACGACCTGCTCACGCCCACAGAGCACATGGTGCTGGAGATGCTGGAAGAGCTGGACCGAGGGAATAACTGAGTTGGTCGTTCTATTGAGCTAGGCCTAGCGTGTCATTGCGAGCGGAGCGAAGCAATCTTTCTTTCCAGTCGCGCCAACTGCTGGCCTACACTAAGAAGCCCTTACCTCCATTGTGGTGGTAAGGGCTTCTTAGTGTATTAACGGCTTGTGCAATGGGAAAGAAAAATTGCTTTGTCGTGCCTCCTCGCAATGACATGCCTAGGCCTTCTGAACCGTGCAGGCCACCAGAACCTCAACCTCACTATTTCACCACCTATTATCTCCCTGAGCCGTCGCGGTCGAAGGCGTGGGTGGAGACGCCCCGGGAGCGGTGGTCTTTGGTTTCGGGTCCTATTTCAAACACGGTGTTGCGCTTGGTATCATAGATGCGGGTTTTCTTGCGTAGGCCACTCACCCCCGATGAATCGTTGATGGTGTCCTCCTCCGGGCCGCCGTAAATATCAATGAAAGGGGAGCGGGCCACCGAACCTGTTACCGTAAACTCATCTTTGCCCTTTAGGCCATGCAGCACCACTTGGCGGGTATCGGCGGGGTTGAAGCGGCGGCGGTACAGCAGGGAATCCTTTTTAGTGCCCAAAGTATAGACCGAAACCACCGTGACTGTGTCATGGAGCCGCTCGACCACAAACCGCTCGGCCTGGTCGGTGCCGGCTACCACCACGCGGCGTGCGCGCAGCTGGTAAAATTCCTCGGCTGCCTGCGGTAGGGTAGCCCGCCGGGCACGTAGCTTGGCTTCCATGCGGGCACCTTCCAGCGCATACACTTCGCGGGGCAGTCCTTTCTGAACGGCCGCATGAATCACCTCATCGGTGAGAAGCTGCTGCAGCTCCTGGGCGGTACTGCTGTAGGCCTCTCGGGGCATGCTACTCAGGGCGCGTTCGTCTATAAAGCTCGCGTTGCGTGTGTAGCCTTCTATGCTTTCATAATGGGGCTTGAAGGTTCGAAACTTCGGGACTATCCGGCTCACCAGCCAGGAAACTAGGCCATCATCAAACCGGAAAAATACCTGGTCGCGGTCTTGTGGAATGGGGCGCCAGAGAGTTTTGCCGTTGGGTTGGCTGTAGGCGGCCCAGTTCCATTGCCCTTCATGCCGGTCCCAGTCGCCCATCCACAAGTCAAGCAGGCGTGCTCGCAGAAAGGCGGCTTCATCAATGCTGTGCTCCGGCGAATGATAACGCTCTTCCAGCATTTTCTCAGACTCCTCCAGCGCTCTTGCGCCCTTCAGAGCGCCCACAATATTTTCCTCGCCTTCCACCTTTTGCTCCAGCATCACCACCTTGCCCCGCAGCCGGGCCGAAGCCTCGCCTAGGCCATCTTCATCGGGCCGGATGTAGTAGGGGCGAGGCGTTGCGTGCGGTATCTTGGCGGCCTGCGCCAGAGCCGGCACTACAAAAGCGCCGTAGGGCATTCCGGCCGAAGTAGCATCCCGAACAGTCGTCAGCACGAAGCCCTGGCGCAGTACTTTGGGCAGCGTTTTGTACGGGTCTTTATCGATGCTGCGCAGGGCATAGCTCCGGCCGCTTGAGGCCAGCAGCGTGGCACTGGTGGTCTGGAAGCCGCCGCCCAGCTTTCCAAACTTCAGGCCTCCATTCACCACAGTGGCCGGCTTGAACACTGGCAGTGTGACCGGCGTGGCCCACACTTTGCGGTAGTGGGCTCCCAGCAGTAGCCGGCCCAGGGGGCCGCGTTGGTAATGGCGCCCGGCTGTTACCAGGGCACTGTCGGCGGCGGCGAGCAAGGGAGCCGGGTAGGCCACCCGGGCATCGGGTTGGAAGTAACTTTCTCGCGAACAGCTGGTAGTGGCCACTAGCACCAGCAGAAAGGTGGGGAAACGTTTTGTCATTCAAAAGAGAGAAAACACGGCTTACACCCTTGAACGGAACTCAGCTGTAAAAGTAGATGGCCTTGCTCAACAACCGGCAGGGCCCCGTTTGCGCTATAAGGGCAGCGGCATTGGGCCGCAGAAGCCTTCTAAGCCTAAGATTTCGTGCCGCTTTCCCCTTACTCGTCATCTGTAGGCCTGCTGAGTGCCTTACTGTTGTGCTCGTGCACGTCGCCCGCGGCGCCGGTCGTATCCCATCCGGCCCAGGCCATTGCGCCCGACTCCACCGTGAAAGTGGCAGCAGGGCCTCAGTATCAGCGGGGGGCGGTGCACGCCTTTTTTTGGGGAAAACACTACCGGGAGATATGGGCTACTCCCGTCACGGCTCCCGTATTCAACCTCCGGACGGCCGTGCCGGGCGGCCTTACGCCAGTGCGTGAAGGCGGCAGCTTCCAGACCCGCAACCTGCGCCTGGTAGACCGCAACGGGATGCAATACGTGTTGCGCTCCGTAGATAAAGACCCCACCAAGGCCCTGCCCGAAAACCTGCAGGCCGGGCCTATTGGCCGGCTCATGAAAGACCAGACCAGCGTCATTCATCCGTATGGCGCCTACATTGTGCCGCAGCTGGCCCAGGCAGCTGGCCTATTTCATACCAACCCAAGGCTAGTATATCTGTCAGACGACCCAGCCCTGGGAGAGTACCGGACGGCTTTTGCCAATCAGCTGTACTTGTTTGAAGAGCGGCCCGAAGGCGACCAGAGCACTGTCCAAAGCTTTGGCCGCTCCGCCAGTGTGGAAAGCTCCCGCAAGGTGTTCACCAATTTGCTCACAAGTCCACAGTACCACATTGATGCCCGCCAGTATCTGCGTAACCGGCTGTTTGATATGTGGCTCGGCGACTGGAGCCGCCGCGAAGACCAATGGCGCTGGGCCAGTTTTCCGGGAGCCACTGGTACCACCATCTACAAAGCCATTCCGCGCGACCGGGACCATGCGTTTTTTAAGTTTGATGATGGCTTGCTCACGCACATCATTGGGTGGGTGAAATCCAACTACCAGAGCTTTCACGAAACCATTCGGCTGCGCGATGTGGAGGGCCTGAACCGGGCGGCGCGTCCCATGGATAAGTCGTTACTGGCCTACCTTACCCGCAATGACTTTCGGGAAATTGCCGATTCCTTACGCCAGGCGCTGCCCAACTCCGTGATTTCGGATGCGCTGCAAGTGTGGCCTACGGAGGTGCAGGCCCTGTCAATGGCTGATTTCAACCGCAAGCTGCACGCGCGGCGCGACGAGCTGCCGGCAGTAGCGGACAAGTTCTACGAGCTGCTGGCCGAAGAAATAGAGCTGCCCGGCACCGATGCCGCCGAGCGTTTTGTGGTGGAGCCCGCTGGCACAGGCAAAGTGCGGGTACAGGTATTTCAGATAAACCCCACTGGCGACAAGCTGCTGTCCCAACGGACCTTCGATGCCGCCGAAACCAACGTAATCCGTCTTTTTGGCCTGGGTGGTAACGATGCCTTTGAGGTGCGCGGCGTCCCCGATGCGCGCATCGCCCTAGGCCTATACGATGGCGCCGGGCAGGACCTGATTGAAACCACGCAGGTTCCGGCAGGGGCCAAAACCAGTATTACGGTGTATGATAGCGGCGACGGCAATACGCTCACGCTTTCCAAGGCCGTTGAGGTAAAGAAATACCTACCCCGCGCCGATGAGTTCGACGCGGCTGGGTGGCTGCTGCGTCATCGGCTATATTAAGCAGGGCTTTTGCCTGGTTATTACAGGCTCAGCCGCTAGTTATGTGTATATACCTGGCCTAGCCACTGGGCAGGTTGTGTAAGATGGAGTCAACTACAGTTCCGATGCAGCACTTTTCCACCCCAGATTATCTGACACTGACGTATCGTTCAGATCTTCACTTTCTGGTTGCGCGGTGGCAAAGGCCTGTTTCAGGGGCCGAAACCCGGGAGGGCTACCAGCATATTCTGGAGGCGGCTCTGCTGTGCCAGTGCCCTTACTGGCTACTGGATGGCCGCCGCCGTACTCCTGCCGATGACGAAACGACGAACTGGGGACTCAATGAGTTCTTCCCGACCCTGAGCACCCATCTGGGCCAGACGGTTTTCATGAGCCAGCTCCTCTCACCAACCTACCAAATGCTGACGATGGACTTGCCAGCTTTCGCGGAGGCCGACGCCAACTCGGATCGTACGTATTTTATGCGGCGTTTTAATGATGAGACCAGCGCCGTAGAATGGCTGCAGCAGGCCCAACAGCAACTTTGAGTAGAAAGGAAGTGGCCTAGGCCATGAGAATATCTGTATAGCGCCGGCAGCTCCATTTGCGGGCTTCCTCCACCGAGAGAAAATAGGCCGTAGCCAGGGGCACTGTGCTGGCTTCGTGCTGCATCACCTGCATGATGCCAATCCGATTGAGCGGGTTTTCGGGCTCTATCACCGCCATACGCCGGATGCCCAGCGCCGCGAAGCGTGGAAACCACTTCTCATATATCCATTCCTGATCCTGGGGTGTGAGGGTTTGCATAGCCTGCAAATTGCCAATCCAGGTGTGTACGCCCAGCCGGCTGGCTTGGGAGATGCCTAAGAGCATGCCCTCCCGAAATTGGACACTGGTAGCCTTCTGCCACTGCATTTCCAGCACCCGGTAGGTAGCATCATGAAGAATACGCAAATAAGGAGAGTCGAACACTTGCATCATCACGCAGAACTAGCTAGCGGCCACCGACCGACCTACCGAAGTTAGCGTAATTATTTTTTATATAGTTTATCTTATATGTTAAGATTTATCTGCATCGCTGGGTAAATAAAAAAAGCCTGTCCGGCGCATAATAGCGCCGGACAGGCTCCTGAGGGCATTTGTACAACTGCAGCTACTGCTGGCGTTAGCTGAACACTTTCACTTTATCCTTGTGCTTTGTACGTAGGTACTGCCGGATAATCTGCTGCACATCTTTATTGTCGTTGTAGCGCTTCACAGCGTCCTTGAAATCTGGGAAGCGGCGAGCCGTAAAGGTCTCATCAACGTAGCCAAAGCCTACGTAACGGCCGTTTTCCACTACTACCAGGCTCTTTTCACTTTCATTTCGGCCTTGCCCTATCACCACAAACGAGCCGTGCTCATAGGTGAAAGATTCAATGGCGGCCTCTACCCGCTGGTTATACTCATCGGCGGGCTCTAGGCCTATGCAGGCCCCTTTACAGCGGTGCACCTGGTAATCGAAGCACGAACCGGTGGTCTTATACAGGTCGCAGAGCTTCTGGCACAGGTTGAACTTGGCTACTTTGTGAAAAAGGAAGCCCTTTGCCTTGTATTGGTTGCCGAGCGCAATAAGCGGGTGCGACTCCGCATGGTCATCGGCCTTGCCATAGTAGAGGTGCTTGTAGCCGTTCTCATCGACGCGCATAAAAATGCCCGCCGGAAACACCGAGCGCCGCTGGGCGCGGTTATATAAGGGCTTCAGGCGCTTGATTTCGTGCGACTCGTACAGCAGCGCTACCAGCTCGGAGCCCGTCAGGTCCCAGGTAATATCGGAAATGGAATTCTTGAACTCCAGACTCTTACGCGACTTGTAATCGACGGCAAAGTGCTGCTGAATCCGCTTATAGATATTGATGCTTTTACCGACATAAATTACTTCGCCCTGCTCGTTGTGGAAGTAATACACGCCCGCCTCCTGGGGCAAAGAAGCCACTTTTTCAGGCGTAATATTGGGCGGCAGCAGCGCGGTCCGGATTGCCTCCTGAACAGCCTTTATCTTGCGGGGCGCGGGTGCCTTGGCGTTGGCCGTCTGGCGGCCTGAGGGTGCGGTAGCATCTACTGCCGCCAAGGTGTCAGCGGGGCTTAGGCCGGGAGCTACCAGCGCTTCCTCCTGCTGCGAAATCTTGAGCAGCCGCCCAAAAAGAATGGCCGTAGCCGCAGCATCTCCCCCCGCGCGGTGCCGGCCTTCCAGCGGAATACCGATGTTCTGGCACAGCTTCCCCAAGCTATAACTAGGCTGGCCAGGCATCAGGGAGCGGCTCAGGCGCACCGTGCATAGCGTTTTGCGGGAGTAATTGTAGCCTAAGTCCGCAAACTCCTTCTTCAGGAAACTGTAGTCGAACCGCACATTGTGGGCCACAAACACGCAGCCTTCCGTCATTTCCACCACCTTGCGGGCCACCTCATGAAACTTGGGAGCCTCGCGCACCATCTCATCAGAAATGCCCGTGAGCTGGGTGATAAAGAAGGGGATAGGCCTACCGGGATTGAGCAACGTGCTGTACTCATCCACCACCTTTTCTCCGTCGTGGATATAGATGGCAATTTCCGTGATACGGTCCTGCGCAGGCTGGCCGCCGGTAGTTTCTAAGTCAATGATGGCGTACAAAAGCGGCTTGAAATCAGGTAATAAAACGTGCTAAGCAGATTGGTAACAAAGATAGGCTTTCCAAAGGTTGCAAAGCGCCCACAGTTCTGCAAAAGTACCTTGTGCGGTACTGAGTAAAACAAAAAAAGCCTGCACATGGCAGGCTTTTTTTAGGAAGAAAGAAGGTGGCCTAGCGGCTGCCTTTCTGTTGCGTTACCCAGTTTTTAGCCGACAGAATTTCGCCGTGCTGTTTCTCGATTACGGTGCGGGCCTCAGTGGGCAGCTCCCGTGATTTTAGAGCAGTTTCGTAGGAGCTCAAGGCCGTAGCATCGCCCGTTTCGCACTCGCCCAGAATGGCTGAGTCGTCTTGGCCGGTAATAGCCGACTTAATGTTGATCCAGCCCCGGTGTACGGCGGCGGCAGCATCGGCCACTACGCCTTCTACCGTGGTTTCATCTTGGGGGGTGATGCCATACTGATTGGCATGCTGCGTGAGCTCAGAAGCAAACTGCGCGCGCTGCTGGCTTAGCTGGCTCAGTTTAGATTTCAGCTCGGGGCTCGATACACCTTCGGCAGCTTCCTGATAGCCTTTAGCAGCCGTTTTATTGATTTCTACGAGGTCGTTGTAAGCGCGAGCGGTTTCGCCAGTGATAATAGCCATGGGAAGGAATTTTCAGGGTTAGAGTATTCAAAAAAGGGCGCTGCCAGAAGCAGCAACCTGAGCATTATACCTACCCAAACGCTGGGAGGTTGCTGAATAAGGGGTATAAAATTTGGGAGAAATATGTTGACTTTGCGATGCTCTAAAACAGAGAACCCTGCTCACATCGTGTGGAGCAGGGTTCCTTTACGTGGCCTGTAGGCCTATCTAAGCGGCCTTGCCAATAGCCCGGTTCCAGAGCTTTTGCAAGCCACCCGGTTGCTTGGTCTCGGGCTTGGTAGAGTCCTCGCCCTCGGCCGTATCTCCCAGCAGGAAACCCCAGGGCTCGGTAGTTTTGTTGGCATCCAGTACCACCTTAATTACGGCAATCAGCGGAATGCTGAGAATCATGCCAGGAGTGCCCCAGAGCTCGTTGCCCAGTATCAGGGCCAGGATGGCGGCCAGCGGATTGATGCTTACCTGTGAGCCGGTAATCATGGGCGTTATAAAGTTGCCTTCCAGAAACTGCACCACCACAAACACACCCACTACCAGAGAGGCCTGCAAAATGGAGCCCGTTTCAACCAGCGTAATAATGGCCGGGATGGTAGCCCCAATCATGATGCCGATATAGGGAATGACCGCCAGCACTGAAGCGAAGATGGCAAAGAAGACCGCAAACTTAACGCCCAGCGCCACTAGGCCTATACCGTTCAGAATAGCCACAATGATGATAACCTTAAACAACCCCGAGATGTAGGCTTGTACTACCGTCTGGATATTATCGACGGTGTGCAGCACGGCCGTGCGCTTATCCGGAGCCACAAAACGGAACATGAACTGCCGCAGATGGTCGCGGTAGAACAACAAGCAGAAGATGTAAATCAGTACCTGCGCCAGGTTGCTCAGCACTGCCGAAGTGGTGTTGAGCGTGGTACCCAGGTAGGTACCCCCCGACTTCTTCAGGGCCTTCATCGTGGTGTCTTTTACGTCGGCAATACTCATGGGCTGGTACCCAAACTTGGTATGCGCCCAGGCCTGTGCCTCATTGAAAAACTCCATCAGCTTATCCTGCAGCTTGGGTATTTCCGATTGAAACTGCGCTAGCTGGGATCCAAACCCGAAGATGATACCGGCAAACACCAGCAGCACCAGCAGCAGGCACAGAATAATGGCAAGCACGCGCGGAACCTTGCGCAGTTCCAGCCACCGGCAAATGGGCAGCAGCAGCAGCGTAAAGAGCGCCGAAAACAGCAGTGGCAGCAGGATGTCGTCTAATTCCTTAAGGGAATATATCAACAGCACAGAGCCCAGCATGAAGAAGGCAAACTGAACAATAGGGGTTTGCTTGACGGTAGAAGTGGGCTTGTGCCCGGAAGGGGGTAAGTGATGTTGACCAGCGGGGGGTAGCATTTGCTAAATAAATTGGGAAGATGAGAAGGGAGAGATGATTCTTTTGAAGTGTTTTAAGCCATTTTACGGGAACGAACAGCGCTTTTCGTAGGTTGAATACCCAGTAATTGCTAACTTGGATAGCGAAAGTAAAGCGCGGAAAAGGTCAATTTTCTGCGTTATTTTACCTCAAATATGATTTCTGGTTTTCCTGATGGCTGAAGAACAAGTACCCACCGCAACCCCCGACCACGGCTATAACGAAGACAGTATCCGTTCACTGGACTGGCGGGAGCACATCCGGCTGCGGCCGGGCATGTACATTGGCAAGCTCGGCGACGGCTCCAGCTATGATGATGGCATTTATGTGCTGGTAAAGGAAGTCATTGACAACTCCATTGACGAGCACGTGATGGGCCACGGCCGTACTATCGACGTGAAAATCTCTGACCAGCGCGTGCAAGTACGCGACTACGGACGGGGAATTCCGCTGGGCAAAGTAGTGGAAGTGGTCAGTAAGATTAATACGGGCGGCAAGTATGACTCCAAAGTATTTCAGAAATCTGTTGGCTTAAACGGCGTCGGCACGAAGGCGGTTAACGCACTCAGCAATTACTTTCTGGTGCAGAGCGTCCGGGAGGGCCTGATGAAGTCAGCGGAGTTCTCGCAGGGCGTGCTAACGAGCGACCCTAAGCCCCAGAAAACCAGTCAGCGCAACGGTACGCTCTTCACGTTCCAGCCCGACGACTCCATTTTCCGCAACTACCGCTTCATCCCGGAGTACCTGGAAAACCAGATCTGGAACTACGTGTACCTGAACGCGGGGCTCACCATCAACTTCAACGGCCAGAAGTACTACTCCGAGAATGGCCTGCTGGATTTGTTGGCCCGCAAGGCCGACCCTGAGAGCCTGCGCTATCCCATCATTCACCTCAAAGGCGAGGATATTGAGCTGGCTTTAACGCACGGCAACGACTACGGCGAGGAATATTATTCCTTCGTGAACGGGCAGTACACCACGCAGGGTGGTACCCATCTGGCCGCCTTTCGGGAGGCCGTGGTGAAGACGGTGCAGGAGTTTTTTGCCAAAACCAACAAAACCAAGAAGTACGAAGCTTCTGATATCCGGGCCTCCATTATCGCCGCCATCTCGGTACGGGTGCAGGAGCCGGTGTTCGAAAGCCAGACCAAGACCAAGCTGGGCAGCATTAATATGGGTCCTGATGGCCCTACCGTGCGGGGCTTCGTGCTGGACTTTATAAAGGAGCAGCTCGACAACTACCTGCACAAAAACCCGCATGTCGCGGAGGCACTTAAAAAGCGCATCGACCAGAGCGAGCGGGAACGCACGGATATGGCCGGCGTGAAGAAGCTGGCCAACCAGCGCGCCAAAAAAGCCAACCTGCACAACCGCAAGCTCCGCGACTGCCGCTTCCACCTCGGGGAAGGCAAGCAGGAAGCCGAAGCTCTAACCACGCTGTTCATTACGGAAGGTGACTCGGCTTCGGGTTCCATCACGAAAAGCCGCAACGTGGAGACGGAAGCCGTCTTCTCGCTTCGGGGTAAGCCGCTGAACTGCTTCGGGCTGAAGAAGAAGATTGTATATGAGAACGAGGAGCTGAACCTGCTTCAGCACGCCCTCAACATTGAGGAAGGCATTGAAGGCTTGCGCTACAACCGCGTGGTTATTGCCACCGATGCCGACGTGGATGGGATGCACATCCGGCTGCTGTTGCTCACTTTTTTCCTGCAGTTCTTCCCCGATCTGGTCCGGAATGGGCACGTGTTTATTCTGGAAACGCCGCTTTTCCGCGTCCGTAACAAGAAAACGACCATTTACTGCTACAACGAGCAGGAAAAGCAACATGCTATGCGCCAGCTGGGCCGCAACCCCGAGGTTACGCGCTTTAAAGGGCTGGGCGAGATTTCGCCGGATGAATTCGGTAAATTCATCGGCGACAACATTAAGCTGGAACCGGTTATCCTGCAGTCCGACCGCTCCATTCAGCAGGTTCTGACCTACTATATGGGCAAAAACACGCCAGCCCGTCAGGAATTTATCATCGAGAACCTGCGTCTGGAAAAGGACCTGGTGACATCCGATGTGCTGCCCGTAGCGGAAGTGCCGGAAGAAGACCTGGCCTAGGCCTTTTTGGCTGCCAGCTACCCAGCATGTTGTGTGCTAATGTAGTAGCGTAGTAAGTGAAATTGCCTGGCAACTGGCCTAGCGCAAATAAACCTTCTGCTTTTCCTCGAAACAGAAGCAGGAGAGAGGTACAAGAACAATAACCGTGGCGCCAGCCACACCCCTCATGTCAGAAGAAACGAACCCCCAAGACCTCAACCCTGAAGAGCAGCCGAACCTATTCGGGGCCGGTGATTCCTTTGAGTTTGGGTCGGAGCCGGCGCAGGATCCGGCGGATGCGGCCAGCCCCACGGAGGAGCCCGCGCAATTTGTGGTCAGCGAAACCGGCGAGTTGCTGTTGTCAGAGTCGGGTGCCGACGTGGTAGCCGTAACGGAGCCCACGCCCGTAACCGAAGAAACGGAAGAGGAGCCTAAATTTGCGCCCGGCGAAACCATTCATGACGTAGCCACCGTGAACGGCATGTACCAGAACTGGTTTCTGGATTACGCCAGCTACGTGATTCTGGAGCGTGCCGTGCCCGCCATTGAGGACGGCCTCAAGCCGGTGCAGCGCCGCATTCTGCATGCTATGAAGGAAATGGACGATGGCCGCTTCAACAAAGTAGCCAACGTCATCGGGCAGACCATGCAGTACCACCCCCACGGCGACGCCTCCATCGGCGACGCTATGGTGAACCTGGGCCAGAAGGATCTGCTGATCGAAACCCAGGGCAACTGGGGTGACATCCGGACCGGCGACGGCGCGGCTGCCCCGCGTTATATTGAAGCCCGCCTGAGCAAGTTTGCTTTGGATGTGGTCTTCAACCCCGACATCACGGAGTGGCAGATGAGCTACGACGGCCGCAAGCGCGAGCCCACCACGCTGCCCGTCAAATTCCCGCTGCTGCTGGCCCAAGGCGTAGAAGGCATTGCCGTAGGCCTGTCTACGAAGATTATGCCCCACAACTTCCGCGAGTTGTGCAAGGCTAGTATTGATGTGCTGCGGGGCCGCGACATTCAACTGTTCCCCGACTTCCCGACGGGTGGCCTCTGCGACGTCTCGAACTATAACGGTGGCCTACGCGGCGCAAAAATACGCCTGCGCGCTACCATCGAGAAGGCGGATAAGACCATGCTCGTCATCCGGGACATTCCGTACGGCACCACCACCACGGCGCTGATGGAAAGCATCGTGAAGGCCTCGGAGGCGAATAAAATCAAGATCAAGAAGGTGGTCGATAACACGGCGGCGGCCGTCGAGATTCAGGTGCATCTGCCTACCGGCGTGAGCCCCGACCTCACGATGGACGCGCTGTACGCCTTCACCGACTGCGAAATCAGCATTTCGCCCAACACCTGCGTGATTATCGAGGATAAGCCGCGCTTTGTGGGAGTAGAGGATATGCTGCGCCTGAGCACCCAGAAAACTGTGCGCCTGCTGGAGCGCGAGCTGGAAATTCGTCAGGAGGAACTGCAGGAGAAGTGGCTTTCGGCTTCGCTGGAGAAGATTTTCATCGAGAACCGCATCTACCGCAAAATTGAGGAGTGCGAAACCTGGGAAGAGATTCTCGAAACGATTGACAGTGGCCTACGCAAGTTCGTGCGCATTGAAGGCGAGAAGCAAAAGGCCAACGACACGCGCATTGTGCTGCGCCGCACCATCACGGAGGACGATTTGACGCGCCTGACGGAAATCCGCATCAAGCGCATTTCGAAGTTCGATGGGTTCAAGGCCGAAGAGTTTATCCAGCGTCTGGAAGGTGAGCTGACGGAAGTAGCCGACCATTTGGCCAACCTCACGCGCTACGCCATCAACTACTTTGAAGGTCTGCTGAAGAGGTACGGCCAGAACAGAGAGCGTAAAACCCAACTGCGCACCTTTGATGTGGTAACGGCCCAAAAAGTGGCCGTGGCTAACCAGAAGCTCTACGTAAACTACGCCGATGGTTTCGTGGGCTATGGCCTCAAGAAAGACGAGAAGGCCGTGGAAGTCACCAGCTGCTCCGACCTGGACGACATCATAGCTATTCGTCGGGATGGTACGTTTACAGTGTCTAAAATCGCGGAAAAGACCTTCGTGGGCAAGGACATTCTACACGTAGGCGTCTATAATAAGAACGACGACCGGCTGGTGTACAATATGGTGTACTTGGATGGCGCCTCCGGTATCAGCTTTGCCAAGCGCTTCCTGGTCACGGGCATTACCCGCGACAAGGTGTATGACCTGACCAAAGGCACTAAAGGCACCAAAACGCTCTACCTGACGGCTAACCCCAATTCGGAATCGGAAATTGTAAACATCCAGCTCTCCGATAAGGCGGCCGCCCGGGTGAAGCAGTTTGACTTCGACTTTGCCGAGCTGTCCATTAAAGGCAAGGGGTCGATGGGCAACATCGTGACCAAGCAACCCATCAAGAAAATCACGCAAAAAAGCCTCGGCGACTCCACGCTGGGTGGGCGCGAAACGTTCTTCGATGAGGTTACCGGCCGCCTCAATACTACGGGCCACGGTCGTTACCTCGGCGCCTTCGATACTGACGACACGGTGCTGGTGGTGTACAAGGATGGCAGCTACGAGCTAAAAGCAGCAGATCCGGCGCACCACTTTGATCTGCCCAACATAGTGCTGTTGCGCAAGCTGGAGGCCGACACGGTACTTAGCGCCGTGTACGCGGAAGGTGACACGAAGATGCATTACATTAAGCGGTTTAAGATTGAAACCAGCAAGCTGGAAAACCGCTTTGTATTCATCTCAGAATCGAAAGGCTCGAAGTTGCTGGTGGTTACCGCGAACCCTGAGCCGCAGGTAGAAGTGCAGCTCCAGCGCGACAAAAAGGCTGATAAGGAAACCGAGAAAATCCAGCTCCACGAGTTTATTGACGTGAAAGGGTGGAAGGCGATGGGCAACAAGCTCAACTACTTCAAAATCCATTCTGTGGTGTTGCTCACGGATGAAGGCCCCGAGCCGCAGCGCCGCGAAGGCAAGAAAAAATCCGGCCCAGCCACCATTCCGCGCGCCGGGAGTGCAGCTGCTCCTGATGAAACGCCCATGCCTGAGCACACCGGCGACGTGGAGATATCAGCCGCCGACGTAGCCCAGGCTCAGGCAGTACTGAAAACTCCCAAGTCGCAGCTGAAGCTGTTTTAAGCAAAAAAGCCCCACTCAACAACCAGGAGTGGGGCTTTTTTTGTCCGGGGTTCAAAAGCAGCATCAGTAGTGGCCTAGAGTCAGGAGCGTATTCTTGCACTCCCGCCTACGCTATCAGTCTGCTACCTGCTGGTTCCTTCACGGAAAACCAGCAGATTTGCAGGGTTAAAATCTTCCATGCTTCGTTTGTTTCGTTTAGCTGTCCTGTTTCTAAGCCTATGGCTGCCGCTTGTATGTCTGCCGGAAGCAGCCGCGCAAGTAAGTGCGGCAGCTGAGAAGGCTGCTAGGCCACTTGCTGATCCGGTCATTCGGCAGTTGATGACAGACGCCAAAACGCTGCAGGAGCAATACCACGAGTCGGAGGCCTTGGCCAAGTATGAGCAGGTGCTGGCTAAAGCTCCCGCCACTTACGATGCGCTGTGGCAGGCGGCTGTGCTGAGTGTGCGCATAGGAGCCCGTTATACCGATGAAACCCGCAAGGCTGCCTACTTTTCGGCGGCTCGGCTCTACGCCAACCGGGCCCTAGTAGTGCAGCCCACGGAAGGAGAGGGCCATTATGCTGAAGCTTTAGCGCTTTCCAACCAAGCTACGCTGCTGGCTTCCCGGGGGCGGCTACTGGCCTACCGCGAAATGAAGCCGCACGTGTTTATGGCTGTGGCCCGCCGCCCCGATTGGGCCGATGCCTGGCAGCTACTAGGCCGGTGGCACTACCGCGTAGACCACTACAATTTGCTGGAGCGGGTATTCAGCCGACTGTTCCTGGGAGGAACGCCCAGTGGCGCCGGCACCCGCAAAGCAATTGATGCGCTGGTGCGGGCGCACGAGCTGGCTCCGCAGCGCATTGAGTTTTGCTACGATCTGGCTCGGGTGTACTTAAACCAGGGTCAGCGAAGCCGCGCTGTTGCGGTGCTGCAGGAAGCCATTAACCTCACCCCGGTTACGGCCGAAGAATTGGAAACCAGCCGGCGTTGCCGGCGGCTGCTGGAGCAGCTCAATCGGCAGCTTCGGCGCCAGCTTCAGCGCCATATACGCTTGAAACGAGAGCATAATTAGCCTAGGCATTGAACCTGCATAAGGGGCTTTGTCGGTGGGTAGGCCAGTTTAGGTGCGTATCTTTGGCGTCTGATGCAGTACACGAAACATTCTTCTTGGGCTATTATCAAGTGCCTAGGGCTGCTTTTGGCCCTGGCGGGCATGCTGGCGGGCTGCGGGAAAAGTGCCCCCGCTCAGCAGCGGGAAGTGATGGTGAACTTAAAAACCGTGCAGAGCGGGCCCAAAATTCAGGCCACTGAGCTGGAAGGAGCTATAGCGCGCCAGCCGCGCAATGCCTCGCTGTATGCCCGGCGCGCCGCTTTCAGACTGGAAGCCGGCTTAGTCCCCGCGGCTCTGCAGGATATCAACCGAGCGTTGGAACTCGACGACAGCCCGGCTGAATTCTATTTCACCAAAGCCCGCGCGCTGCGTGCGCAAGGCCAGCTCAAATCGGCGCTGGAGGCCGCGGAGGAAGCATCGCGCCGGGGCTTTACCTCCCCCGATTTGAATTTGCTGGTAGGGGAAACCCACTTGGCCGAGCGTCGGTACCAGGATGCGCTAGACCAGATGGACCGCGCCTTGCAGCAGGAGCCCGATCATGCTGCCGCACTGTTCTACAAAGGGGTGGCCTACATTGGTCTGCAGGATACTTTGCAAGCCCTGGATTACCTGCGCGCCAGTCTCTCCCGAGATCCTCGACAGCCGGAAACTCTGCATCAGCTGGCTTTTATATCCAATGCGTTTCGGCAACCGGCAAATGCTGCTCGGTATGCGGCCAGGGGCCTCAAGTTAGCTCCCACGTATGGGCCGCTCTGGTATGATTACGGCCGACAATTTGAGCTTCAGAACCAGCCGGATAGCGCCGTGCGCGTATATGCCCACACCGTGCAGCTAGATACCACTTTTTACCGCGCAGATTACCGGTTGGCGTTAGTGGCCTACAAAAACCATAAGTACGCCGAGGCTATTCCGCACCTGCAGCGCGCTCTGCGTCGGGCGCCACGCCTGGCCGGCGGGCGGCAGATGCTGGCGGAAAGCTATGAGAGCCTAGCACGTTACCCAGAGGCCGCAGATCAATATCGGCAGCTGGTAGCAGAAAACCCGGGAAACCGCCATTGGAGTTACAAAGCCTGGAAGATCGGCAACCGGGCCAAGGGAATCATCGTCGATGAAACTCCCCGCCGGGCCGTAGAGCCGATTGAGCCCATCTCAGCACAGCGCCCGCTCGGTTTATAGGCCTGCACGCATAATCCGGAGCCTGGGACTTTATTTGTGTAAACCGGCGTTTGTAGCTACGGCCGTTACCTGTTGTTTGTGCCTAGGCCTGCTAATCGATGAGCTGGCCGCTAAAGGTGCTTATCGAGCGCTAAAAGCAGGAAACCCAAAACTAACCTCTAACTTGCGGGCTAACGCTGTTTGTAAAGCTAAAACCCACTTTTTTCTCTAATGATTGATATAACGCTCCCCGACGGCTCCGTGCGCCAGTTTGTAGATGGCGCCACGGGCTATGACGTTGCCGCCAGCATAAGTGAGGGCCTTGCCCGTAATGCGCTGGGCGTCCGCGTGAATGGTGAGGTGCGCGACCTGCACCGCCCCATTGAACAGAATGCTGATGTAGCTATCCTGACCTGGAATGATCAGGAAGGCAAATCGACATTCTGGCACTCGTCGGCTCACCTGATGGCCGAAGCCCTGGAAGACCTGTATCCGGGCGTGAAGCTTGGCATTGGCCCCAGCATCGAGAACGGTTTCTACTATGACATTGATCTAGGCGAAGGCCGCTCGATTTCGACGGATGAATTCCCGAAGATCGAGGCCAAAATGCTGGAGCTGGCCAAGAAGAAAAGCCAATACCTGCGCCGCGATGTATCGAAGGCTGATGCCATTGCATACTTCACTGAGAAAGGGGACGAGTACAAGCTCGATCTGCTGGACCGGCTGGAGGATGGTACTATCACGTTCTACACGCAAGGCGAGTTTACGGACTTGTGCCGTGGGCCACACATCCCCGATACGTCGCCCATCAAAGCCATCAAGCTGCTGAACGTAGCCGGAGCCTACTGGCGCGGCGATGAGAAGAATAAGCAGCTCACGCGCATCTACGGCATCACATTCCCTAAAGCAAAAGAGCTGACGGAGTACCTGGAGCGACTGGAAGAGGCGAAGCGCCGCGACCACCGCAAGCTGGGTAAGGAGTTGGAGCTATTTGCCTTCTCTGAAAAAGTAGGAGCGGGGCTGCCCTTGTGGCTGCCAAAAGGCACGCTGCTACGTGAGCGGCTAGAGCAGTTTATGCGTCGTGCGCAGATGCGCGCTGGCTACCAACCCGTCGTGACGCCGCATATCGGTTCCAAGGAGCTCTACGTGACGTCGGGCCACTACGAGAAGTACGGCGCCGACTCGTTCCAGCCCATCAAGACGCCAAACCCGGGCGAGGAGTTCTTCCTCAAACCCATGAACTGCCCGCATCACTGCGAAATCTACAAGACCAAGCCCCGCTCTTACCGTGACCTGCCAGTTCGCCTGGCGGAGTTTGGTACGGTGTACCGCTATGAGCAGTCGGGTGAGTTGCACGGCCTGACGCGCGTACGCGGCTTTACCCAGGACGATGCGCATATTTTCTGCCGTCCCGACCAGGTAAAGGAAGAGTTTACGAAGGTAATTGACCTGGTTCTGTACGTGTTCCGGGCCCTGGGCTTCGAAGACTACACCGCCCAGATTTCCCTTCGTGATCCTGAAAATAAAGCCAAGTATATCGGCAGCGACGAGAACTGGCACCTGGCCGAAACGGCTATTCAGGAAGCTGCCGCCGAGAAAGGCCTACGCACGGTTACGGAACTGGGCGAAGCTGCCTTCTACGGCCCCAAGCTCGACTTTATGGTCCGCGACGCCATCGGCCGTAAATGGCAGCTGGGTACTATCCAGGTAGACTATAACCTGCCTGAGCGCTTCGAACTGGAATACGTTGCTTCTGACAACTCCCGTCAGCGCCCCGTGATGTTGCACCGTGCGCCTTTTGGCTCGTTGGAGCGCTTTGTGGCCGTGCTCATTGAGCACTGTGGCGGCAATTTCCCACTGTGGCTGTCGCCTGAGCAGTTTGCGGTACTACCCATTTCGGAGAAATACCAGGATTACGCCCAGCAGGTCTACGACCGTTTGGTGCAAGCCGAGCTCCGTGGCACTGTAGACCACCGCGACGAGAAAATCGGCCGCAAAATCCGCGACGCCGAGATGTCGAAAGTGCCCTATATGCTGATTGTAGGGGAGAAGGAGCAGGAAAACGGCATTGTATCTGTGCGCAAGCACGGGGAAGGTGACGTTGGATCTGTGCCCTTGGATGCCTTCATTCAAAGCTTCCAGACTCAGGTAAATGACCTGATGGATGGAAAGACTCTCTAATATTTAGCGGTCATCTGGCCTACAATGACGACCTTGCCCTGCAGAAAGCCGTACCTACGGCTACTATCAAGTAGGACGAGGTCGTCCGTTGGCCATATCGATCTGGACTTTAACATGTGCTCAAGGCAATATTTACTAGCGCCTTTTTGAGTGTTTGGAAAAAATGCCGGATATTTGCCCGCTGAATGAACGGATTTAAGCTGATGCATGTCAACTTAAATCCTAGTAACCTGACTTTTTAGCTCACCTTTTAAGGAGAACAGCCATAGCTACCCCTAACCGCCGCTACATTCCTCGCGCTCAAGTAGAGGAGCCGTTTAAGATCAACCAAAAGATTACGGCCCGTGAGGTGCGCCTGGTCGGTGAAAACATCGAGCAAGGCATCTACCCCGTTGAGCAGGCCCGCCGCATGGCCCAGGAGCAAAACCTCGACCTCGTTGAGATTTCGCCCACCGCTGTGCCGCCCGTTTGCCGCGTTATCGACTACTCGAAATTCAAGTACGAGCAGAAGAAAAAAACGCGCGAACTGAAAGCCAAGCAGACGAAAGTTGTCATCAAAGAAATCCGTTTCGGTCCGAACACCGATGACCACGATTTCGCTTTCAAGCTGAAGCATGCGCAGGAGTTCCTGCGTGAAGGAGCTAAAATCAAGGCATACGTACACTTCGTAGGCCGTAGCATTGTCTTCAAAGAGCGGGGTGAAATCCTGTTGCTCAAATTTGCTCAGGCCCTTGAGGATCTGGCCAAAGTAGAGCAACTGCCCAAGCTGGAAGGCAAGCGCATGTTCTTGTACTTGGCTCCCAAGGCTATTGCTCCTGTAAAGCCTGTAAAGCCTGCTGCTCCTAAGGAAGCAGGTAAGGAGGCTCCCAAGGAACCCAAGCCAGCCCCTCAGCCTGCTGACAACGCAGCCGAATAGCTTACCCGCGGCTTTGCCGCACTTTTCCGCTGGCGCACCGGCCCTAGGCAGCCGACCGCCGCAGTTTTTCACCCTTTTATTTCACCACAATGCCGAAAATGAAGACCAAGTCCGGCGCTAAGAAGCGTTTCTCGCTGACCGGCACGGGCAAAATCAAGCGTAAGCACGCCTTCAAGAGCCACATCTTGACCAAGAAAACCACCAAGCAGAAGCGTAACCTCACGCATGCTACCCTGGTTAGCTCGGCCGATATGAACCGCGTTAAAGACATGCTTAACATCTGATTTGATTTAAAGCTGCCTCTATAATCTATTGGAACCAGTAGGCTGATAGAAGCACTCTAAATGCAAGTCACAAATTTTCACCAGGCGTCCGGCTGAAACGAAAGATGCGGCAGTAGTCCGCCGCCGGCCGCCAAAAAAAACAGGTTATGCCAAGAAGCGTAAACCACGTGGCCTCCCGCCACCGTCGGAAAAAAGTAATGCGTTTGGCGAAAGGCTATTTCGGCCGTCGCAAAAACGTTTGGACCGTTGCCAAGAACGCCGTTGAGAAAGGCCTTCTCTATGCGTACCGTGACCGTAAAACCAAAAAGCGCGAGTTTCGTGCGCTCTGGATTCAGCGTATCAACGCTGGTGCCCGTGAGCATGGCCTATCTTACTCGCAGTTCATGGGTGGACTGAAAAAGGCTGGTATCGACCTGAACCGTAAAGTTCTGGCTGATCTCGCCCTGAACCATCCTGCTGCCTTCAAAGGCATCATCGAGAAAATCAAGTAAGCCTTTTTCTAGGCCACTTGCACCAAGAGCCTGACCTCACCGGTCAGGCTCTTTTGTGTTCAGCCATGTAACGCACAAGTGGCCTAGGAATTCGCTGCAAGGCTACTCTCATGCGCTGTGGATTACGTTGCCTATAAATATTAAGGCCCGAACATATCAAAACTGGCCTCCTCGCTACTTTCAATGAACAGCAAAATAGCCTTTATCACAGCCAGCGCCTTTTTGTGGTGTACCTCTTACATCCCCGCCTTGGCACAAGTCCCAACTGTGCCTACTGTACCGGCCGATACCACACACAAGTTTGAGAACCCTGCTGGAGTCTCCTCAGCTACAAAGTCGCCCTGGTACAAGGGAAAACTCGTTAGGGCTACCATCGTGCCTGCTGTTCTGATTGGCTATGGTGCCTATACATTCAATGGAGGCGGATTTTATACAAATCAGCAAGCCAACCGCGACATTCATAGGCTTTTTCCAACTTACCGCACCAAGCTCGATAATATCTTGATTATGGCTCCTTACGCCGAGTTGGGACTAGTGGCATTGGCTGGAGTAGAATCAAAGAATGATCGTATCAATGTTGGCCTTGTGATACTAAAAAGTGAGATTATGATGCTCACAACGGTGTATGCGGTGAAAAACCTCACACGGGAGACCCGCCCCGATGGCTCTGATAACCTCTCTTTCCCTTCGGGGCATACGGCGCAGGCTTTTCTGGCCGCCAGTATAGTCCACAACGAGTTTCGGGATAAAAGTCAATGGTATGGAATAGGAGCGTATACATTGGCCACCAGCGTAGCCGCTTTGCGCATGATTAATAGCAAGCATTGGCAGAGCGATGTTGTGGCCGGGGCGGGCATCGGCATCTTATCGGCGCACGTAGGCTACCTCACGCACCGCAACCGTTGGGGCCGCAAGCCTCGCCTGCCTCAGGGTATGAGCTTCAGTCCAACCTGGCAAACCGGCTATGCTATGGGCGGGCAAACTGGCCTAGGAGGTGTACCTAGCCTACGTTTTACGTGGCAGCCTAAATAAAGGGCCTGAAGTGTTGGCTTACAACCTAGCTGGCCACAAAAAGCACCAACTAAACAGCAGCTCCGTAGAAAGGTATTTCCCCTTTCTACGGAGCTGTTATGTGGTGGATGTATGCTTTGCTATCAGCACTTTTCGCGGCTTTAACCGCCGTTCTAGCTAAAATTGGAATCAAAGGAATTGACTCTAATCTGGCAACGGCTGTCCGAACTGTTGTGATTGTAGGCCTAGCCTGGGGCATAGTGTATTTCCGGGGTGGCCTAGCGGAGCTTCATACTCTTACCCCCACAAACCTTGTTTTCCTAGGCCTCTCGGGAGTGGCTACGGGGCTTTCCTGGATTTTCTACTTCAAGGCGCTGCAGCTTGGGAAAGTGTCGCAGGTGGCCCCCGTTGACAAACTCAGCGTCGCACTGGCTATTGTTTTGTCAGTAGTGTTTCTGGGAGAGAAATTGACGCTGCAGGCCGGAATAGGAGCAGGGTTAATTATTATCGGTACCCTTGTGCTTATTCTTTGAGGATATCAGGATCTGGATAGGCATTCAGGATATATCCCTCTCAGGCCATCCGGATACGCGTTGAGATATCTGGACCAGTCTTAGCAAACTACTCCGACCTGAAAATATTACGGAAAATAAAAAAGGCCTTCCTGCAATAGGAAGGCCTTTTCTTGTAGCGGGGACGAGAGTTGAACTCGTGACCTCAGGGTTATGAATCCTGTGCTCTAACCAACTGAGCTACCCCGCCCTGTTTTGGTGGTGCAAAGGTAGAGACAAGATTTGGGCAGATGCAAGTATTTGTGGGAAAAAAATCCCGTGTATATTGCTTCCGGACGGTAAGTTCCTGTGCTTCCGAGCCAATAAATATTACAAAGTTCTGCTTATGCCCCTTTCTGCTACTCGTCTCAAGCACCGTTTTACGGTTGAGTACCCCATTAATGCCTCCCCTAAAATCCTGTACCCGTATCTGGCGTCGGCTTCCGGTCTTTCGCAATGGTTTTGCCAGGATGTACGCATTGATGAAGACCACTGCTACAATTTCATATGGGATAATCAGCCGCACTTCGCTGAAATGAATTCCCACCGCACCAACCGTTCGGTCCGCTTTGTTTTCCTGGACCAGAACAAGCGCCACACTCCAGACGCAAACTATCTGGATTTTCTGCTGGAAGAGTCGCAACTGACGCAGGAAGTGTATCTGCGCATCATGGACTACTCGGAGGAGACGGACGATGTAGAACTGCAGGAAATGTGGGACAGCCTCATTCAAAAACTGCGGGAACAGGTAGGCGGCTAAGTCGGATATTTACCCAGGAAAAGGAGCACACGCGAAACGAGCCGTATCTTCGTTTCCCGTTTGCTCCTTTTTTGCGTTAGGTGCACGCCGAAGTAGAGGTTTGCAACCGATTTCCAGATGAAAAAACTAGATAAGCTTATTCTTAAGGCCTTCATTGGCCCATTTATGCTCACGTTTGCCGTGGTGGAGTTTATCTTCCTGATGCAGTTCATGATGAAGTACATGGACGATCTGGTGGGTAAGGACCTGGGCTTTGGGGTTATCCTGCAGCTGCTATTCTACTTCACCGTTCTGATTGTGCCCATATCGCTGCCGCTGGCCGTGCTGTTGTCTTCCCTAATGACTTTCGGCACGCTGGGTGAGCACCACGAGCTGACGGCCATCAAGACTTCCGGTATTTCTCTCACGCGCATTCTGCAGCCCGTACTCCTGGTTAGCTCGTTGCTGGCAGGAGGCGCTTTCTGGTTTAATAATACCATCGTGCCGATGGCTAACCTAGAGGCCTACAGCTTGTTGTGGGATGTGCGCCAGCAAAAGCTTGCCCTGGATATTCGCGAAGGTGTTTTCTACAACGGCATTCCCGGCTACACCATCAAGGTGAATGAGAAGCTGGGCGCCAATGGTGATTTGCTCAAGGGGGTGATGATTTATGACCATACCCAAAGCTCCGGCAATATGCGCGTAATTCTAGCCGACTCGGGGAGAATGTTTACGCGCTTCGGAGGGCAATACCTAGGCCTAGAGCTCTACCGTGGCCGCACCTACGTGGAGCAACCCGATGCCAATAACCGCTCCGGCGCCAGTTTCATCCGCCAGAATTTTAAGCGCAACCTAATTACGCTTTCTCTGGAATCCTTTGGCCTGGACCGCACAAAAAAGGAGCTGTTCAAGGAAAATAAAATGATGCTGAATCTGCAGCAGCTGCATCATACAACCGATTCCTTGCACTCCAGTCTTTTCAGGGAGCGTAAGCAGCTGGTGCAGCAGCTCAATCCTTACTATTCCTACATGCGGCTCGATACCACCGGCCAGGTAGCACTTCACAAGGTTGAAAATTGGCGGGTTCCTACCAAAAAGCTGGGGTCTGAGAGCTCTCAAATCATGCAGCAAGCCGCAAACCGAGCTCGTAATGTGCAGTCGTACCTCAGTACAAGTGCCGATCGGCTTAACAATAAGGCTAAGGATACCGCCAACTACCGAATTGAGATTTACCGCAAATTCACGCAGTCGGCCGCTATTTTGTTGATGTTTCTGATCGGGGCACCTTTGGGGGCCATTATCAAAAAAGGTGGCCTAGGAGTTCCTATCCTTATCTCAATCGTCTTCTTTATCGTGTACTACGTCATCTCCATCATGGGGGAGAAGTACGGCCGGGAAGTAATAATGCCGGTAGGCGTAGGCATGTGGATGGCCACGGCCATTCTGGCGCCCGTAGGCCTGTTCTTCCTCTACCAAGCCCGCCACGATTCCGGAATACTGGATGTAGACTGGGAGCGGTTTCGTCCGTCATGGTTGCGCTGGCCGCTACGGGGCTATAAGCGCACGGTATAGGCCTAGGCCAGTGCAGCAGGAGAGGGCCGCCAAGAAATGCTGCAAAAACTTCTAAGACTGGCCTAGCAGGTTCCTCCCAAAAAACCGTACCTTTGCGCCCACCCCAAGGTTTGGGGTGTTCAATTTTTCTTTTTTCATCTTAAATCCAGGACGGGGGAAACCTATCTGCCGATGAAACTCACTACCGAAGCAAAACAGGCTATTTTCGAGAAGAACAGCCTCCAGAAGACGTCTAACGACACTGGTTCCGCTGAATCGCAAATTGCACTGTTCACGCACCGCATCAACCACCTGACGGAGCACCTGAAGGTAAACAAGAAAGACTTCTCGACTCGTTTGGGTCTGCTGAAGCTCGTTGGTAAGCGTCGCCGCATGCTGGATTACCTGCAGCACCGCGAGATTAACCGCTACCGCGCCATCATCAAGGAGCTGGGTATTCGCAAGTAGCCCGCCTCGCTGGAGCAGGGAGCCTTCCAAACCGGAAGGTTCCCTGCTCTTTTTTTATCCGGGCAGTTTCTAGTTGCTAACGCCCTGAATCTGTACCTTTTCGCAGAAAGAACTTTTAGAGTAAAATAGACCTTTCCTAGGTCTGTTTTTTTGGCTGCTCGCCCGCTGTCGCTTTTTCAAGCAAACCATAAGATGCCCAACTACACCGCGGTTACCAAACACATTACCCTGCCTGATGGCCGGCAGATTTCCCTCGAAACCGGCAAGCTGGCCAAGTTCGCCGATGGCGCCGTGGTGGTGCGCCTTGGCGATGCCATGCTGCTCGCTACGGTCGTTTCGCAGCCCAGCTCCCGTGGCGACGTGGATTTCCTGCCGCTGTCGGTAGATTATCAGGAGAAATTTGGTGGTGCCGGCAATATTCCTGGCTCGTTCCAGCGTCGGGAAGGTCGCCTGTCCGACTACGAAATCTTGGTATGCCGCATCGTAGACCGCATCCTGCGCCCGATGTTCCCCAAGGATTATCATTACGAGGTGCAGGTGATGATTACCCTGATTTCGGCTGATAAAACGGTGCAGCCTGATGCGCTGGCCGCCCTGGCTGCTTCGGCTGCTCTGGCTATTTCTGATATTCCTTTTGCGGGTCCGATTTCGGAAGTACGCGTGGCTCGCATCGACGGCAAGCTGCAAATCAACCCCCTGACCGCTGACATTGCCCGCGCCGACATCGACCTGATTGTAGGCGCTACCGCTGATTCGGTAGCCATGGTAGAAGGCGAAATGAACGAAGTGAGCGAAGAGGAAATGGTAGAAGCCATTGCCTACGCTCATGAAGCCATCAAAGAACAAGTGCGCGTACAGCTGGAGCTGGCTGCTGAAGTGGAGAAATCCCATGTAAAGCGCGAGTATCCGAAGTACGAAGAAAACGACGACCTGAAGAAGCGCATTCACGAAGGTGTGTATGAGCACGCGTACAAAGTAGCGCAGTCGGGTAACACCAGCAAAGCCGGCCGCAAGGAAGGCTTCGGTGCCATCAAAAAGTCGTTGACGGAGAAACTGCTGGAAGAGCAGCCTGAGCTGGATATGAAAATGTTCGGCCGTTATTACTCTTCGGCTGAGAAGAAAGCTATCCGCGACATGATGATTAAGGAGCGTACCCGTCTCGACGGCCGCGCCCTGACCCAGATTCGCCCTATCTGGAGCGAAGTGAACTACCTGCCCGGTGCTCATGGCTCGGCCCTGTTCACCCGCGGCGAAACTCAGTCGTTGACCACGGTAGCTCTCGGTACTAAGCTCGATGAGCAGATTATCGATACGGCCATGACCTCAGGCTACAGCAAGTTCATGCTGCACTATAACTTCCCGGCCTTCTCGACCGGTGAAGTAAAGCCTAACCGCGGCCCCGGCCGCCGGGAAATTGGCCACGGCAACCTGGCCCTGCGCTCGTTGAAGAAGGTAATGCCTTCCGACGACGAAAACCCCTATACTATCCGCATTGTGTCGGACATCCTGGAGTCGAACGGCTCTTCGTCGATGGCTACGGTATGCGCTGGTTCGATGGCTCTCATGGATGCTGGTATTCCAGTACGCGCTGCCGTATCGGGTATTGCTATGGGGCTTGTGCAGGATAAAGAAACCGGCGAATACGCCGTGCTTTCAGATATTCTGGGCGACGAGGACCACCTCGGCGACATGGACTTCAAAGTAACCGGCACCGAAAAAGGTATCGTGGCTTGCCAGATGGACATCAAAATCCAGGGCTTGAGCAGCGAAATCATGACGGCCGCTCTGCACCAAGCTCGCGAAGGTCGTTTGCATATCCTGCGGGAGATGGCCAAGACTATCAGCCAGCCGGCTGCTGAGTTGAAGCCTCACACGCCCCGTTCGCACAAGATGCTCATCGATAAAGAGTTTATCGGTGCGGTAATCGGGCCAGGTGGCAAGGTGATTCAGCAGATCCAGAAGGATACTAACGCTACAGTTATCATCGAGGAGAAGGACGAGAAAGGGCACGTAAGCATCTACGCTTCCAATCAGGAAGATATGCAGGCCGCTATCGACCGGATTCAGGCAATTGCAGCCGTACCGGAAATTGGTGCTACCTACAAAGGCAAAGTGCGCAGCATTCAGCCCTATGGTGCTTTCGTAGAGATTATGCCGGGCAAAGATGGCCTGCTGCATATCTCCGAAGTTTCGCATGAGCGCCTCGCTGCGCTGGAAGGCGTACTGGAAGTAGGTCAGGAAATTGACGTGAAACTGCTGGATATCGACAAGAAAACCGGTAAGTACCGTCTCTCGCGGAAAGTGTTGCTGCCGAAACCGGAGCGCGCTGCCGACTCAAACGGCGCCGCATAGATAGAAGCTGCCGAACTTTCGCGGGTATCGGGGTGTTGCTCACAACTGACCCCGGTACCCGCGTTTGGGTATCCTTCGTATACCGGATCAACACGACGTTTCCAAGCATCAACAATTCAATTCTCTCGCGCCCGCAATGAGACAGCTAAAAATCAGCAAGCAGATTACCAACCGCGAAAGCCAGTCGCTGGATAAATACCTCCAGGAAATTGGCAAGGTCGATCTGCTAACCCCCGATGAGGAGGTAACGCTGGCGCAACGCATTAAGGAAGGTGACCAGCAGGCGCTGGAAAAACTGACCAAAGCCAACCTACGCTTCGTGGTGTCGGTGGCTAAGCAGTACCAGAACCAAGGCTTATCGCTGGGCGACTTGATCAATGAGGGCAACCTCGGCTTGATCAAAGCGGCTAAGCGCTTCGACGAAACCCGCGGCTTTAAGTTCATTTCTTACGCCGTATGGTGGATTCGCCAGTCCATTCTGCAAGCGCTAGCGGAACAATCGCGCATTGTGCGTCTGCCCCTAAACCGGGTAGGCTCATTGAACAAAATCAGCAAATCGTTCTCCGAGCTGGAGCAGAAATTCGAGCGTGAACCTTCGCCCGAAGAAATTGCCGAAGTATTGGAGCTGACTACTTCTGAAGTAGTTGATACCCTGAAAATCTCTGGCCGCCACGTATCCGTGGATGCTCCCTTCGTGCAAGGCGAGGAGAACCGCCTGCTCGACGTACTCGAAAATGAGGACGAAGAGTCGCCGGATACGGGCCTGATGAATGACTCGCTCCGTAAGGAAGTACAGCGCGCCTTAAGCACGCTCACGAAGCGCGAAGCCGATGTAATCACGCTCTATTTTGGCTTGAACGGCGAGCATTCCCTCACCCTTGAGGAGATTGGCGAGAAGTTCAACCTGACCCGTGAGCGGGTTCGTCAGATCAAGGAAAAGGCTATTCGCCGCTTGCGCCATACGTCGCGTAGCAAGGCCCTGAAGCCTTACCTGGGGTAATTTTTACCCACGATACCAAAAAACCCCGACCTTACCGTTGGGGTTTTTTGTTGTAAAGCAGTGGCCTAGAGGTATGCCGTTATTTCAGCGGACAAACCTCGCGCGGCAACTATTACCTTTGCACTCCCAATTCAACCTCTCATGGCGCAGGCTGTAGCGTGCGCTTTTTCACACTTATGGAGAACACCACCCCCAAACACATAAAGTGTTTGATTATCGGTTCTGGGCCAGCTGGCTATACAGCAGCTATTTATGCTGCGCGTGCTAATATGCAGCCCGTTATGTATCAGGGGTTGCAGCCCGGTGGGCAGCTGACGATTACGAATGACGTAGAGAATTTTCCGGGCTACCCTGACGGTATCATGGGGCCGGAAATGATGGAGGACCTGAAGAAGCAGGCGGCTCGTTTCGGCACTGATATCCGCTACGGTATCGCCACGGCCGTAGACTTTTCGGGCCATCCACACCGCGTAACAATTGATGAGCAGCTGGAGTTGACAGCGGACACCGTCATTATTGCAACTGGGGCTTCGGCCAAGTGGCTAGGCCTGCCCTCCGAGCAACGCCTAAATGGTTCGGGTGTGTCGGCCTGTGCCGTCTGCGACGGATTCTTTTACCGCGGCAAAGATGTCGTGATTGTAGGGGCTGGAGACACGGCCGCGGAGGAAGCTACGTATCTGGCCAACCTCTGCAACAAAGTGTACATGATTGTTCGCAAAGGAGAGATGCGGGCTTCTAAAATCATGCAGAAGCGCGTACTCGATAATCCCAAGATTGAGGTGCTCTGGAATACTGTGACCGACGAGATTCTAGGCGAGCACGCAGTAGAAGCGGTGCGCGTAAAAAATGTACTGACACACGAAACGCGCGACTTAGCCGTTGAGGGGTTCTTCGTAGCCATTGGTCACGAGCCGAACTCCAAGATTTTCCAGCCCTATCTGCACCATGATGAGCAGGGTTATCTGAAGACGTTGCCTGGTACAGCCAAAACGAATGTTGATGGTGTGTTTGCCTGCGGCGATGTGCAGGACTACACGTACCGTCAGGCGGTTACGGCGGCTGGCTCTGGCTGCATGGCTGCGCTGGACGCGGAGCGCTATCTGGCAGCTCTCGGAGACCATTAGATGAAATAGTGAGATAGTGAAATGGTGAACTAGCCGTTGCGGTTGCGCTAAATGTGCTAGTACCGCGTTAGTTCACCATTTCACTTCTTGCTACTTCACTATTTCACCATCTCATTTACTTGCTCTTGCTCCAATTTGTGAAATTCTGGCTGCTGCCGCTGCTACTGATCGGGCTGTTTATTGGCTTGCCCGGCCAGCTGCTTGCCCAGCGGCGTAAAGTACCCGAGCCGAAGGCAAAGTCTGGCTCTCCTGGCAAGCGAAACGATTTCTTTCGCATAAAATCGCCCACCATCCGCTACGTGCGGCCCGATACCACCATCCTTATTGAGACGGAGGAGTTGCCGGATGAGGGCTCGGATGCGGCGAAGTCGATCTTCTTTAATCCAGCTAAAAAGCTCTCCATCGTTAGTGAGGATACTTCTTCCTTGAATGAAGGGGGGCAGCACATTGTTGAGGTAAAGGAAGAAGTTAAAATAGACTCTTCCTGGATTCAGGTGGCCGGCTACTATGCCATCTGGGATACGCACAATATCAACCCGTACCGGGTAGATGGCCGCCGGATCAAGGATACTCTGAACCTGAAGCTGACCGACCCGGCCAACCAGCGTTACGCCAAAATGCCCTTGGTAAAAACCCCCATGACGTCGGATTTCGGCTTTCGGGGCTACCGTTGGCACTATGGTGTAGACCTGGATTTGGAAACCGGAGACTCTGTGAAGGCCGCGTTTGACGGGGTGGTGCGCATTGTAAAATGGGATGGCTCCGGCTATGGCAACTACATTCTGGTACGCCATTACAACGGCATCGAGACACTTTATGGGCACTTGCAAAAGTCGCTGGTTACGCCGGGTACTTTTGTGAAAGCCGGGCAGCTGATCGGTTGGGGCGGCAGCACGGGCCGTAGCACCGGCTCACACCTGCATTTTGAAGTACGCTACGAGGGCAACCCCATTGACCCGGAGCGGATGTATGACTTCCCGGACTACCGCCTCATCAAGGATAACTTCCAGATTACCTCGGCTTTATTTGCGTACTACAGCAAATCGTTGCGCTATAAGGGAGGCAGCGTGCCGGGCGCAGCTAGCGGCGGCAGCTCCAGCCGCAGCAGCAGTGGCAAGCCTACGCAGGCCCGCCGGATTGTTTCGCACAAGATCCGGAGCGGTGATACGCTGTCAGAAATTGCCGACAAATACGGCGTATCGCAGGCCCAGATTCGGCGCCTCAATGGGGGCACGGCCGTGCTACGGGTGGGCCGCACACTTCGCATTAAGTAGCCGGCTCAAGTACTGGCCTAGAACAGAAAAAGCCCTTGCTGAATTACTGGCAAGGGCTTTTTCTGTTCTAGGCCACTCTGCTGGCTAACCTGTACTTTTGCGCCTTGCTTACTCTGAGAAAGTAAGCAACCAAGTGGCCTAGAGTTGGGTAAAAGCTGGCTCCGGACTTTGCTTGTTTTCTTTGATCCGCATATTTCCTGTATGAAGCTTGATATTCTGGCCTTTGGCGCCCACCCCGATGATGTAGAAATGTCCTGCTCAGGCACGCTGCTGGCAGCAGCAGCAGCGGGCAAGAAAATCGGGATTGTGGATTTTACGCGGGGTGAGTTAGGCTCGCGTGGTACACCTACCACCCGCGCCCACGAAGCGGAAACAGCCAGCCGTATTCTAGGTCTATCAGTGCGCGAAAACCTAGGCCTGCCCGATGGCTTCTTCCGCAACGACCGGGAGCACCAGCTGCCCGTTATTGCCGCCCTGCGCCGCTACCAACCCGATATTGTGCTCTGCAACGCCATCCACGACCGGCACCCCGACCACGGGCGCGGTGCTCAGCTGGCGTCGGAGTCGTGCTTCTTGAGTGGCCTACGCATGATTGAAACGCTCGGCCAAGATGGGCAGCCCCAACAGCCCTGGCGCCCTCGCCTGGTGTTTCACTACATCCAGGACCGCCAGATTCCGGCTGACTTTGTGGTGGACATCACGGCGCACTGGCCTACGAAGTGGGAAAGCATACAGGCCTACCGCACCCAGTTCCACGACCCCGAAAGCACGGAACCGAATACCTACCTATCCACGCCCGTTTTCAGCAACTTCATGGAAGCCCGCGCCCGCGAGTTCGGCCACCTGATAGGAGTTGAATTTGGTGAAGGCTTCACCCGTGAGCGGCCGTTGGGTGTGCGGGAGATTACGGAGTTGATATAGAGAGGATGTAGAGTATTGTAAACTTCTTCGAAAAGTGAGCCAGTGAAAAATAAAAGCCTTCACAAAGCTCGGTGCTAATCAACCGAGCTTTGTGAAGGCTTTTATTTTCTCGTGAGATAGTACTAGCGCACACCCAACCGGTTCCGGCGCCATGCCGAATCGGTTGCAGCCGGGGTATCAGTTGAAGCAGTAACAGCACCAGGTTTCTTATCCGTCAGGAGCATGGCCGTGAGCACGGCGGCGAGCTTAGCGGTGTCCTCGTCGGGGGCGGCGGGCTTCAGCGCATCGGCCGGGAAATGGTCGCGGATGAAGTTGGTGTCGAAGTTGCCGCTCACGAAGGCAGGGTGCTGTAGCACGTAGCGGCCGAAGGCCAGCGTGGTTTCTATACCGGTAATCTGGTACTCGTCGATGGCGCGCAGCATCCGCTCAATGGCCTCCTTACGGTCGGCGCCGAAGGTCACGAGCTTGGCAATCATGGGGTCGTAGTAGATGGGAATCTCCATGCCTTGCTCGAAGCCGTCGTCGACGCGCACGCCGGGGCCCTGGGGGCGCACGTAGGTGGTGAGGGTTCCGATGTCGGGCAGAAAGTTGTTCTGCGGGTCTTCGGCGTACACGCGCAGCTCCAGGGCGTGGCCGCTGATTTTCAGGTCGTCTTGCTGGAAGGAGAGGGGCTGGCCCTGGGCTACCTTAATCTGCTCTTTCACCAGATCTAGGCCAGTAATCTGCTCCGTAACGGGGTGCTCTACCTGCAGGCGGGTGTTCATCTCCAGGAAGTAGAAGTTCCGGTTCTCATCCAGCAGAAACTCCACTGTGCCGGCGCCGGTGTAGTCGCAGGCGCGGGCCACGTCTACGGCGCAGCGGCCCATTTCGGCGCGCAGCTCGGGCGTAAGTACGGCTGAGGGTGCTTCCTCAATTACCTTCTGGTGGCGGCGCTGGATGCTGCATTCCCGCTCAAACAGATACACAATATTGCCGTGCTCATCGCCCAGCACCTGAATCTCAATGTGGCGCGGGCCGGTCACGAATTTCTCGATGAACACCGAGCCGTCGCCGAAGGCTGAGGTGGCCTCATTGATGGCCAGCTGCATCTGCTCCTCAAAATCCTCAGCCGAATTTACGATGCGCATACCTTTGCCGCCGCCGCCAGCTGAAGCCTTAATCAGGATGGGGAAGCCCACCGTGGCGGCAATGCGCTTGGCCTCCTCCACGTCGCTGATAGCCTCGTCGGTGCCGGGTACCAGCGGAATGTTGTAGGCTTTCACGGCCTGCTTAGCCGAGAGCTTATCGCCCATAATGTTCATGGCCTCCGGCGAGGGGCCTACGAAAATAATACCGGCCTCCGTGACCTGGCGGGCAAACTCGGCGTTTTCGCTCAGGAAGCCATAGCCTGGATGAATGGCATCGACACCGAGCTGGCGGCACACTTCCAGTATCTTGTCGCCGCGCAAATAGCTGTCTTTGCTGGCGGGTGGGCCTACGCATACGGCTTCATCGGCGTAGCGCACGTGTAGGGCGTTGCGGTCGGCTTCGCTGAAGATGGCCACGGTTTTGATGCCCATTTCCTTGGCCGAGCGCAGTACGCGCAACGCAATTTCGCCACGGTTGGCAACCAGGAGCTTGGAGATTTTCTTCATAGTTGGGGGCAGAGGGTGGGAGGTGGCAAAGGGGCATCTGCCTGCGACTGGCGCGGAAGAAGTACCTTTGCATCATCAAAGAAACGCCATTCCGGGCGCACTGAAAAACGGGCGCATCCAATTCGTAGAAGGTTGGATGCCTGCCTGCCAGCGGCTACCTTTGCGGATTGCCATAACTTTGTACATAGCGCGGGAGTTAACCCCACTATATAACCACCCGCTTTCTTTCACTTTTAATCTGTTCCCTCGTGGATCTTTTCGAAAAGATTGCCGCGAACCGCGGCCCCCTGGGCAGCCATTCGCATTACGCCCACGGCTATTTCGCATTTCCTAAGCTAGAAGGCGAGATTAAGCCGCGCATGATTTTTCGCGGCAAAGAGGTACTCACCTGGAGCCTGAACAACTACCTGGGCCTGGCCAACCACCCCGAAGTGCGCAAGGCTGATGCCGAAGGTGCTGCCGAGTTTGGAATGGCTCTGCCCATGGGCGCCCGTATGATGTCCGGCAACTCCAACCTGCACGAGCAGCTGGAGAATGAGCTGGCTGAGTTCGTGCAGAAGCCCGACTGTATGCTGCTCAACTTCGGCTACCAGGGTGTAGTATCGATTATCGATGCCATGGTAGGCCGCCACGACGTGATTGTGTACGACGCCGAGTCCCATGCCTGCATCATTGATGGCGTGCGCCTGCACGCGGGCAAGCGCTTCGTGTACGTGCACAACGACATGGCCAGCCTAGAGAAGCAGCTGGAGCGCGCCAAGCGCATCACCGACGAAACCGGCGGCGGTATTCTCGTGATTACGGAAGGCGTATTTGGCATGTCGGGCAACCAGGGCGACCTGCGGGGCGTGGTAGCGCTGAAGGATAAATATGAGTTCCGTTTGTTCGTTGATGATGCCCATGGCTTCGGCACAATGGGCGCTACAGGCGCCGGAACAGGCGAAGAACAAGGTATTCAGGACGGCATTGATCTATATTTTTCGACGTTTGCGAAGAGTATGGCCAGCATCGGTGCGTTCGTGGCCGGGCCCGAGAACGTAATTGAATATTTGCGCTACAACATGCGTAGCCAGATTTTCGCGAAAAGCTTGCCCATGACGCTTGTGGTAGGCGCTTTAAAGCGTTTGGAGCTGCTCCGTACCCAGCCAGAGCTGAAAGAAAACCTCTGGACCGTAGTACGGGCCCTGCAAAGTGGCCTACGCGAAAAAGGTCTCAATATTGGCACCACAACTTCTCCCGTAACGCCCGTGTTGCTGAAGGGCCAATTGACGGACGCAACCCAGATAACCTTCGATCTACGTGAGAATCACGGTATTTTCTGCTCTATCGTGGTGTATCCGGTAGTGCCCAAGGGGGTAATCATGCTCCGTCTGATTCCTACGGCTGTGCACTCGCTGGATGACGTGGATATGACCATTAAGGCCTTTGAGGTAGTGGCAGACAAGCTAGATAAAGGACTTTATTCAAAATCAGAATCACCAGTTCTGCAGTAGGCCACTTTCCTACTTAGCTAAGTGCAAAAGCCAGATGCTGAACAGCGTCTGGCTTTTACTTTTGGTACTTTTCGAAGTCGGGGTAACGAGTTGGGGGCATTGTGCGTTGGAGGATAAAAGCAAAAAAGCCTTATCCAAGGCCGTAGGGGCGGTTTAGAAAAAAACTTGCGCTGTTGCTTGTATTTGAAATCCCTGTATATTAGGGCCGGTTAAACACATTTTTCCACACCATACAACCCCTCCCAAATGAGCAATTTTAGCCAACTGAAGGACCTCGTAATGTCGCTCGAAGCCGACTTCGAAAAGTTCTACGACAAGAACAACTCGGCTGCTGGTACCCGCGTGCGCAAAGGCATGCAGGAACTGAAGAACATGGCCCAGACTATTCGCACGGAAGTGCAGAACGCCAAAAACACCGCTGGTGCTGGCGACGCTAAAGCAGCTCCTGCTGCTAAGAAAGCTGCTCCAGCTGCTGCTAAGAAAGCTGCTCCAGCTAAAAAGAAGTAATCAGACGCCACGCTCTGCGTGGCTCCTGTCTACAAAAGAGGCCCTGTCGGTTATCGACAGGGCCTCTTTCTTTTAAGACGGTGGCTACTGGCCTACACGATCTTGATGAGGTAAAAGTTCTTCTTGCCTTTCTGAGCCACTATGTACTTATCCAGCAGCAGCGGCACCGAAGTGGCTTCCTGCTCCAGAGTGGCCTTTTCGCGGTTGAGACTTACGCCGCCGTTCTGAATGTTTTTGCGCGCTTCGCCCTTGGAAGGGAAGATGGCGCCGCCCGTCACGTCGCTGATGAGGCTGATGACGCCTAGGCCACTCAGTTGCTCGCGCGGCACCTCTACGTGCGGCACACCCGCGAAAACGTCCAGCAATGTGGCCTCGTCGAGGCTGCTGAGGGCACCGCCGCCAAACAGTACCTGTGAGGCTTCCAGCGCGGCTTCGTAGGCCTGCTCCGAGTGCACCCGGATGGTTACGTCTTTGGCCAGGGCTTTCTGCAGGATGCGCAGGTGGGGTGCTTGGGCGTGCTCGGCTTCCAGCGCTTCAATCTCTGACTGGCCTAGCAGCGTAAATACGCGGATCAGGCGTGGCACGTCGGCATCGGCGGCGTTCAGGAAGAACTGGTAGAACTGGTAGGGCGAGGTCATGGTGGGGTCGAGCCACACGGTGCCGGTTTCGCTCTTGCCGTACTTGGTGCCATCAGCCTTCGTGATGAGCTGGCCGGTGAGGGCATACGCCTTGCCTTCGCCACCGCTCATACGCCGGATCAGCTCGGTACCGGTCGTGATGTTGCCCCACTGGTCGCTGGCGCCCATTTGCAGGGTGGTGCCTAGCTCTTTGTAGAGGTGGAAGAAGTCGTAGCCCTGCAGGAGCTGGTAGCTGAACTCGGTGTAGCTGATACCCTCGGCGCCGGTTTCATCGTTGCCACTGATGCGGCGCTTCACCGAATCCTTGGCCATCATGTAGTTCACGGTGAGGTGCTTGCCCACTTCGCGCAGGAACTGCAGGAAGCCGAACTCCTTGAACCAGTCGTAGTTGTTAACCACTTTGGCGCCGGTTGGCCCCTCCGAGAAGTCTAGGAACTTCTCCAGCTGGGCCTGAATACCGGCTTGGTTGCGGCGCAGCGCCTCTTCATCCAGCAGGTTCCGCTCCGCCGACTTACCCGAGGGGTCACCGATCATGCCAGTGGCGCCGCCTACCAGGGCCAATGGGCGGTGGCCGGCGCGCTGCAGGTGCACCAGCAGCATAATGGTAGCCAGGTTGCCGATATGCAACGACGGCGCCGTCGGGTCGAAGCCGATGTAGCCGGTGATAGGGGCGTTTTGGCGCAAATGCTCATCGGTGCCGGGCATCATGTCGTGAAACATCCCGCGCCAGCGAAGTTCTTCTATTAGGTCCAAGAGTGAAGTTGTGAAGTTGTGGAGTTGTGAGGCCGAAAGTACTGGTTGAGCTCCCGGCAACTCACAGAATAGTGGTGCAAAGGTAGAAAGGGCTGTGGTACATTTGTAGAAGAGTTGCAGGCATTGGCGAAACGGCCGTTGTCATCACTGCACCTTTCACCAGTCACCTTTCACAACTTCCCCTCCGTGACCCTCACCGCCGACGAGATACTGAAGCAACTCCAGCAGCGGCAGTTTGCGCCCGTGTACTTTTTGCAAGGGGAGGAGCCCTACTATATTGATCTGGTAGCCGAACTGCTGGAGAAAAACGTGTTGCAGGAGCACGAGAAGGGCTTCAACCAAGTGGTTCTCTACGGCAAGGATACCGATGTAGCCGGCATCTTGGGCCAGGCCAAGCGCTTCCCGATGATGGCGGAACGCTCGGTGGTTATTGTAAAAGAAGCGCAGGCCGTAGCCGATCTGGAGGCGGAAAAGTCGTGGCCGTTTCTGGAGGCCTACCTAAAAAATCCGCTGCAAAGCACGGTGCTGGTGTTCTGCTACAAGCACAAGACCCTTGATGCCCGCAAGAAGCTTGGTAAGCTGCTCACCGGCGACAAGAGCAACCCCGCGCCGGCCGGTACGGTGCTGCTCACCAGCAAAAAGCTTTATGATAACCAGGTGGTGCCCTGGCTCAGCAACTACGTACGCTCAAAAGGCCAGCAGATTACGCCCCAGGCCACCAACATGCTGGCCGAGTACATCGGGGCGGAGCTGGGCCGTCTGACCAATGAGGTAGACAAGATGCTGATTAACCTGCTGCCCGGCCACGCTATTGACGAGGACCTGGTGCAGCGCATGGTGGGCATCAGTAAGGAGTACAACATCTTCGAGCTGCAGAGCGCCCTTATTCGGCGCGATGTGCTCAAGGCCAACCGCATTCTGCTGTACTTCGAGGCCAACCCCAAGAACAACCCGCTCATCCCGAACCTGACGCTGCTGTTCAATTACTTCTCGCGGCTACTGGCGCTGCACCAGATGCCCAACCCCACCGAGGCCGACTGGAAGCGCATAGGCCTAGTAAGCACCTATGCCCGCCGCGACTACCAGACCGGCCTAAAAGTATTTGACTTCCCGCGCACCCGCGACATCGTGCACCTCATCCGCCGCGCCGACGCCCAAAGCAAAGGCATCGACAGCGGCTCCATGACCGACGGCGAGATTCTGCGGGAATTGGTGTGGCTGATTCTGCACCCCGTGCCATTGCATGCGGTGGTGGGCCTGTAGTTTACTGTGCCCCGTCGTTATGCAGCAACCCAGAATAGAGGTAATAGAAGCGAAAAGGATAGTCGGCAAAAGAGTACGAATGTCTTTTGCTGATGACCGCACGGGGCAGCTGTGGAAGAGCTTTATGCCCCAGCGCCACGAAATTCAGCAGATAGTAAGTCCGGACCTGTATTCTATGCAGTACTATCCGTTGGGCTTTTTCACTGGTTTTAACCCATCTACTGAATTTGAAAAGTGGGCCGGCATAGAAGTGGCTGAATTTGGCTCGCTACCTGCTGGGATGGAACCGATGATTATTCCGGCGGGCCAATACGCTGTTTTCTTCTATCGAGGGCTCAATACGGATACAATCGGTCATCTAGTACATATTCGCCAGCTGGCTGCCAGCGTCCGAATATGTACTAGATGACCGATTGTATTTTGAAATTCTGGGCCCCAAATACAAGAACAACGACCCCTCCTCGGAAGAGGAAATCTGGATTCCCGTTAAGCAGAAGAGGTAGAGGTTAGGCTGAGGTGACAGTCAAGGAGAAGTAGAACCAAAGGAAAAATTTCCTCGTTATCAGGAAAAATTTCCTTAAGTTCGATTTGTCAAACTACCACACCTATGGCTGCCACTGCTCAACACCCGAAAACTACCGCTAGTATGCCTGCCGCACTCCGTAAGAAGTGGGCGGCGTGGGGACAGGCTGGGCAGGATGCATTTGCCTTGGTAATGGAAGCCCGCAAAGGGGTGCCCGCTGCGGCGGCGTTTGAAGTGGCAGAAGCCTTTCATCTGCAGGCCAATGAGCTGGAAGCCATTTACGAGCTTTCCACAAAAACCCTTCGGACGTACTCGCAGGAGAAGAAAACCCTCAGTGCCGCCAGCAGCGAGAAGACACTGAAAATCATCAGCCTCTACAACCTGGGCCTGGAGGTATTCGGCGAAGCGCCGGCGTTTCTGCGCTGGCTGGATAAGCCCGCCCACGGCCTCGACCAGGAAGTGCCACTCCGCCTGCTGGAAACCAGCGGCGGCATAGACTTGGTGACCGAAGAGCTGACCCGTATTGCCTACGGCGACCTGTCGTAGGCCTATGCTGGTATACCGTATCTGCCTGGCAAAGTACGCCGACGACCTATTTGCCTCAGGCTACCGGGGGCGCTGGAATTATCAGAATCAGTTCGTGATATACGCGGCTTCTTCCCGCGCCCTCGCCTGCCTAGAAAATGTAGTGCATAGGAGTGGAGAAGGCCTCAACGACCAATTTCGGGTGTTGGTGATTGACGTGCCGGATGACCTGTTGGTGGAAGAAATTGCCCTAGGCCGGTTGCCCCCGAACTGGGAAAAGGCCAGCCGCTACGCCGTGTGCCAGCCCTTGGGAGCCGCCTGGTACACCCAGCGCAGTTCGGCGGTGCTGCGGGTGCCTTCGTCCATTGTGCCGCAGGAAAGCAACTACATCCTGCACAGCCGCCACCCCGATTTCAAGCGTATTCAGATAGTGGGGCGCGAGGCATTCAGCTTTGACGCCCGGATAAAGGCTGAAGAGTAAACCAACCGGTAGGGATAACCCTTCCTGATTTATCGCCCTACTACGGCCCTTCTGTTATTTCTTTTCTCTTGATTTCATGACTGCAGCACCCGCTATCCAACTTCTCGATATCATCCCGATGTCGCCGAAAGAAACCTTCCTCGTAGGCCACTTTACGGGCACTGTGAAGCCGGGCAAGTGGGAACTGCGGATAAATGGGGAAGCCTTGACCACGGTAGAGGTCATTGGGGAGGCCGAAATTGAAGCCGGCCGCAAAGGTAAACTAACACCGCCGCGCGTGGTGGTGTGCCGTGGCCCTGTAGAAAAGAGCCGCATTGATTTCACCCGCGACGAAGTGACGCTGGTACAGTTGTAGGCCAGTTGGGTTCTGCCGCGGGCAGCAGGTGGCCTAGGGCTTGCGCAGGAACTGCAGCACTGCTTTATTGAAGTCGGTGGGCACTTCCTGGGGGGCGTAATGCGTGGCGCCCGAAAAAATAGCTAGCTGACCGTTGGGCAGCGCTTTCGCTAAAGCGCGGGTATGTGGTTCCAGAACCAGGTCGTGCTGGCCTGCCATTACCAAGGTAGGTGCTGCCAGATTCCGAAGCTCCTGAAAGCTCATCTGAGGTTCCTGCAGCAACAAGCGCAGCAGGCGCAAGCGGTTAGTGTCAGGCGGGTTGGCCACGGATTCATGCTGTAGCTGTTTGCGCAGCAGGGCCAGAAAATCGGGCTCGATGGCCTGCGGTGTAGGGAAAAGGTTGGCGCCCATGATGGCCAGGCGGTTCACGTAAGCGGGGTATTTTAGGGCCAGCTTTAAGGCTGTGTTGCCGCCGTCGCTCCAACCTAGCACGTGCACGTGGCGCAGGTGCAACGAGTCCAGTAGCTGGCGCATATCCTCGGCAAACAGGTCGTAGGTGAAATCGGTAGTGGTTTGGTCCTGGCTTTTGCCCTGGGCGCGAGTATCCACGGCAATGACATCAAAATGCTTCGCCAGCTCTCCGATCTGCTCCTGAAAGGCCGCAATAGACTGGCCGTTGCCGTGGAGCAGCAGCAGCGGCTCGCCGTGGCCGTAGCGCTCATAGTAGAGCCGGGCGCCCTTTACCGCCACATAGTGGCCAACGGCCGGGTTATTGCCGTAGCGCTGCGGGTTAGAAAGGGTGGGGACCTGGGCTGCTAGATACCGCAGGTAGCGCAGACTATCGGGTAGCAGCGACTCGGCACTAGTGGCGGACTTGGGCTCTGAGTGGCCTGTGCTTCGATAAGAATCGGCTGTGAGGTAGAAGCTAAGATTGGATGATGGCAGTACGCGCCATTGGTCCTGGCTTTTATTGCGGGAAAGCACTTGATGGCCTGGCATCGGTACGGCAGAAACCCCAAAGGCTTTCTGCTGGCCTTCAATGGCCTCACTTTGCAGCCATTGCAGTGTTACGGCTATTTCCTTATGACCTTCGAGATAGATATGATAGGGGCGCAAATCTACTTTTACCCAACCGCGCGGCTGCGTCACTTCCACCTGAATGTCCTGCGTCAGCAAGGAATGGTCGGGTAGGCCACCTTTCACGCTATAGATATTCAGCCTAAACCGGACCGACTTGAACCGATTGAAGGCCACGTGAAAGTTGAAATCCTGAAGCAAGCATTCCGGATCAATCGACAGAATGGTGCCTTGTTCTTTCGCTAGGCCATCATCCACCAGATTGGGCTCGGTGTAGAGGTTGGCACCCATGAGCGTTGAGCTGCCGGTACGCCCGAACATTTTGGTTTTCACCTTGCCGGGCCGCACCGTCACGGCGGCCAGCTGCACGCCAACTGGCACTAGCCTGATATCTGGGGAGTGGCCTAGGAATGCTGACACCGGCACGGCGCGCATCTGGTAGCCCACGCAGGAAATCAGCAGAGAGTCAGACGAGTTTTTAGCGGGAATGGAGAAGCGGAAGTGGCCTAGCGCATCAGCCACCGTACCCAGCGCGGTGCTGCGAATACCAATGGAAGCGAAGGGAACAGCCGCCTTAGTATGCTCGTCGAGGATGCGGCCGGTGAGGGAGAGTTGTTGAGCGAGGGAATACGAAGGAAGGATAAGACACAGGCAAAGCCAGAGAAAAACACGCATAATGTAGCTGATGAGAGACTACACTAAGAGCTACTCATAGGTGCAAAGGTTGTCTGGCGATCCTGTAATTAATCTTTATTGAGGGGGCTATCTAAGTCACAGTTGTGTGGGCATTTCATGTCAGTTTCCCCCATTCTATAAGAAGCAAACTTTGCAATAGAAGCACCTTTATTAGGAATTGAGCCAAGCAGATCTTTGCCCTTTCTATTGACTGCCACAATGATAACCCCATCTTTATCTCCTCCATCACGGGTGTTATAAATCCTGATGCCGACAGCACTATCCTGCTCCATGATAGTCTGAACAATTTCTTTTTTAAAGTAATAGGCTCGACCTCTATTGCAATTGCCTGCTAAATGTGGCCTGCCATTTCTATGATTTTTAGTTAGGCCTTTGGCTTTTTGAATGCTTTCAAACAGTGCACCGGCATCAGCATCAAAGTCATCAGAATTCGGACAATCATCTATAGTTGCAACGGTACTACTATCCTGTTGAGAGCTTTGCATCGTAACACTTTGTTTGCCGCTCGGACTGTCGCAACTGAAGAGTGTAGCCAGAGACCATAGGAGTAACGTGCTTGAGGAAATGGTAAACGTCTTCATTATAGGCCGGGAGTAGGAGTGGAAAAAAACGAATATGTATTTCTACAGACACTGAGAAGCACTCTACTTCAAATGGCTGCCAGTTAGTATAACAATATATAAATTAAATTATATTATAATAAGTATTTGTAACGTCGTCTGGGTAGTGAAAGCTGCATGGAGGGTATTGCTTGCTTGATTTATCGTAATTCAATAGATAGCATTGACACCAAACTGGCCTAGCAGCACGTTAAAACCCGCAAAAAGCCAGTTTCAGGCAACCTCGGCCGAACTTTTCGTTACTTTTGGCTGCACCCGGAGCCCTTGGCGGCTTCGGCCTTTCTCTGCGTAATACTCTCTGATGAAACTATTCCCTCGCCTGGCGCTGGCCGCCTCCCTTAGTGCAGCAGCACCCTTGGCTGCCTCGGCCCAGCAAACGCAGGTGTTCACCGCTGATGAACGCCACTTCCAGGAAGGCCTCGAACTCTTCGACCGCGGCAAGTACGGCGCCGCCCAGCAGGCTTTCCAACGCTACCTCGACGTCACTCAGCGCCGCGCCGGCGAGCTGGCCCCCGGCCGCACCGTTGATGCCGAGTACTACTATGCCGTTGCGGGCCTTTATTTATTCCATCCTGATTCTGAGGACCGCATTCTGGCGTTTGCCAAAGCCAACCCGGCTCACCCCAAAGCGGCCGAAGCGTATTTTCAGCTCGGCAAATTCTACTTTGATAAGAAGGACTATGCTAAGTCCATCGACTACCTGCAGAAGGTAGGCCCCGACAACCTTTCAGACGACCAACGCGCCGAAGCCGAGTTTAAGCTGGGCTACAGCTACTTCTCGCAGAAGGAGTACGACAAGGCCAAGCTGCAGTTCGACCGTAACAAGGCCGGCAGCCACCAGTACCGCTACGCCAGCAGCTACTACGCCGGCTACCTGGCCTACCGGGCCGGCGACTATGCCGGGGCCCGCAAAGACCTGGCCGTGGCCGAGCAGAACGATGCCTACCGCCCCGTGGTGCCGGCCATCATGTCGCAGATTTACTACAAGGAGGGCGACTACGATGGTCTGATTACCTACGCCTCGCAGGCCCTGCAGCAGACGCCCCCGCCCCAGAGCGCCGACGAGATCCAGCTGCTGGTGGGCGATGCCTACTACCAGAAGCAGGACTTCAAGCAGGCGGCTACCTATTTTGATCAGTATGCCGCCGGGCGGAAGAAGATAGAGCCCGAAGTGCAGTACAAAATCGGCTACGCCAATTTCAAGCAGGGTGATTTTAAAGGCGCGATTGGCAGCCTGAAGAATGTAGCCGCGCGTCGCGACTCGCTAGGCCAGAACGCGGCTTACCACCTCGGCTTGAGCTACCTGCAAACCAACCAGAAGCAGCTGGCCCTGAACTCGTTTGACGCGGCCCGCAAGCTGACTTTCGATAAGAACATTAGCGAAAACGCTACGCTGAAGTATGCGCAGGTGAGTTACGAGCTGGGTAACACTCAGGAAGTTATTGCCGCCCTGCGCGACTTCCCGAAGCGTTTTCCGCGCTCCAAAAATCAGGCGGCCGCCGACGATATTCTCAGCGAGAGTTTCCTGAACTCCTCCGACTACGCGCAGGCCCTCAACTACCTCGATAACCTCGAAGACCGCAGCTCCAAGCTCAACGCTACCTACCAGCGAGTGGCCTACCTGCAAGCCGCCACGCTCTACAACGACAACCGCTACCAGGACGCGCTACCCGTGTTGGATAAGAGCCTGAAGTACCCGCAGGATGAGGCCTTACGGGCCGCGGCGCAGGTGCTGAAAGGCGAAATCTACAGCGTAGGCCAGCAGTATCAGCCTGCCATTACAGCCTACACCGCCGCCGCCCGCACGGCCCGCACCGGCTCGGCCACCGAAACCGACTTCGACCAAAAAGCCCGCTACGGCCTCGGCTACGCCTATTACAATACCAAACAGTACGACCGCGCCCGCCAGCAGTTCCAAGCGTGGCTGCAGGATGCCTCCGCCAAGCCCACCGACCCGAACTACTACGACGTGACCCTGCGCCTCGGCGACACCTACTACGTTTCCAAGAGCTACCAGCAGGCCGTGGATCAGTACGACAAGGTGATTCAGGCCAACGCCGCTGATAAGGACTACGCCTACTACCGTAAGGGCCAGACGCTAGGCCTCATGGGCAAGCGTGAGGAAGCAGCCCGCACCCTGAGTACGCTGCTCAAAACGGCCCCGACCTCCCGCTACGCCGATGATGCCGTGTATCAGCAAGCCCAACTCGATTACGAGGCCGGCTCGTTCCAGTCGGCGGTGGATGGGTTCACGCGTCTGATCCAGAACCGGCCTAACTCGCCGCTGATTCCGACGGCGCTGCAGAAGCGGGGAGTGGCCTACCAGAACCTGGAGCAGCACGAAAAGGCTGTGTCTGATTTCCGGCAGGTGCTCAATCAATTCCCTCGTACCAAAGCGGCTAGCAGCGCCATTTACAGCCTGCAGGAAAGTCTGTCGGCCCTAGGCCGCACGGAGGAGTTTGATCAGTCCTTGGCCCAGTTCAAGCAGCAAAACCCCGATAACAAGGCCACGGAAAGTGTAGAGTTTGAGGCGGCAAAGTCATTGTATCTGGCCGAGAAGTATGAGCAGGCCATTCCGCGTCTGGAGAGCTACCTTAAACAGTACCCCAGCAACGTGCTGGCTGCCGATGGCCGATTCTTCCTGGCCGACTCTTACTTGCGCACCGGCCGCAAAGCCGACGCGCTGCCCCGCCTGAAAGCGGTGGTAGAAGAGGGCAAGAGCGAGTTTGTGAACCGCGCCGTAGGCCGGATTGCCGAGCTGGAGTTTGAGAACAAGAACTATCCGGAAGCCGCCAAGTACTACACGCGTCTCCGCGAGGTGTCGCAGAACAAGCGCGAAGTCGCAAACGCCGGCATCGGCCAGATGAAAAGTGCCTACGAAGCCGGCGACCTGGAAACTACCCGCCGCGTGGCGCAGGAACTGCAAAGCCAGGGCGGCGCCGTACTGAACGCGCCAAACCTCGCGCTGCTGTACTTGGGCAAAGCCAGCTACAAAGCCGGCAACCTCGACCAGGCCATTACGGAGCTCACTACGGCCGCCAATACGGCCAAAGATGAAAGCGGGGCCGAAGCCCAGTACCTGCTGGCCGACGTGCTGTATCAGCAGAAGAAATACCCCGAGGCACTGGACGCGGCCTACAAGAGCAACGCTGATTTTGCCAACTATGATGTGTGGCTGGGCCGCGCTTTCCTGCTGATTTCGGATGTCTACAAAGCCCAGAACGAAATCTTCCAGGCTCGGGCGACTTTGAACTCCATCATCGACAACAAATTCCCAGTGAAGGAAATCGTGGATGGCGCCAAGCAGCGCCTGGCGGAGCTGCCCGCTGATCCGGCGACTCCCGCCGCGCCGGCACCGGCCGGTACCAAGGCCCAGCCAGGCAAGACTGCTCCAGCCAAACCAGCTCCCAAAACAACGCCGACTACGAAGCCTGCTACGGGCAAAGCCGCCAGCAAAACGCCGGTCCGCAGCTCGCTGCAGCCTGCCAATGCCGCTCCGGCTGACTCAACGGCTAACCCCACCGATGGCCCTGTAGGCCAGGAAGATTAGGAGAGGCCTAGGCCTGTTTGGAAGTAAATACATACTTGATAATAAGCTAATTGCAAGGATAGATATAAAGTCTGACTTGCAACTGCCTGAACCCCCGAATCTATGACGTTTCAACCGTCGAAAGTGTTGGCCGCCGCGGCCCTGCTTACCGTCGCCGCCCCGGCAACCGCCTGGGCCCAGAAGACGGGAGGCAAGATTGAGGATGCCGAAATTGAGATTGTGAAGGAGCGGGTAAACGAGCTGCCCGAGGCCACCCGCAACTTTCAGAAGGTGAAAATTGAGGCCCCCACCAAAGGCGATAAAAAGGTGGCCTACACCTATCCGGATTTCCGGTTGCCCGCTGATAAGCTTAACCCTTCCGTGCGCGTGCTCACCATCCGGCAGGAAGATCTGGCCCCGCTTACGGGCAACTACCTGAAGGCCGGCATAGGCAACTACGGCACGCTTTACGGTAAGGCCTACCTGCACAACAACCGCGACGACCGGGCCAGCTACGGCCTCGATTTCAGCCATCTTTCGTCGGCCAATGGCCCTGTAGACAAGAAGAACTCGGGCCAGAGCCAGACCAGTCTGGGCCTGAACGGCGAAACCTACGGCGGGCCGCTGGTGCTGGGTGCTACGGCCAGCGTAGGCCGGGAGCGGTACAACTTCTATGGCTACGACCAGGAGCGCAACCTGCCGCCGCCCACCGACAGTCTCAAGCAAACGTTTACCCGCGCCGCCGTAAAGCTGTATGCCCGCAACCGCGCCGCTGATGCAGCTTTTCAGTACGATTTCGGAGTAGGCTACAACTACTGGAAAGACAACTTCAACGCCCGCGAAAACAACGTGTACGCCACGCTGCGCTCTGCCTACAAGCTAGGCGAGACGAGCCGGGTGAAGGTAGATGGCGACGTGTCGTTCATTTCCTTCAAAGACTCCCTGAGCTATAAGCGGCCCCTGGTGCAGGTGACACCGGCCTACGAGCTGACTCTGGACCGGCTGGCCGTGTCCGTAGGAGCCACCCTGGCCTACACCGGCGACACCATCGGCTCGGCCAAGCAGGCTAATTTCTACCCGGCCGTGCGGGTGGGCTATACCGTCACGGAAGACAAGTTCCTGGTATTTGCTGGCTTGGGTGGCGCGCTGCAGCGCGTGACGATGTACGACCTGACCACCGAAAACCCCTGGCTGGCCCCGAACCAGCGGGTAGCCGACACGCACCGTGGACCCACGTTGTACTTTGGCTTCCAGTCAACGCCGGCGCGGGCACTGCAGCTGAATGCGAAAGCCACACTGAGCAACGACCGGAACCTGTACTTCTACAACAACTCCCGGCGCGACTCCACCAAGTTTGATCTGGTCTATGATCAGAAGGCTACCCAGCTGCTGAATATCCACGGCGAAATCATCTATAACGCTGCCGAGAAAACACGCATTGGCTTCAAAGCGGACTATAACGGTTACAACGTGAAGACCCTCGCCAAGGCCTTTCATCGTCCGGCTTTCCAATCGACGCTTTTCGGGACGTATAACATGTATGATAAGCTCCTGCTTGGGGCCGAGCTTTACACATATAGCTCCAGCTACGGCGCCAGCTATAAGCGTCAGGAAATTCCTTCCGTACCGCCTGGCCCTTCGCCCGCGACCTATACTCAAATTGTCCGCCCAACCGACACGGTTATTGACCTGAACCTGCGCGCAGATTACCGCATTATGGAAAATCTGTCCATATTTGCTCTAGGCAACAACCTGTTGGGCCGCAAGTATGAGCGTTTCCTAAACTATCCGGTGAAGGGAATCAACGTGCTGGCTGGCGCAACTTATCAATTCTAATCTGCTGATACTTTGAGGGGTGGTGCTGGAGCTTCGGCTTCGTTGCATAACCACTCAAGCCCAGGGTATGCCAATGCATACGGCGTGTGGCCTAGGGCCGCTCGCCGCTTTTGCATTTGATTGTCTGGGTAAATCAGCCGACTGCAGTAGCTTACCATTAAAAAACTAGCACGTCTTCCGCATGCAGCTTTCCGACCATATCCGCACCCTGCTCCGCGACCATGACTGCGTCATCATCCCTGATTTCGGGGGGCTGATTGCTGAGTACGAGCCGGCCCGGATTCATCCAGTGCGCCATACCCTGGTGCCGCCCGCCAAACGCGTAGCATTCAACCAGTCCCTGACCCGCAACGACGGGCTGCTGGTAGATGCCCTGAGCCGGGCCCTGGACGTAAGCACTGCCCAAGCCCGCCAGCTGGTGCGCGAAGCCGTGCTGCGGATGCAGGAAGAACTCGAAACCGGCCAACGTGCCGAGCTGCGGGGCATTGGCTTATTCCGCCGTGCCGCTGGCCGAGGCCTAGAGTTTGAGTACACGGGTTCGCAAAATCTGCTAAATGCCAGCTTTGGCCTGCCCGAACTAGTGTCTAGACCTATCCGGGCGACGGATGCCATGATGGCTCGGGAGCGGCCCGCCCCAGCTCCACTGCTGTCGGCGGCGCGTACTTCGCGGGCAACCCGCGCCGCCCGCAAGGTGGCCATGGTTGTAATTGCGGGCCTCGTGCTGTCAGCTAACTATATGGCCGTCGATATGCTGGGCTATCTGCCTGAAAACTGGCGAATTTCGATGCCAAGTGTAGCGCAGAATGAGCAACCAGTGCAGCAGCCGGTAATGGCACGTCAGCAAGCGGCCTTGGCCTCTGAAATGACAGCGGCAACACCCGATCCGGTACGCGAAATGCTGGAAACTCCTGCTCCAGCTGTTACGCCTGCTGTTGCAAAGCCTACCGTAGCAGTTGCCAAGAAACCAGTTGTTGCAAAGCCCGTTGCTCGTAAGCCAGTAGTGGCTTCTGTAGTTGCCTCCGGTGCGCAGAAAGCACCGGCTAAATCTGCCGCAAAAGCGAAGACAAAGGTGCCCGGCTGGGAAAAAGCAGCGGCTACCAATGCAACTTCTGGTGCTGAATCCGCGACAATTAAAAGCCGTACGGGCCGTTACTACATCATTGCTGGCAGCTATACCAGTCTGGCCAATGCCGAAAAAGGTCGTCAGGCCCTCGTACGGCTAGGCCACCCCGCCCGGGTTATTTTGCCCCAGGCCGGTAGCCGCCAGTATAAGCTCTCCGTAGCCGATTACGCTGACCGCACGTCGGCCGATCGGGAGGCGCAGGCACAGCGCCGCCGTTTAGGAAATACACTTTGGGTACTTAACTACTAGCATGACGCTTCTCACCTTGCTGCTGCAAGTGCCCGCTGGGGCCGCAGCAGCTCCCGCGGCTTCTCCCGCCGCCGCTGACTCTGCCGCCACTGCTGCCAACGCGGCCGCCAACGCTGCCTCCGGACTTTCCCTCATCGACCTGATCTTTGCCGGCGGCTGGATCATGGTTCCGCTGTTTCTGCTGCTCTTCGTTTCGGTGTATATTATTCTGGAGCGCTACATCACCATCCGCAAGGCGGGCGCAGTTTCCGAGTCGTTTATGCCCGGCATCCGGGGCCTAATGGTGAAGGGAGACCTGCAAGGCGCTAAAATGCTCTGCGCTCAGAATTCCACACCGCTGGCGCGCATGATCGAGAAAGGTATCCGTCGTATTGGTTTGCCGCTCAAGGAAATTGAAACGAGTGTCGAGAACGTTGGCAAAATTGAAATTGCCCGCCTCGAGAAAAACATCAACGTACTAGGCATTGTGGCCGGTATCGCGCCCATGCTCGGTTTCGTGGGTACCATCATCGGTGTTATCAAGATCTTCTACGCCATCAGCTCCACCGGCGACTTTGGTATTGCCCAGATTTCGGGTGGTCTGTACACCAAAATGGTGACCTCGGCGGCTGGTCTGATTGTGGGCATCGTGGCCCACGTAGGCTACCACTGGCTCAGCATCATGGTGGAGCGCATGGTCTTTCGCATGGAGAACTCGGCCATCGAGTTCATGGACATTCTGCAGGACAACTAGTGGCGAAGTTGTGAAAGGTGAACTTGTGAATTGACTCGATACTTCTTTCACGTTTAGCCCATCACAACTTCACCTTTCACAACTTCACCGACCGCATGGACCTCAGCCGGCGCCGTAAGCTTTCTTCCCACGTCGAGACCAGCTCGATGAACGACATCATGTTCTTCCTGATGCTGTTCTTCCTGATTGTCTCGACGATGGTGAACCCGAACGTCATCAAGCTCATGCTGCCCAATGCCCGCTCGGGCAAGCAGGCCATGAAGCAGCCCATCACGGTATCGGTAGATGCCAGCGGGCAGTATTTTATTGACCGTACGCCCATTGCTCCCGCGCAGCTGGAAACCGAGCTGGCCCAGCGCGTGCAGGGCCTCGAAAGCCCCACGGCCGTGCTGCGCGTCGATGCTTCCCTGAACGTGCAGAAGCTGGTGGATATCCTGGAAATAGGAAATCGTCTGAAAATCAAGATGGTCATGGCCACGCAGGCACAGCAATCATCGGGTAAGTAGAGGCTTTAGAGTGGCCTAGAACTGTGTAGGCCACTTCGCTCTCTGAACCAGCATGTGCGGCTTTGCCGTTAGAAGAGTACAACACGCCCCGTCTGCCGTTTTTCGGAGCGGGGCGTATTGTTTGACAGCCCACCCGGCTACCTGGTTTTGCGCCAGGTGGCCTACGCAACTTACTTCATCCATGGCAACTGAATATCGTGAGGAACATCGGCGCGAAGCCCTGCTAGGTACCGTGCTGATTCATGCGGCGCTGGCGGCGCTGTTCATCTTTACTGTTTTCAAAGGCCCCGATCCGCCTCTCGAAACGTTGGGTGGCGACGGTGTAGAACTAAACTACGGCGTAGATGAAGTGGGCTCCGGCGACATCCAGAGCCAGGCGCCTGCCAACGAATCGAAGAACCGCGAAGACAGCCGCCCGCCCGCCGCGCAGCCTGATCCTACGCCGCCTAGGCCAGTAGCGCAGCCCGAGCCCACGCCGCCCAGCCAGGAGCGCGTAGTGACCAGCGAGGCCGAAGAAAGCCCCGTAACGGTACCGCCCACGCCTAAGCCGGCTCCGGTAAAAGAAGAGGTGAAGCCAGAGCCGCCGCGCCCGAAAGTAGATCAGCGGGCCGTGTTCACGCCCAAAGCCAACCGCGCAGATGGCGGCGGTAATGGCGTAAATGGTACCAGCAATGCACCCACCGGCAACAACAATGGCGACAACCCCGGCACCGTAGGCGATAAAGGCGACCCCCGCGGCACATACGGTGGCACGGCTTACTCCGGTGAGCCTGGCAGTGGTGGCAAAGGGAGCAGCCCCGGCAGCGGTGGCCTAGAAATGTCGGGCTGGGCCGTGGTAAGCAAGCCCAACGTATCGGCGTTGGATAACAACTCGGGCTTTGTACGCTACCGGATCAAAATTAATGCGGAAGGCGAAGTGGAGTCCGTTGCTAAAGTTTCCGGCAACGTGTCGCCAGCCCAGGACCGCGCCTGCCGCGACGCATTGGAGAAAGTAGAATTTCGTCGTACCAGCTCCGCCGAGGGCGGCGCTACCGGCTTCTACACCTTCCGCTTCACAGTCCAATAGCCTAACGTATTCAAGCATTTTCAGGGCCGCCGGTCGGAATTCTCCGGCCGGCGGCTTTGCTTTGTAGGCCTGTTTCAGTTGCCTGTTGCCAGTTGTCAGTCCTGATCAAGGATACATGGTGAATGGGTATCTGGCAACAGCTAATAGGCAACGGCCCCCGGCAATTTTTAACTCATCCGCCCATGACTTACCGCGAAACCCTCGACTTTCTGTACAACCAGCTCCCTATGTTTCAGCGCGTGGGCGAGGCGGGGTATAAGCCGGGGCTGGGCAATACGGAAGCGGTAGCCGAACTCACCGGACACCCCGAGCGCCGGTTTAGGAGCGTACATGTGGCGGGCACCAACGGCAAGGGCAGCAGCTCCAATTTGCTGGCGGCGGTACTGCAGGCGGCTGGCTACAAGGTAGGCCTATACACCTCACCGCACCTGCGCGAATTCACGGAACGCATTAAGGTAAACGGCCAGGATCTGGCGCCCGAGTATCTGGTGGAATGGGTGGCGCGCTGGTGGCCGCAGTTTGAAAAGGTGCAGCCTTCCTTCTTTGAAATGTGTGTGGCCCTCTGCTTTTCGTACTTCGCGGAGCAGCAAGTGGATATCGCCATTGTGGAGGTAGGCCTAGGCGGAAGGCTCGATTCCACGAACATTATTCAGCCACTCGTTTCCCTGATAACCAACATCAGCCTCGACCACCAGAACCTGCTCGGCGATACGCTGCCCAAAATAGCCGGGGAGAAGGCCGGTATTATCAAGTCTGGTGTGCCCGCCATTATCAGCCAAACCCAGCTGGAAGTGCAGCCAGTATTCGTGGAAAAAGCGGCGACTGAAGGAGCCACGTTGCTATTTGCCGATCAGGCGTACCAAGTGGCGCTTACACGGCCCGCTGCCCCTGATGAGGATGTGCAGCACCTCCGCGTAACACATAACGGAGAACTGTACCTCGATAACCTGGAACTGGCCCTGGCCGGCGACTATCAACGGCTAAACCTGCCCGGTGTGCTGGCGGTGTTAGAGGAGTTGCGCCAGCAAGGCTTTGTTATTCCGGAAGCGGCCGTACGCACTGGCCTACGCGAGGTGCGCCGCCTCACCGGGTTTCGAGGGCGATGGACGATTCTGGGGCGCCGGCCGCTGGTTGTCTGCGATACCGGCCACAACGAGGCTGGCCTGCGCTTTGTGACGGAGCAGTTGGCGCGCCTGCCGTACAACCGGCTGCACTTTGTGCTGGGCGTTGTCAATGACAAAGACGTGACGAAGATGCTGGGACTCTTGCCGCGTGAAGCAACCTATTACTTCTGCCAGGCGAGCATTCCGCGGGCGTTGCCGGCTACGGAGCTGGCCGAGCGGGCTGCAGGGCTAGGCCTGCTAGGCCAGGTGTACGGGCCTGTAGTCGCCGCCGTGGCCGCAGCACGGGCTGCTGCTGCCGCCGATGATGTGGTGTTCATTGGGGGCAGTACCTTTGTAGTGGCCGAGATTGAGGAGCTGTAAGCTCTGATCCGCCATACTAGACCACCGGAACATCACCATTTCTCCACCTCACTATTTCACCTTTCGTGAGTCGTATTAAACTAAAGCGCTTTGCCGACAACGCTGAGCGAGCCGATATTGTAGAGCCCGGCAAAGACAACTACCAGCAGCTAAGTGGCCGTTGGCACGAGCAGTTTTTCCAGAATCAGCACCCCATTACGCTGGAAGTGGGCTGCGGCAAAGGCGAATATACCGTTGGGCTAGCCGAGCGCTATCCGGAGCGCAATTTTCTGGGACTTGATATCAAAGGCGACCGTATCTGGCGTGGCAGCCGCCGGGCCGAAGCGCTAGGCCTCTCCAACGTGGGCTTCGTACGTACCCGCGCCCACGACCTGCTCACGCACTTTGCCCCGGGCGAGCTGCACGAAATCTGGATTACCTTCCCCGATCCGCGTCCCCGCGACCGGGACATCAAGCGTCGCCTGACCTCGCCGCGCTTCCTGAATCTGTACCAAGAGTTGCTGCGCCCCGGCGGACTTGTGCATCTCAAAACCGATAACGAGGACCTGTTCGACTATTCGCTGGAAACCGTGCGTGAGCGACCCGGCACGACCATACTGGCCTACACCAAGGATTTGTATGCTACGCCGGAACTGCTGCCGCACGCCGAGGACATCGTGACCAACTTTGAGAGCAAGTACCGCGCGCAGGGTGTGCCCATCAAATATCTGCAGTTTCAGCTCAGCTAACCTGGCCTAGGCCTGACTAACAGCATATGCAACCGCTTCCGCAACTTCATACGGCGCATTTGCTTCCGGTGCTGGATCAGCACTTGCAGCAGGTAATAAGCTCCCTGCGGGAGCCGGAGTGGGAGCTGCCAACGGTAGCGCCAAGATGGAGCGTGCGCGATGTGGCCCTGCACCTGCTCGATGGAAATCTGCGCACCTTGTCGATGCTGCGCGATGGGCATTTTGCTGACTCAGGCCCGGCCAGCCCGGCGTATCCTGATGTGGTTCAGTACCTCAATGCGCTGAATGCGGATTGGGTTGCGGTAGGCCAGCGGCTCAGCCCCGCCGTAATTACGTGGCTGCTGGAAGTGAGTGGCGTAGCGTATTGCAACTATATGGCCTCGCTGGAGCCGCAGGCACCTGCCGTTTTTTCCGTTGCCTGGGCCGGAGAAGAACAGTCGCTCAACTGGTTCCATGTGGACCGCGAGTACACAGAAAAGTGGCACCACCAGCAGCAACTCCGCTTGGCAGTGGGGCAGGAGGCGCCCTTGCTTACCCGGGAGTTGTATCATCCTTTTCTGGCGACGTGCGTGCGGGCGCTTCCGCATCATTACCGGCACACAGAGGCGCCGGCTGGCACCACTCTGCGTTTTCACGTAAATGGGCCAGCCGGCGACACGTGGTATCTGCGTCGAGTTGCTGAGGCCTGGGAGCTAGGCCAGGCGTACACGGGGCCGGTAGAAACCTCCGTTGAGCTAGCGGGCAACGCGGCCTGGCGCTTATTTATGAAGAGCCTGCCAGCGCACGAGGCCGCCGAGCACCTGCACGTAGAGGGCAGCCCTGACTTAGCGCAGCCGCTGTATTCCGTAACGGCCGTGATGGCCTAGCGGCAATTATTCGTCTTCCAGGGCTTCAAACACGGCTTCCATTTCCTCAAAGTCGCGCAGGCCGGGTTTGATTTCGTGGCCGCCTTCCAGCACAATACCAGCGGGCCGCACCGTTTCAACAAATCTGCGTATGTCGGTAGGAGCGTAGCCGGCTCCTAGCCACAACGAGTAAATGCGGGCCTGTTCAGTCAGGCGGGTCAGTTCGGTGGTATTGGGTAACTGCACGGGCGGCGTGGCTAGCACAAAGCCGGCATAATACGGCAGCTGCTCCCGGAAGCGCAGCTCCACATCCTCGGGAAGCATATCGGGCACCCAGTTGGTGAGCTTGTAAGCGGGCACTTCCAGCGCCTCCAGTTCCTGGGCGGGGCGCCGACGGTGGAGCAGCACCGCGTGTAGGCCACAGGTGCGCGCCAACGCATTGATATCGGCTACGGGCAGAGTGTCAAACTCACCAATAAGCTGCACGCCTGATACCCAGCCGCTAAGTTCTTGTACCGCTTCGGGGGTGAGGTGGTCGGGCCAGGAAGGGTCTAGGCGAAACGTAAGACAGTCGGCGCCCATGCCGGCGCAATAGCGGGCGTCGGACAAGTTATTGATGCCACGCACCATAACGGGAACGATAAGGGCCATGAAAAGTCGAAAATCGAGAGGTGGGAAGTTTGTGATGTAGCCGCTAGGCCAGTCATCGGCATTTGAACCTGCAATATTCGGGGAAAATCCCGCCACATTCCCAGTTCGTATCCTGTTTTCTCTCAAATAATGCCAGCCGGCCGTGCTGTCACCGAAGCGCACTGGCCAATACCCGTTACCTTTGCAGCAACGGCCGGAACCTTTCACGCTCCGGGCGCTTTTCATTTTCTTATGAATACTACGAAAGGACGGGTGCTGGTTGCTATGAGCGGCGGCATCGACAGCTCTGTGGCAGCCGTGATGCTCCACGAACAGGGCTACGAAGTGGTCGGGATGACCATGAAAACCTGGGATTACGCCTCGGCGGGCGGCAGCAAGAAGGAAACCGGCTGCTGCTCTCTCGACAGCATCAACGATGCCCGCCAGATTGCCGTGGAGCTGGGCTTCCCGCACTACATCATTGATATTCGGGATGAGTTCGGCGACTTCGTGATCAGCAACTTCACGGAGGAATACCTGGCCGGCCGCACGCCTAACCCGTGCGTGCTCTGCAATACCCACATTAAATGGGACGCGCTGCTGCGCCGCGCCGATCAGCTGGGGTGTGAGTTTATTGCTACGGGCCACTACGCCCAAATTCGGCAGGAAGATGGCCGCTACGTCATCAGCAAAGGCCTCGACGACAACAAGGACCAAAGCTACGCCCTCTGGGGCGTGACCCAGGAGAGCCTGGCGCGCACCCTGTTCCCGCTAGGCCAGTTGCGTAAGTCGGCTATCTATGACTTTGCCCGGGAGCGAGGCTTTACCGAGCTCGTAAACAAGCCCGAGAGCTACGAAATCTGCTTTATTCCTGATAACGACTACCGTGGGTTCCTGCGCCGCCGCGTGCCGGGCCTGGAGGAACGCGTAGCGGGCGGCGAGTTTGTGCTGCGCGATGGCACCGTAGTAGGCAAGCACGAAGGGTACCCGTTCTACACCATTGGCCAGCGTAAAGGCTTGGGTGTGGCCCTAGGCTTCCCGGTGTATGTAACGGCCATTGACCCCGAAACGAATCGCGTTGTACTCGGCAACTTCGAAGATCTGGCCAGCAGCCGCACCGTAGTGGGCAAGCTGAACATGGGCAAATATGCCTCTCTGGAAGGCCGCGGCTTGGTGCGCAGCAACACCAAAATCCGGTATAACCACGATGGCGCTACCGCGTTTCTGGAGCAGAAGGGAGATAAAATCTACGTCTACTTCGAGGAGCCCGTGCACGCCGTGACGCCTGGTCAGGCGGCTGTTTTCTACGATGGCGAAGATGTGCTGGGTGGCGGCTGGATTGAGCGCCACACAATTGGCGAAATTCCGGAGCCCTCCGAATTTGTAGCCACAGCCCAATAAGGTGGCCTACGCCACGTTAACGCCTCGCTAAACAACGGCCCGGCGGCCTTTCGAACGAAAGCAGCCGCCGGGCCGTTTTGGCAGCACACGGTACCGCATGCTGTTTGTCAACTGTAATTCTGCTATTTTTCTGCTTCGATAGCTCCTCTATGAAGAACCCTTATTCTCTTATGCGCCTGCTGGCAAAGCGCCGTGCAGCTCAAGGTGTTAAGCTGTTGCTGCTGGCAGGCCTAGGCCTGGCGGGTTGCAAGAATGAAACCGAAGCCGTACCTGATCTGAGCCAGGACTATTACCCCCTGGAGGTCGGCTCCTACCGCATTTATGACGTGGCTGATACCACCTACACAGATGGCAAGCCTACGGTGTCGCGGTTCCAGTTTCGGGAGCAGGTAGAGTCCGACGCCGTGACCGATGTTACGGGGCAGCCGGCTTACCAGGTAATTCGGTCGCGCCGGGCCACGCCGGCCTCGGCCTGGAAAGTAGATAGCGTGCTGTTGGTTTCGGCCACGCCGCGGCGGGTGCTGGTGCAGCGCAACAACCGCCAGACCGTAGATCTGGTATTTCCCGTGAAGGAGGGGCGTGTTTGGAGCATGAACGCGTTCAATACCGTAGATTCTGTCGACGCCGAAACGCGTCGGTATGAGCGCGTAGGCCAGTCGCTGATGGTGCAGAATGGCACCCGCCAGCTTTCCTTCGAAAACACCGTCACGACCACTGCCGACGATATAAATCTGTTCTACGCGACGGTGCGCCACGAAACGTTTGCTAAGGGCCTAGGGCTGGTATACCGCGTGCGTCGGCGCTTTACCTACTGCGACAACAGCCCTACCTGCGTGCCAACTCCCTCGTACGTTTACCGCGGACAGTCGCGCTGGGAAGTGCTGGTAGAGTCCGGTAAGTGATTTTGCGGTGGCCTAGCTAGTAGCTACAGGCTGCTTCTAGAGCTATCCTGTTTTCCCTAAAGCCCGAAACAGGCTGTTCTTGTGATAGAACGGCTTGTTTCGGGCTTTGGCTTTTAAGGATGTAGTTATACTATATAGAGAATTCTCTAGCTTCTACCGGACAGGAAAAGCTGTGGGAACACTGGTCAGAAGCAGGTTTCCTTCGTATCTTCCAGCAAGCTATTCCATGTTTTGAATGCGCCTTTCCCATCTACTGCTTTGTGCAGCTTACTGGACGGGTACGCTGCTGACCTCTGCAGCAGCTCCCGGACCGCCCGCTACCTCCGTACCTCCCGCCGGTACTGTACGGAAACACTTGGTGTACTTCCGCGACAAAGCCGCTTCTCCTTATAGTATCAGCAAGCCACAGGCCTACCTTTCGGAGCGGGCGCTGCAGCGGCGGAAGCGGCAGAATATTGCCGTAACACCCCGCGATTTGCCCGTGAACCCGAGCTATGTGCAGCAGGTAAAGACGGTGGCTGGCGCGCAGCTGTGGTACACGTCTCGCTGGTTTAATGCGGCCGTCGTGTCCTGCGATTCGGCAACCCTTGCGCAACTCCAGGCCTTGCCGTGCGTGCAACAAGTGAAAACGGTAAACCGCGGCCTGCCCGGCTCCCGCAAGCGCGACGGCGTAGACCAGGAACCCGCCGAACAAAACCGGGGTACCCGGGCCGAATACGGTCCGGCGTTCACCCAGGCCAATATGATTGGGGCCGTAGAGATGCACGATGCTGGTTTTCGGGGCGAGGGGATGCAGATTGCGGTATTCGATGCCGGATTTCAGGGAGCCAACTCCGCTCCGGTCTTTACCTCCCTCGCTCAGGAGCAGCGCCTGGGCAGCGTATTCAACTTCGTTGATAAAAACAAAGCGGTATACCAGTACAGCAGCCACGGTACCAACTGCCTGTCTACGATGGGAGTGAGCCAATCAGGCTACTACATCGGAACGGCGCCCAAAGCCACGTACCATCTGCTCATTACGGAGGATATAAAATCGGAGCACCCGGCTGAGGAAGTGAACTGGCTTGTTGCCGCCGAATACGCCGATTCCGCCGGGGTGGACATCATCAGCTCCTCGCTGGGCTACAACACCTTTGATTATCCTTCCATCGATTACACCTATAATGATCTGAATGGCCGCACTACCATCTCAACGCGCGCAGCCACAATAGCCGCCCGCGTTGGCATGCTGGTGGTAAGCAGTGCCGGCAACGAGGGTAACAGCTCCTGGCGCTACATTACCACTCCCGCCGATGCCGACTCGATTATGACGGTAGGAGCCGTTGACTCCTTGCTGAACCGGGCCAGCTTTAGCTCCCTGGGGCCAACTGCTGATGGCCGCATCAAGCCCAACTTAGCGGCTATGGGGCAGCAAACCGCGGTTTTGTCGCCTTCGGGCGCGGCTACTCGAGGCAACGGCACGTCCTTTTCTTGCCCCGTGCTGGCTGGTATGGCGGCGGGCTTCTGGCAGGCCAATCCTACTTTCACGGCTCAGCAGGTTATCAGTTTTTTGCAGCGCTCCGGTACCCGCGCGACCATGCCCAACGACGAAGTAGGGTACGGAATTCCGCACTTTGTGCGGGCCCAGAATCTGGTAAACCCCGGTTCGCCTTTAGCCGCAGTTCCTGCTGCGCCGAAGCAGGAACTCGTGATTTACCCCAATCCGGCCAAAGACAACGAGTTGTATTTGCAGCTTGCCGAAGGATTACGCAACAAGCCGCTACGGGTGCGCATCTTTGATTCGCGGGGGCGGCTGATGGCCGAGCAGCAGGTGCCTGCTTCCGGCTCCAAGGATATCCGGCTGCTGCCCGGGCATCTGGCCAAAGGTGTCTATATCTGCACGGTAAATGCGGGCAAAGAGCAACGCTCTGTTCGGTTCGTGAAGCTATAGGCCTAGGCCATTTTACAAGCTATGCCTGACAATTGTTGAATGGTGTAATAACGCGTTAGCTATTGAAAATCAACTAAGTAATGAAATTTGCTATTTATATTGGATAATTGCACATTTAATTAGTTATTGAGCAATTATTTCTGTGCGAAGAATGTTGCATAGAACAGCCCTACAGCATTTTTTCTACTTTTTACCTCTCCCTGAGTATGTTACAAATGATGGTCTCCAAGCGCATTGGGCGCCGGCAGTTTCACTTTACTGTACAAGGCCCCAATTTCCACGAAGTAGTGGCGGAATACGACCGTCTGAGCTTTCCTGATGTCCTTAAATGCGGTATCTGTGGCTCCGATAACCTCGATCTGACTGCCCGCGTGGCGCAGGATAAATTCAAGTACACCTCGGTTAAGTGCGTTGACTGCCGGGCCGATGTTACGTTCGGCAAGCGCCAGGATGATGACCAGACGGTGTTCCTACGCAAAACCGAAGATGGCAAGCTCGATTGGCGCGCCTGGGAAAAAACCGATAAATAAGCCGCCTCGCTAGGCCAGTCTGCGCCAGCGGCTCGCTCTAGTATGCCAGCCATTGGGTGCTAGGCCAGTGGCAAGTTCCAACATGAAGTCGAGGAGGGCAATGAAACCTCAGTCGGCTCGTTGAGGAGCTGCCTACTGGCCTAGCGCCGAATGGCTGGCTTTTTGGTGCTTTGTGGGAGCTTGAAATCCTGCAAACCCACCCGCACCGCTTCCTCTTAAACTGCTACCTTCGTGGTATGAACCCTACTCGTCGTATGGCCCCGTTGCTTGCTCCCTCGCTTCTGGCGGCTGATTTTGGTAATCTGCAATTCGAAACGGAGCGCATGGCCGGCAGTGCCGCCGATTGGCTTCACTTCGATGTAATGGACGGACGTTTTGTGCCGAATATCTCCTTCGGTATTCCCGTTTTGCAAGCCGTGCATCGCCACGCGAAGCAGCCCATCGATGTGCATTTGATGATTGAGGAGCCGCAGCACTACCTGGCAGCCTTCCGCGACGCGGGAGCCAGTAACCTCACGGTTCATTACGAGGCCTGCACCCACCTGCACCGGGTCATTCAGCAGATCAAACAGCTGGGCTGCCGCGCAGGAGTGGCCCTGAACCCCCATACGCCCGTTTGGGTGCTGGAAGACATTGCCCAGGACCTGGATCTGGTGTGCATCATGTCAGTGAACCCCGGGTTTGGTGGGCAGAGCTTCATCCCGAATACCCTGCGCAAAGTGGCAGCCCTGAAAGAACTGTTGGTAGATAGCGGCTCACAGGCGCTGATTGAGATTGACGGTGGCGTAACACTCGATAACGCGGCGGCGCTGGTAGAAGCCGGAGCCGACGTGCTGGTGGCGGGTTCCTTCGTGTTTCACTCACCCGACCCCGTGGCCACTCTCGCCGACATGCGCCAGCAACTTTCCGCCCTGACCGGAACTGCCGACCTCGACTAAGCGCATGCTCCCACGTTTCCTCGCCCGCCAGACCTTGTGCCTGCTTTTTCTTCAGCAGCCCTTGCCCGCTGTGGGGCTCTTGCTGGTGCTCACGGCGCCGGTTGCCGTTGCCCAGCAAGTAGGCCGCGTGCTCGTGACGGGTACGTTGCGCAATGCCGCCGGCCAGCCGCTGGAGCAGGTGAGCGTGGGAGTGGAGGGTCAGCCGGGCGGTACTACCACCGATGATCTGGGGCGTTTCGGACTGAATGTGGTGCGCCCGCTGAGTGGAAAGTCGCCGGTGCTGGTGGTGCGACGCCTGGGCTACCGCACCCTGCGCGTGCCTATTAATCTGAGCGAGCAGCGCGAATTAAGCCTCACACTTACCGAAGAAACTAGTGCCCTGGGCAACGTGACGGTACGCGGCCGCTCCGATGCCGGCGATACCCGCGAGCAGGTCAGCATTATCCACCTCGATCCGCGGGCAGCCAAGGAAATTCCTTCACCTTTCGGCGACTTCAATGCCATCCTTAAAACACTGCCCGGCGTAACGAGTACCAATGAGCTGACCAGCACCTATTCCGTGCGCGGCGGCAACTACGAGGAAAACCTCGTGTACGTGAATGGCTTCGAGATTTACCGGCCATTTCTGGTTACGGCGGCCGCGCAGGAAGGTCTCAGCTTCATCAACCCCGATCTGGTAAACCAGATTGAGTTTTCCTCCGGAGGCTGGCAACCCAAGTACGGCGACAAGCTTTCCTCGGTCCTGAGTATTGATTATAAGCAGCCCACCAAGTTCGGCGCCTCGGTATCCGCGAGCCTAGTGGGCGGCTCAGTGCATGTTGAAGCCACCTCACCCAACAAGCGCGTCAGCTACCTGGCCGGTATTCGCTACAAGAACGCCACGTACGTGCTGCGCTCTTTGGAGCAGCAGCGTGGTGGCTACAACCCTACGTTCTATGATGGGCAGAGCTACATAAAAGCCGCCCTGGGCCCGAAGGAAAACCCCAATAAGACCTTGCTAGGCCTGCTGACTACATTTGGCCACAACGATTTCCGCTTCAGCCCCGAGAGCGGCGAAAGCACGTTCAGCACCGATGTAAACCAGTACACCCGGCTTACTATCCTGTATCAGGGCCGGGAGCGGATGCAGTACGATACCTATCAGGGCGGGCTGAATCTGCGCCACAACTTTCGGGATAATCTGCAGATGGAACTGCTGGCGGGAATGCTGTATTCACGCGAGTTTGAATACCGGGATGTAGAAGCGAACTATTCGCTGGCGGAAATTAATACGGACCCCAACTCGCCGGACTACAAAAAAAAGAACTTTGAGCGCAGCCTCGCTACCCGTTTCGACCACTCCCGCAACAACCTTACGGCCCGCATAGCTACGCTGGAAACCCGGGGCACCTGGACACCGGGCCAGGCCAATACGGTGCGCTGGGGCCTGAAAGCGGGTCGGGAGAACATCGACGATGTGCTAAACGAGTATAGCTTCGCCGACTCAGCTGGCTTTGTGCCCGATGCTCGGCGCACTCGCCTGCGCTCCGAGTTAAACCTAATAAGCACCCGGTATCAGGGGTATGTGCAGCACACGTATGTGTTTGATTCGTTGCGCACACTTACCTATGGTGCCCGGGTGAATTACTGGACGGTAAACCGGCAAACGACCGTAAGCCCTCGGGTGCAATACTCCTTTATCAGCCCCCGCCGGCCCAACGTGTCGTGGAAGGCAGCGGCGGGCGTGTATGTGCAGCCACCCTTTTACCGGGAATTGCGCACTCAGATTGGGGCCCCGCAGGATCAGGTGGGCTACATCAATCCGGAGTTGCGGGCGCAACGGTCGTTGCACTTTATTGTGGGCAATGAAGTGCGGTTCAAGCAATGGGGCCGACCGTTCCGGTTCACTGGAGAGGCCTATTACAAGTACTTGACGGATGTAGTGCCCTACGATATCGACAACGTGCGTTTGCGCTACTTCGCCAAGAATAACGCCCGCGCCTACGCCGCCGGCATCGATTCCAGAGTGAGCGGCGAGTTTGTAAAAGGCGTGGAATCGTGGTTTAGCCTGGGCGTGCTCACCACCCGCGAAAACGTGGCCGGCGACTCTATCTCAACCTACGACAACCAGGGTGGCCTTTTGGCCCGCGAGCCGAAGGGCTACATCCGTCGTCCCTCAGACCAGCGCGTAAACCTGGGCATCTTCTTCCAGGACAACCTGCCCACCAACCCCTCGGTGAAAGGCTACGTGAACCTAGTGTTTGGGACTGGGCTACCGTTCAGCCCGCCCGGTGTGCCTGATCTGCGGGGCACCAGCCGGCTCACGCGCAGCTACAAGCGGGTTGATATGGGCTTTTCCAAAGTGGTGGCGCTGCGCACTACGGCTGAGCCGACGAGTGGTAAGGCCATCAATTTGGAAAGCCTCTGGCTGAGTCTGGAAATTCTCAATATTCTGGGGGCTGACAACGTGGCCGGCTACAGCTACCTCCAGGATCTGAACGGCCGCACGTATGCCGTGCCCAACTTCCTATCGCAGCGCGTCGTCAATCTGCGGGCCATTGTGCGGTTCTAGGCCTGTCCGGATTCCTTATGCACATCTTTGAAGAGCAGCATCGACCCTAGCTTAGCATCGAAGCCACAGGTAGCCTGGAATTCGCGGGGGTTGTGGTAGGTCCCGAACAGCCAGTCCCATACTACCAGGTCGCCGTAGTTGTGGCTGTGCTTTTGGTACTCATGATGAATGCGGTGCATTTCGGGGCGCTGAAAAATATAGTCCACCCATTGAGGCGTCTGCACATTGGTATGATAGAAAAACTCACCCAGCGCCGTGCAGAGCGTATATATGGCCCCGGCAGCCGGGCTTAGCCCCAGCAACGTGTACACCAGTAGGCCACCGAGCAGGGAGTTGACCGTCATTTCCAGCGGGTGCTTATAGAAGGAGGTAATGACCTCGATGCGCTGGGGGCTGTGATGAATCTGGTGGAAGTGCTGCCACAAAAAGTCCTGGGTATGGCGCCAGCGGTGCCACCAGTAAAAAACAAACGTAGCCACCACGTAGGCCACCAGGCCACCAACTACGGGCCCTACCTGCTGGGAGAGGTGAAAGAGCGAGTAAGCAGAAAACCATTTCTCCCAGCTGATGCCCGCCAGCAACACAATCAGCAGCTGGGCCAGATTGATGGTGAGTACGCGCAAGGGCCAGGTTTTCACATAAGGCAGCTTCCAGCCCGGCACCACGCGTTCCAGCAAGAAACAAAAGGCAAACGCCAGAAAAATAATCGTCAGGAGGGGTGGTGGGCTCCAGGAAAGCAGGAGGGAGTTGCTGCCGCAGAGCAGTAGGCCAGTTGAGGCGAAGAACATGGCAAGTGGGTTAGGTAAAACCATGTCTCAAAGGTGCTGGCGGCGGTGGTCAACTCTCTTGATAAATATCAAGAACGGCGGGCCCTTAGCCGACTGAGCGTTTCCGGCGTCAAGCCCAGGTGCGAGGCAATGAGCTTGAGAGACACCCGCTGAAAGATATCGGGGAACTCTGCCTGGAGATAAGCATAGCGCTCGGCTGCCGTGTGCATGCGCAGATGCAGGGCCCGCTGCTCACTTTGCACGTAATACTTTTCGGTGAGCGTGCGGCCGATAAAGTTGAACTCCGGAAACCGCACATACAACTCCTGCAGCTGCGAGTGGCCTAGCGACCATAGCTTGCACGGAGTAAGCGCCTGCACGTATTCATGCGAAGGCTGCCGCGAGAAAAAGCTCAGGATGGAAATCACAAAGTCGCCTTCCTTCATAAACCAGGACGTTACTTCCTTACCCTCCTTGAGGTAATAGCCCCGCACGACGCCGGCCTCCAGAAAGTACAGCCGACTGGCCACCTGGCCCGCTTGCAGCAGATGTTGGCGCACTGCAACATCTTCCTGTTGCACTCCCTCACGCAGAGCCTGCCGCAACGCATCCGATAGGGGCTGAATGGCGTGGCAAATTGAAAGAAAGGTTTCCATGAATACGGGCTGGGCTACATGCAACGGACTGGCCTAGCCGCCGGAAGATAGCGTAAAAGAAAAGAGTCGCTCTCCGAAGAAAACGACTCTTGCTTAGATGTGCACAGGCCTAGGAAGTGGCCTAGTACGCTTTAGATTGCCATTCGGTGAGGGCAATGCGCATGGTAGCCAGCTGAGGCTTCAGGGCCTCTTCCTTATCCACGAGCTTGATGGCCTTGCGGGCGTATACAATGGCCGTCCCGAAATCCTGTTGCTGAGCCAGGAGGCGCGCCTTAATCCAGTTGTTGGTGGCCACATCCTGCAGCTTCAGCGACTCATTGATATACGTAAGTGCACGCTCGGGCTGCAGGTTGTTCTGCACCAGATAGTCGGCGGCCTGGGCCAGTAGCTGCCAATCGTTGGGTTTCTGCAGCAGCACTTGCTCTATTCCGCTGATAACCTGTTTGTGGACTTCCGTTTCGATAGGCAGAATCAGGGTGCGCTTTTCCCAGGTCAGGTTCAGATGGGCACCCGTAGGCTGCACATCCGAAAACCAATACACCAGTGTTTCGTGGTAAGGAGCCGTTTCGGGCATCACCGGAATGCGGAGTACATCGGCGTTGGCATCGTAGCCCTCGCTGCCCCAGTGGTTGATGACGCGGTTCAATACCAGCTCCCAGTCTTTATCTAGATGGGGCACCACATAAAAGGAGTACTTACCCGCCGGCACGGTTTGCCCACGCAGCAGCACGGGCGTCGAGAAGCTGAGAATAGTATTTTCATTGGCGCCGGCGCGCCACACCTGGTCGTAGGGCACTAGGCCACCCCACACATTACGGTTACGCACGCTTGGGGCATGATAATCAACTGTTACTTCCGTAAGACCAATGGTTTGGGAAGTAAGAGCATGCGGACTGGCCTGGGGTAAGGGCAGCAACACTGGCTGCGGGCCGGGCTGGGCCGGCGTTACGCTTGCCGCCGCACTGGCAGTGGGGGCTACTTCTGTTGTTGCCTGCGCCCAAGCTCCTGTTGTAGCTACCATGGTAAGGCTTATACTGAAGCCCAATCGAGCTAAAAAACGGGCTGTGCACATATCTGGGGCAATAAGTGGTGGGCGGACGGAACTCCGGCTCCAAACTGGTTTCAGAAAATTGCCCGAAACAATGGTGCCAGAATTCAGGTTAGGAAGTTATTGATAACGCAAAGGTGGGCCTTTGATGTAAATTTTTGCTTGAAAAGTTTTCATCCTACCTACCGGCGCGTACATTTGCCTCGCTATTCAGCCCTACATGCCTTTCGCCGCCCTTTCCATTTGCCTTCTCCGCCACATGGCCGCCCTCCCTTCGGGCGCTCCGGCCGGGTTGCGCGCGGCGCATCATCATCTGCACGGGCATCATTCCTCTTTCTAGAGGAATATACGCATCATATTGACCCCGTTGGGCGAGCCGCAAGTAGCTCCCCGGTCCCCGAAAGTGGTGGCCTCGGTCGTTTATGGCCGCTATGCAACGTTTGGGTCGCACTGGCTTTATCTCTTCTGAAATTTCCTTCGAACCCACCGGCCTGCACTGGCCTAGCCAGCGCCATATGCCTGGTTCCGTTCACCTTCCCCTGTTCCCTATGATTCGTCTTGCCATCCAGAAATCGGGCCGTCTGAGCGAAGACTCCCTCAACCTGATTCGTGAATGCGGCATCAGCTTCCAGACCAGCTCCTATAAGCTCAAAACCGAAGCCACCAACTTTCCCCTCGAAATCCTGTACCTGCGCGACGACGATATTCCGGGCTACGTGCAGGATGGCGTGGCCGATCTGGGCATCGTAGGCCAAAACGTGTTGGTAGAGGCCGGGCTGCCCGCGCTGGAATTGGAGCCACTGGGCTTTAGCAAGTGCCGTCTGAGCCTGGCGGTGCCCCGCGCCGCCGGCTACGACTCAGTGCAGGATCTGCAGGGCATGAACATTGCCACCTCGTACCCCAAGATTCTCGGTGATTACCTGGCGGAGCGCGGTGTGAAGGCTAACCTACACACCATCAGTGGTTCCGTGGAAATTGCGCCCAGCATCGGGCTGGCCGAAGCCATCTGCGACATTGTAAGCAGTGGTTCAACGTTGCTCGGCAATGGCCTACGGGAAGTAGAAACCGTATTCCGCTCCGAGGCAGTCCTCATCGCGCACCAGAACCTCACGGCCGAAAAGCGGGAGATTTTGGAGCAGCTGCAGTTCCGGATGCAGGCCGTGCGCCGCGCCCGGCGCAACAAGTACATTTTGCTGAACGCGCCCACGGCGGCCCTCGATGCCGTTAAAGCCTTGCTGCCCGGCATCAAGTCGCCGACGGTGACGCCGCTGGCAGAAGAAGGTTGGGTGTCCGTGCAGTCGGTGGTGAATGAAGACGACTTCTGGCACATCACGGGCCAGTTGAAGGCGGTAGGCGCCGAAGGAATTCTGGTGCTGCCCATCGAGAAAATGATTTCTTGAAGAAGCGAACTGTAGAAGACAGAAGCGCGCGGTTAGCATTCTTAGCACCTCGTTTTTAGCCCCTGTCTCCTCACTTCTATCTACTGACTTCTAACTTCTCATTCATGCAAATCTTTCAATATCCGGATCAGTCGCAGTGGGCCGCGCTACAACAGCGGGCCGCGGCGCAGCAGGCGCAGGAAGTGGAGCAGCGCGTGCTGGGCATCTTCCAGGACGTGCGCCAACGTGGCGACGTAGCCCTGCGCGACTACGCTCAGCAGTTCGATGGAGTGCAATTGCAGGATCTGCGCGTAACGCCCGAGGAAATTGCGGCCGCTGCTGCCCAAGTGCCGGCTGAGCTGCAAACGGCTATCCGGCAGGCCCACGCCAATATTCTGCGTTTCCACGAAGCACAGCGGCCCCACGAGGAGCGCGTAGAGACCATGCCGGGCGTACTTTGCTGGCGCCGGGCCGTGCCGGTTCAGCGCGTAGGCCTCTATATTCCGGGCGGAACGGCGCCGTTGTTCAGCACACTATTGATGCTGGGCGTGCCCGCCCGTTTGGCCGGCTGCCCCGAAGTGGTGCTAACCACGCCTCCCCAGAAGGATGGCTCCGTGAATGCCGTGATTCTCTTTACGGCGCAGCTGCTCGGTATCAGTACCATTATTAAGGCGGGCGGTGCACAGGCCATTGCTGCCCTCACGGGTGGTACCGATTCGGTGCCGGCGGTTGATAAAATATTTGGCCCCGGAAATCGGTTCGTGACGGCCGCCAAGCAGCTGGCCACCCGCTACGGCGTGGCTATTGATATGCCAGCGGGTCCTTCGGAAGTTCTCATCATTGCCGATGACTCGGCGGTGCCAGCTTTCGTGGCCGCCGACTTGCTCAGCCAGGCGGAGCACGGGCCAGACTCGCAGGTAATCTTGCTTTCTGACTCCATGTCGGTCATCGAGCAAACCAAAGCCGAAATTGCCCGTCAGCTGACTACGTTGCCGCGCGCCGCGGTGGCGTCTCAGGCGCTGGAGGAGAGCCGGGCAATTTTGCTGCGCACGCCCGAAGAGATGCTGTATTTCTCCAATCAGTATGCCCCGGAACACCTGATTCTGGCCGTCCGCAACCCGGAGCAGTTGGGAGAAGGCGTCACCAGCGCGGGCTCGGTGTTTCTAGGCCACTATACCCCTGAGGCTGTCGGCGACTACGCTTCGGGCACCAACCACACGCTGCCGACCAACGGTTATGCCCGCAACTACAGCGGCGTTTCGCTGGATTCCTTCCTGAAGAAAATCACCTTCCAGCGCATCACAACGGAAGGTCTGCTGAACGTAGGCCCTGTGGTAGAAACTATGGCTGAAGCCGAAGGACTCAGCGCCCACGCCCGGGCCGTAACCCTACGCCTGGAAGCCATAACCGGAGATTAACTCAAGCGCCAGAAAAGAAAACAGGCCGGTTCAGGTCTGCTTAACTATCCGAGCGCCACGAAGAATTTAGGAATTCCATCCATTACGGGTCTAGGCCTATATTCTCTTTGCCCTTAGCGCTCGGCGTGAAGCTCCGTCCTGATCTGGCACTGATGGCCTCCGCGCAATCCGATAAATTCGTCTAAATCCGTGATTCATGTTTGATTTACTCAGCCTCGTTCGCCCCAATATCCGGGCAATGAAACCCTACTCTTCGGCTCGCGACGAATTTCAGGGAGAGGCGCATGTCATGCTCGACGCCAACGAGAACAGCCTCGGGAGCGCGGGTCCCGAGCTGTTCAACCGCTACCCCGACCCGCTGCAGCGCGCCGTGAAAGCGGAGCTGGCTAAGCTGAAAGGCGTGGCCGAAAACCAGATTTTCCTCGGCAACGGTTCCGATGAGGCCATCGACCTGTTGGTGCGGCTAGTGTGCATTCCGGGCCAGGACAGCATTCTGGTGTTGCCGCCTACCTATGGAATGTATGAGGTGGCGGCCAACCTGAACGATGTTCGTCTGGAGCGCCTGCCACTCACGCCGGATTTTCAGATTGCGTCCGAAACCATTGCGCAGATAGTGGCCTCCGACGCCAAAATCGTGTTCTTGTGCTCGCCCAATAACCCCACCGGCAACCTGCTGCACGCCGAAGCTATAGAAAAGATTTTGCGTGGCTTCCGGGGTTTGGTGGTAGTGGATGAGGCCTACGCCGATTTCGCGGCCTTTCCCAGTTGGACTACCCGCCTGGCAGAATTCCCCAACCTAGTCGTGCTCCAGACGTTTTCTAAAGCGTGGGGTCTGGCTGGCCTACGCCTGGGTATGGCGTTTGCCTCGCCAGACGTGGTTGGGTTCCTCAACAAAATCAAGCCTCCTTATAATGTATCGGAGGCAACGCAACAGCACGCCCTGGCCGCGCTGCACGATGCCGCTCGCTTCGAGCAGATGCGCGAGCAACTCCTCATCGGCCGCAACTGGCTGGCGGAGCGCCTGCCTGAGCTGGCCATCATTGAGAAAGTGTTTCCTTCGGACGCCAACTTTCTGCTGGCCCGGTTCCGCCCCGATGCTACGGCCGTCTATGAGTTCCTGGTGGCTCGCGGTATCATCGTGCGCAACCGGACTACCCAGCCGGGGTGTGCCGGCACGCTTCGCCTCACGGTTGGTACCCCTTCAGAAAATGAACAGCTGCTCCAGGCCCTGCAGGAATTTAAGTAGAGTGGTGGCGCGAACTTGATAGTTCGCGCCACCTATGCTTCCGGCTTGACCTGCGCTAGGTCACGTCCAATTATTTTGACCAAGCAAAACGAACCTCTGAGTTCGCGCTAGACTACCTCATGAAAAAAGTTCTCTTCATAGACCGCGACGGAACCATCCTCGTGGAGCCGCCGACGGATTTTCAAGTTGATTCCCTGAGCCGCGAAAAATTTCAGTTTGTACCAGGCGCCATCAGTGGCCTAGCACGCATTGCGCGCGAGCTGGATTACGAACTGGTGTTGGTGAGCAACCAGGACGGCCTAGGTACCGACAGCTTTCCGGAAGATACCTTCTGGCCAGCCCACACCATGATGCTCGACATTCTGCGCTCGGAAGGAGTGGAGTTCGAGAACGAGCACATCGACCGGAGCTTCCCCCATGAAAACCTGCCGACGCGCAAGCCCGGCATCGGCATGCTGCAGAAGTATCTCGGCGAAGGTGCGGGCTACGACCTACAGCATTCCTTCGTGATTGGGGACCGACTCACGGATGTGGAGCTCGCCCAAAACCTGGGGTGCCAGTCTATCCTGATGCGGCCGGAAGGGGAGGAGGACGTGCGCGCCGCCCTCACGACTATGAGCTGGGAAAAAATATACCAGTTTCTGCGGCTGCCCGCTCGCACGGCCGTAGTACAACGCGACACGAACGAAACCAAAATCAGCATTGAGCTGAACCTCGATGGCAACGGCCGCCCCTCGATGCACACTGGCCTGGGCTTCTTCGACCATATGCTCGACCAGCTCAGCAAGCACTCGGGCGTCGACATGACGATTAAGGTAGAAGGTGACCTGCACATTGATGAGCATCATACCATCGAGGACACCGCTATAGCCTTGGGCGAAGCCTTCACCCAAGCGCTCGGCGACAAGCGCGGGCTCGCTCGGTACGGCTTCCTGCTCCCCATGGATGATGTACTAGCACAAGCGGCCATCGACTTCTCGGGGCGTCCCTGGATTGTATGGGAGGCGGAATTTAAGCGTGAGAAAATCGGGGATATGCCTACGGAAATGTTTTACCATTTCTTCAAGAGCTTCTCCGATGCTGCTCGTTGCAACCTCAACATAAAGGCCGAAGGGCAGAACGAGCACCATAAGATCGAAGCCATCTTCAAGGCCGTGGCCAAGTCTATAAAAATGGCGCTGGTGCGTGACGCCGGCAAGATGGAAATTCCAAGCACGAAGGGCATTTTGTGATTTACCCATATGTATAAACAAATGGGTAAAACCATTGCTTCTCAGTGCCTTTTGAGGAACAGTGCTCGGGTTAACGGCGTTCAACAGCAAAAGATAGGAAGACAAAGCGGGCACGGGTTTACCCAACTGTTTAAACAAATGAATAAGCACAAAGTCTCCTTGTTATTACTCAAATGGAAATAGCAGTAGTTGATTATAAAGGCGGGAATGTCCAGTCGGTGTTGTTCGCTTTGGAGCGCCTCGGCGTGCAGGCAACCCTGACGGCCGACCATGAGGTAATCCGTCGGGCCGCTAAGGTGTTGTTCCCTGGTGAAGGAGAAGCCGCTTCGGCAATGCGGGAGCTGCAGGCTCAGGGCCTGGATACCTTACTGCCTACACTCACCCAACCATTCCTTGGTATATGCCTGGGGATGCAGCTGCTGGGCCGGCACAGTGAGGAAGGTGGGGGCACAAAAATGCTGGACATCTTGCCTTTCGATGTGGTGCGTTTTCCGGCCTCGGCCGAGTACAAGGTTCCGCACATGGGCTGGAACACGCTAGGCCACCTTCGCTCTCCGTTGTTTGCCGGCCTACAGGAGCAGGACTACGTGTACTTTGTGCATAGCTACTATGCGCCGGTCGGCGGGTATACCATTGCCCAGGGCGAGTACCCGGCACCGTTCAGTGCGGCCGTGCAGTATGAGAACTTTTATGCCGTGCAGTTCCACACCGAAAAGAGCGGCCCTATTGGTACCCGCATCCTGGAAAACTTTCTGAACCTATAATAAAAGCGGCATCCTGATACCGTGTGCCTCTCACTTTTGACTTTGCCCCATGGAAATAATTCCTGCTATTGACCTGATTAATGGCCAATGCGTGCGCCTCACGGAAGGTGACTTTGCCCAGCAGACGACCTACGACTCCGACCCCCTAGCCGTGGCCCAGCGCTTTGAGCAGCACGGCGTGAAGCGCCTGCACCTGGTAGACCTGGATGGGGCCCGCGCCAAGCGTCCCGTGAACCTGCCGGTATTAGAGCGCATTGCGCGCCACACGGGCCTGGTAGTAGATTACGGCGGTGGCCTACAGAGCGACGAAGCGTTGCGCCAGGCCTTCGAGGCGGGAGCCGCGCAGATAACCGCTGGCAGTATTGCGGTGCGGGAACCCGAAACCGTGAACAGCTGGCTGCACACCTTCGGGGCCGATAAGATTCTGGTGGGCGCTGATTTTCGCGACAACCATATTGCCATAAATGCCTGGGCCGAGCAAAGTGAGCGGACGCTGCAGGAATTTCTGGAGAACTACCTCGCGGTGGGCGCCACTACCTTCATCTGCACCGATGTCAGCAAGGATGGCAAGCTGCAGGGGCCGGCCTTGGAAACGTACCGGGAGCTGCGCCAGACGCTACCCGCGGCTCGCCTGATTGCCAGCGGCGGCGTCACGACGATGGCGGATGTGGAAGCGCTGGCCGAAATAGGAATGCACGGGGCCATTATCGGCAAGGCTATCTACGAAGGCACCATTACCCTGCAGCAGCTGAAAGCCTGGCTGTAGGCCAGTAGCACGAACTGGAAAATCGGCGTAGGCCAGGTACTCATCATCCGGGTAGTGGGCGCTATAATTCCCCCTACCACCAACGAATCAAGCATGCTAACCAAACGAATCATTCCCTGCCTCGACGTGAAGGACGGCCGCACGGTGAAGGGCGTACGTTTTGAAGGACTGCGCGACGCCGGCGACCCGGTGGCCCTGGCCTCCCGCTACGCCCGCGAAGGCGCCGATGAACTCGTGTTTCTCGATATCACGGCTACCAATCAGAAGCGCGCGACGCTGGTGGCGCTGGTGCGTGACGTGGCCCGCGAGCTGGACATACCGTTCACCGTGGGCGGCGGCATCGGGACGATTTCCGACGTGGAAGCGCTGCTGATGAACGGAGCCGATAAAGTCAGCATCAATTCGGCGGCACTGGCGCGGCCGGAGTTGATAGATGAGCTGGCGGCCCGCTTTGGCTCGCAGTGCATTGTGGTGGCTGCCGATACGCGCTACAACGATGCCGATGGCTGGCAGGTGTATACCCGCGCGGGCACCAACAACACCGGCCGCAATGCCGTGGAATGGTGCCGCGAAGCTGCCGACCGCGGCGCCGGCGAGATTCTGCTAACCTCCATGAGCAACGATGGCACTAAGGATGGCTTCGCCCTGGATATTACGGGCGCCGTAAGCCGGGCCCTAACCATTCCGGTGGTGGCGTCGGGTGGGGCAGGCTCCAAGCAGGACTTCACCAACGTATTCTTACAAGCCCACGCCGATGCCGGACTGGCGGCCAGCATCTTCCACTTCGGTGAAATCGGTATTCGGGAGCTGAAGGAACATCTGCGCCAGGACGGGATTCCGGTGCGGCTATAAACAACTGCCGCAACCAGCCGGTGGGGTGGCCTAGCGGTCTTTCAGCGGGGAGGTAACTCAACTCAGAACTATATGAAACTTGATTTCGCCAAAATGCCCGACGGGTTGATTCCCGTTATCGTGCAGGACGCCCAAACCGGGCAGGTGCTCATGCTGGGCTATCAGAACGAAGAGGCCCAGCGCGTGACCCAACAGACGGGCCGCGTGACGTTTTTTTCCCGCTCTAAAAAGCGCCTCTGGACGAAGGGTGAAACCAGCGGCAACTACCTCACCGTGGTCAGCCAGCACCCCGACTGTGACCAGGACGCTCTGCTGATTCGGGCCACGCCCGACGGCCCCACCTGCCACCGGGGCACTACCAGCTGCTTCCAGCAACCACAGGAATCGGCTTACCCGATGGCACCGGTCGGCTTTATTGCGGAGCTGGAGCGCCTGGTGCAGCGGCGCCAGCAGTTCCCGGATGAAGACCCCAAATCCTATACGGTGTCGTTGTTCCGGAAAGGCATGCCCAAAATAGCCCAGAAAGTGGGAGAGGAGGCCGTAGAAACCGTAATTGATGCTGTGGGCGGCAACATCGAAGGCCTTAAAGGAGAAGCCGCCGATCTGCTCTACCATTTGCTGGTGTTGCTGACCGCCTCCGGCCTCTCGCTGGAAGATATTGTACAGGTACTGCGGCAGCGGCACACCACTATTTCCGGCGGCGTACGCCGGGAGTAGCTGTAGGCCACCTGCTGTATTCCGGTGCCTGTTCACTGACCGAAAAAAGCCTGATTTGCGCAAGCAAGCCAGGCTTTTCTCTTGTTTTGCTCTCTACTCACTGAGCCTAACGGCCAGCATATAACCGGGTGATTTTATCTGAGAAGAAAAACCCATTCAGATAATTGGCAGTTAGATAGCGCAAATGCTACCGAGGTGGCCTAGGCTCGTCTTTTTGCTGAGGAAACCTTGCCTACCTTGCGCCTCTATTTACGCCCCTCCGTTTTTATGCCCTCTACCGCTGCTTACCTGGCCACGCAAAGTCTCACGGTACTTGTACCAGTGTATAATGAAGAAGAAAGCCTGCAGCAGTTTGCCGTAGAGATGAACAAATTTCTGGACCAGACGCCGGTAACAACCACCGTTTTGTTCGTGAATGATGGCTCTACCGATGGCTCACTGGCTATTCTGCGCGACATCTGCCGCCAGGACTCCCGCTACGAGTTCATCAGCCTGAGTCAGAACCGGGGCCTGAGCACGGCCATAAAAGCGGGCATCGACCACTGCCGCACCACGCTGCTGGGCTACATCGACTCCGATATTCAGACCTCGCCGCTGGACTTCCTGAAGTTCTTCGAGTTCTTCCCGCAGTACGATATGGTGAACGGTATCCGGGCCAAGCGCCAGGATACTATTGTGAAGAAGCTTTCTTCCAAGATTGCCAATACGGTGCGCCGCACCCTCATCAACGACGGTATTCAGGATACGGGCTGCCCGCTGAAGATCATGAAGATCGAGTATGCGCGCCGGATTCCGCTGTTTCATGGCATGCACCGCTTCCTGGGGGCGCTGGTGCAGCTGCAGGGCGGTAAAGTGCACCAAATGCCCGTGCAGCACTTCCCACGCTTTGCCGGCACGGCCAAATACAACCTCTGGAACCGGGCCTGGAAGCCCCTGGTCGATACCTTCGGTTTCCGCTGGATCCGGAGCCGCTGGAAGAACTACGAAATCGGAGAGCAGCAGCGCGGCGCGGCTGCGCACGGCTAGGCCACCTGCAGTATGAGCACCGAACTCGTTGCCCGGTTTATTGGCCTGTTGTCGCAGGGCCTGTTTAGCAGCCGTATCATCCTACAATGGATCAAAAGCGAGCGGGCCAAGCAGGTGCTGGTGCCGGCGCTGTTCTGGCAGATCAGCCTGATATCATCCTTCCTGATGATCATCTACGGCATCCTGCGCCACGACCCCGTTATTCTGGGCGCCCAACTCATCAGCTACGGTATCTACATCCGGAACCTGCAGCTGCTGGGTGAGTGGAACAAGCTTAATGCCTGGTTTCGGGCCGCGGCGTATGCGTTTCCGCTGGCTACACTGGTGCTGTTTTTTGTGGGCACGCCCAACTTTAGCTTCCAGCGCATGCTGCACACGCCCATTCCGGGGGGCTGGCTGGTGCTGGGCGCCCTAGGCCAGGTAGTGTTCCTGCTGCGCTTTGTGTACCAGTGGCTGTATTCGGAGCGCAAGGGCGAGTCGGTGCTGCCGCTGGGCTTCTGGGTAGTGAGCCTGGTGGGTTCCTTTCTGGTGTTGATTTACGCCATTCTGCGCCGCGATGAAGTGCTGATTCTGGGCAACGTGCCCGGTATGGTGGTGTACACCCGCAATATTGTGCTGCTGCGCCGCGAGCAGGCCCGCCAGCACACGGGCCAAGTGCCTGTGGCGTAAGTTCCTTCAGCTTTTCTAAATTAAACCAGTTAACAGCGGCCCGGTAGACAACTTCTGCCGGGGTGCTGTCGGTTTTGAAGGCAGGCCTTGGTGTCGATTAGACTGGCCTAGTCCAGTTGTGAGACGGATTTCATTCATTTACAACACCTTGTGTTTGTTACAAACGGTAGAAAATTCTGAAGTAAAGTAGCTCGTCTGTTTGTTTATATGCAACTATTTGTGATTTTTATACAAATAATGGCTTAGTGTGACGTAATATTTTTATGTCGACCCATGCAGCAGCAGGAAACTATAGGGGCAGCCGTCGAGATGAGTTTTACGGAGGATATTCTTCTCCAACTCAGCACGACGCTTGGGCAAAGCTCAACAGTTGTTAAGCATGCGGTAGATCAGCTGACGGAATTAGTCATCATTACTCTGCAGGACCGGCTTGTTCGGCCGAATGGGGAAGAAGCCATCTGGACGCTCTCAGAACAGGCGTATCAGGCGGCGGCTTTGCAGCACTTGGGCTCTCCTGAATCGTTTGGCGGGCGCGGCCAAAGGTTGATGGAGGGGCTTTTGGCCGGTAACTACGAGTTCACCATCCAACGGATAGCCACCGCTACTGGCCTTCCGCTGGCCGGATTCCCGGTGCTAATTGAAGTGGTTGTGGGGACCGTATTAGGAACCCTAGGCCAGCTGGCGGCCAGCGCAGCCCTTGATGCCGCCGGTCTTGGCCAGTGGTTGCAGCATCAGGAGGCGCTGGCTAAGGTTGCGGCCCCTGTTACACCTCGGGCCCCCGTAGCACAGCCTGCCTCGACTCTACAGAAGCAGGCTGCCCCCAAGCCAGTCACGAAACCAGTTGCCCCCACGGTGCGCGTAGCCCAGCCTACTGCTGGTGCGGGGCCGCTGCCACCGCCTGTTGCTTCAGCAGCGCCTGTGGCTACTGCCACTGATTCGCCCGAAAAAGAAACGTTTCACCGCTTTACAGTGGCCGGAGCTGGTACCTGGGAGAAAGTAGGCGGCGGCATCACGTTTACCCCAGACAGGGCTAGTAGTTGGTTGGGCAGGGCCAGGATGCTTCGGTTGCCCCGTTTGCCGCGCTCAAAATGGCTTCTGGCGCTGCCCGCAGTAGGTCTGGTTTATTTGATGGGCTACGGGGGTGGGTATTTTTTACTTCCCAATCCCGGGAATCCGGCTAGTTCCTTGCCTACAAGCAAACCGGAAATGCGGGTGGCTACGGTGGCCAATCGGTCCGCGGTACCACAACGACTCCATGCGCCGGTCGAGCCTGCCCAGGAAACGGTAACCAAGCCAAAACCCGCCGCTGTTTTGCCCGCGGGGCACTATGACCCCATTTCCGATACTTATATCTATACCACGGGGGAACCCCTGATTATAACGCTACCCGATGGCAGCCGCCAACGGGTAGGCTCCAACTCCACGGAATACCGCCTGTATAGCCTCCTGACCGATCCTGCGCAGCAGGTAGATACCCTGGATTCGGCCGGCAGCCTCCTGAACCTGGATCGGGTTACCTTCACTTCCGGCAACGCTACGCTCACCGAGGAATCGCAGGAACAACTCCGGAATTTAGCCGGCATTCTGAAAGCTTTTCCTCAGGCAATAGTTAAGCTGGGCGGCTACACCGATGATTCCGGAGATGCCCGTGCCAATCAGCTCCTGAGTCGGGAACGAGCTATGGCGGCCAGGCGTGCCCTCATAAACCTGGGGGTAGCCAGCCGCCGGCTGCTGGCCCAGGGATATGGAGCTCAGGCCCTGGTGGCCTCCAATGCCGCGCCCGTGGGCCGGGCCCTCAACCGACGGCTGAGCCTGCAGGTCATCCGTAAGACGGGGCCTGCCCATTTGCCCGAATCTGCAGTGCAAGCGCGGTCTGCCGAGCGGCCTCGTACAGTGTCATCGGCCCTGGGCAGCACAGCTCGCCGTTCCCGTTCCCGAACCCGCAACTCGTCAAGCGTGCGAGCCAGCACCCGGCCGCGTTCTAAGGTGGGTCAGTGGATTCAGCACCTGAAAAAAGGTATCCGGGGAAAGCGGAAAGCCGAGGGGTGAAGCCTCCCGAACCACCCATTGCCCTGTTTATACACTGGTTCTATTCGGGCTCCTGCTTATCCAGCCATTCCACAAACTGGCCTAGGCCATCCTGTAGCGACGTTTGGGGGGCGTACCCGAGCAGGTGCTGGGCCTTCTGAATATCGGCAAAGGTGATGTCTACATCGCCGGCCTGCATCGGCTGAAACTGCAGCTCAGGAGAGTGGCCTACGGCGTCGCCTATAGCTGCAATCAGCTCTAGCAGCGGCACCGGGCGGTTGTTACCCAGGTTCAGGGTTTCATATACCCCTGTATTGTGCAGCAGGTACTGTACTCCGCGGGTGATGCCCTCTACCGTATCCAGCACAAAAGTGTAGTCGCGGGCGGTGCTGCCGTCGCCAAAGACCGGAATTGGCTGGCCAGCCCGGAGCAGGCGCACAAACTTATGAATGGCCAGGTCGGGGCGCTGCCGGGGGCCATACACCGTGAAAAACCGGGCATTGAGAACATCAAGGCCGTATAGGTGGTGGTAGGTGTAGGTGAGCTGCTCCCCGGCCAGCTTAGAGGCCGCATAGGGAGAAATGCACGTCGCCTGCAGATTGAGGTCTTCGCGGAAGGGCTGCTCTTTGGTATTGCCGTACACGGAAGAGGAAGAGGCAAAAAACAGCTTCTGAATATCGCGCTGGCGCATCCACTCCAGCAGATAGGTGGTCCCAATGACGTTGTTTTCCAGGTAGGCCACTGGTTGGCGCACGGAGGGGCCCACGCCCGCCTTTGCGGCCAGATGCACCACCAGATCGATGTGGTCGGCGGGCAATGCGTCTACTAGCGCATCGAGGCCGTGGCGCAGGTCGGCTTCGTGGAAGCTGAAGTGCGGGTGGGCCAGGCACTGAGCCAGGTTGGTTTGCTTGAGGGTACGGTTGTAGAACGGATCAAAATTATCCAGGCCTACCACGCGGTGCCCCTCGTGGAGCAGCCGTTCGGCAAGGTGCGAGCCAATGAAGCCCGCGCAGCCGGTAACCAGAATGGATGCCATGCGCAGAAGCGGGGAGGAGTGAAGGTGAAAGCCGCGGCATACCGCGGCGCGCAAAGGTAACGGAATTGCCCACCTAGCAGTTTTTAGCGTATAGCATGCCCACCGAGCAGTTTTCCTACTTTTCCTGCTAGTGTCAGTTACCTGTATGTCTACTGTTTTAGGAGCCAGCCTCCGATGGGCTGTGCTGTCCCTTGCTGTGAGTAGTGCTCCGCTGGCCGCTGGCCTAGCTGCCCCGGCGCCTCCACCGCTTATGCCGGCCTCAGCCCTTGTTCCAGGTCCGCCCTTGGTAATAGGCCATGCCGGGTCTGGTTTCTTTACGCCTTTTTTGCCGTTTAATCCGTTGCCGCCCAGTAGCTTGCGCAGCATCGAGAAAGCACTTCGCCGCAATGCTGATGGAGTGGAGGTCGATATTCGCTTAAGCCAGGACAGTATTCCGGTGCTCTATCACGATCATACTCTCAACTCCATGTCGGATGGGCAAGGCTGCGTAAGTCAGACTACGGCCGCCGCCCTGCAGCTGCTCCACTACCGGGGCGGCTGGCCCTATGATTGGTTTCAGCAGGAAAAGATCAGCACCTTTGAAACGCTGCTGAGCCTGCTGGCCCAACGGCCCACTTTTCCCTACCTGCATCTGGATCTGCACGAAGATGATGCCTGTTCCAACGCCGATGTTGTCCGAAGTCAGGCCCTGGCCCGAAGGCTGGTGCGTTTGCTTACGCACTATCACGTACCCCCGGAGAAGGTTTTGATCCTGACCAACCGGCCTAGTACCCTGGCCTACCTGCACCACCTGCTGCCGGCTATGCCACTGGGTCTGGAAATTACGGACGA